>NZ_JBEYYU010000081.1:0-34872 GCF_040645755.1 Streptomyces sp. NPDC046716
CCCCGGACACCCCAGGAACCACGCGGGGCGGCTGGGCGAGCGCAGCTCGCTTCAGGGGCGCGGGGAACTGCGCGAGAAGCGGCCACCGGCCGTCAGCCGACCGACAACCCAAAAACAGCGCGGGGAACTACGCGACCAGCCCCACACACCCGCAGCCGAACGACCCGCTATACACCCCGGGTATACACACGGTGTACAGTCACCGTCATGTCCATCGGCCACACCCTTCTCGGGCTCCTGGAAGCCGGCCCCCGGCACGGCTACGACCTCAAGCGCACCTTCGACTCGACGTTCGGCCACGACAAGCCGCTCCACTACGGGCAGGTCTACTCGACCATGTCCCGCCTCCTGAAGAACGGCCTCGTCGAGGTCGACGGGATAGAGGCGGGCGACGGCCCGGAGCGCAAGCGGTACGCGATCACCGACGCCGGCATCACCGACGTACGGCAATGGCTCGCGACCCCGGAGAAGCCGGAACCCTACCTCCAGTCGACGCTCTACACGAAGGTCGTCCTGGCGCTGCTGACCGAGCGCGACGCCGCGACCATCCTCGACACCCAGCGCGCCGAGCACCTGCGTCTGATGCGCATCCTCACGGACCGCAAGCGCAAGGGCGACCTCGCCGACCAGCTGATCTGCGACCACGCCCTGTTCCACCTGGAAGCCGACCTGCGCTGGCTCGAACTGACCGCCGCGCGCCTCGACCGACTCGCCGCGGAGGTACGCCCCTCATGACCCCCACACCCGCCGGTGCCCTGCTCACCGCCACCGATCTGCACAAGGCGTACGGCCCGACGCCCGCGCTGGACGGCGCCTCCTTCTCCGTCCACCCCGGCGAGGTCGTCGCCGTCATGGGCCCGTCCGGCTCCGGCAAGTCGACGCTGCTGCACTGCCTGGCCGGCATCGTCACCCCGGACTCCGGCACCATCGCCTACGACGGCCGCGACCTGACCACGCTCTCCGACGCCGAGCGCAGCGCCCTGCGCCGCACGGACTTCGGCTTCGTCTTCCAGTTCGGCCAGCTGGTCCCGGAGCTGACCTGCGTGGAGAACGTCGCGCTGCCGCTGCGGCTGAACGGCACCAAGCGCAAGGAGGCCGAGCGACAGGCCGCCTCCTGGCTGGCGCGCCTGGAGGTCGACGACCTCGCCGGCAAGCGCCCCGGTGAGATATCGGGCGGCCAGGGCCAGCGCGTCGCCGTGGCCCGCTCGCTGGTCACGAACCCGCGCCTGCTCTTCGCCGACGAGCCGACCGGCGCCCTGGACTCCCTCAACGGCGAGCGGGTCATGGAGCTGCTGACCGAGGCCGCGCGCGGCGCGAACGCCGCCGTCGTCCTGGTCACGCACGAGGCCCGGGTCGCCGCCTACTCCGACCGCGAGATCGTCGTACGGGACGGCAAGTCGCGGGACATGGAGTTCGCCCGATGAGCTTCACCCGTGACCTCGCCCTCGGCATGCGGTTCGCCGTGTCCGGAGGCCGCGAGGGCTGGATCCGCACGCTGCTGACCGCCGTCGGCGTGGCCCTCGGCGTGGCCGTGCTGCTCGGCGCGGCCTCGGTGCCGACGTTCATGCAGGAGCGCGACGAGCGCGGCGACGCCCGGCAGTTGGGCGTCGGCGTCGACCACGTCCTCAAGCCCGCCGACGACACGATGATCGTCGGCGGCGCCTCCTCCGAATACCACGGTGATTTCGTCAGCGGCTCGCTGCTGCGTCCCGAGGGCGCGCACCCGCCGGTGCCGCCCGGCGTCGACAAGCTGCCGGGGCCCGACGAGATGGTGGTCTCGCCCGCGCTGAAGAAGCTGCTCGACTCCCCCGACGGCAAGCTCCTCAAGGAGCGCTACGACTACCGCATCGTCGGCACGATCGGCGACGCGGGCCTCGACAACCCCTTCGAGCTGTACTTCTACGCGGGCAGCGACACCCTGAAGTACGGGACGAGCACCGCCCGCATCGACCACTTCGGGATGAGCTACGAGCGGCCCGCGCTCGATCCGAGCCTCATCGTGCTCATCGTGCTGGCCTGCGTCGTCCTGCTGGTCCCGGTCGCCATCTTCATCGCGACGGCCGTCCGGTTCGGCGGCGAGCGGCGCGACCGGCGCCTCGCCGCGCTGCGGCTGGTCGGCGCGGACGCCCGCACGACCCGGCGCACGGCGGCGGGCGAGGCACTGTTCGGCACGCTGCTCGGACTCGTCCTCGGCGTCGTCCTCTTCCTGGCCGGACGGCAGTTGCTCGGCGTCGTGGAGATCTGGCGGCTGTCGGCGTTCCCGTCGGACTTCAGGCCGGTACCCGCCCTCGGGGTGCTGGTCCTGGTGGCCGTGCCGGTCTCGGCGGTCGCGGTCACGGTGTTCGCGCTGCGCTCGGTGACCATCGAACCGCTGGGCGTCGTCCGCGGCGGCGGCACCCGCTCCCGCCGGCTGTGGTGGCGTCTCGTCGTGCCGGTCGTCGGCGCGGTGCTGCTGCTGACGACCGGTTCGGCATCGAGGCTGGGCAGCTTCGGCGTCTTCCAGACCGCCACCGGCATCGGCCTCACCCTGATCGGCCTGGTCCTGGTGCTCCCCTGGCTGGTGGAGGCGGTCGTGCACCGGCTGCGCGGCGGCCCGGTGCCGTGGCAACTGGCTGTGCGCAGGCTCCAGTTGCACAGCACCGGCGCGAGCCGGGCGGTCGCCGGGATCACCATCGCGGTGGCGGGCGGCATCGCCCTGCAGATGTACCTGGGCGGTATCGACGGGAAGTTCAACGAGTCCACGGGGCAGGACCCGGCACGGGCCCAGATCGGCACCAGCGCCGACGTCACCTCCGGCCGGACCGCCGAACGCATGGTGCGGGAGTTCAACGCAACCAAGGGCGTGCGCAAGGTCATCGCCACCATCGACAGCACGATGACCAAGCCCGGCGCGAAGCCGGACGCGGAGATCGCCGAGCCGTCCGTGTCGCTGTCCGTCGGCACCTGCGCCACGCTGCGCGAGCTGGCGGTCATCACCTCCTGCAAGGACGGCGACGTCTTCCGCGTCACCGGCTCCGACTTCCCCGAGGAAGAGAAGACGCTGGCCAAGGACGCCAAGCCCGGCGCCCGGCTCGTCATCGACGACGTCGAGACGAAGGCCCGGTGGACGGTGCCGAAGGACGCCCGCACGGTCCCGGCCCGGCTCTCCCCGAGCGGCAACCACTTCGGCGGCATCCTCGCCACCCCGTCCACCGTCGACGTGCGCGACCTGGCCAACGGGATGGTCTCCACGCAGATCAGGATCGACCCGAACGTGCCGGACGCCGCCGAGTACGTCCGCAACACCGCGTACCGGCTCGATCCGATGATGAACGTCTCCGAGTACCAGTCGGTCGAGACCAACGACGAGTACGCGGCGATCCGGCGCGGCCTGTTCTCCGCCGCGGCCCTGACGATGACGCTGATCGCGGCGTCGCTGCTGGTCTCGCAGATCGAGCAGCTCCGCGACCGCAGGCGCCTGCTGTCGATCCTGGTCGCCTACGGCACCCGCCGCTCCACCCTGGCCTGGTCGGTGCTCTGGCAGACGGCGATCCCGGTCGTGCTCGGCATGGTGGTCGCGGTCGGCGGCGGTCTGGCCCTGGGCACGCTGATGCTGCGCATGGTCGGCTCCCCGGTCGCGGACTGGCTGACGTTCCTGCCCCTGACGGGAGTCGGCCTGGCAGCGATCGCGGTGGTGACCCTGCTGAGCCTCCCACCCCTCTACCGCCTGATGCGCCCGGAGGGCCTGAGAACCGAGTAGGACCAGCCCCGCCAGGGGCGCCGCACCCGGCAACGCACAGAACCTCAGCGCCCCGTCAGGGGCGCGGGGAACTGCGCGAGAAGCCCCACCGGCCGGCACCCGGCCACGCGCGGAACCTCAGTCCCCCAGTATCCGGACGGGCAGCCCCCGCAGAGCATCGCGCAGGGCCACCCCCAACTCCCGGTACTCAGCGGAGCGAGCCGCGCCGACACGCATGGCGAGAGCCACCCTGCGCGTCGGCGCGGGCTCGGCGAAATACCCCGTCAGCAACTGACTGCTGCGGCTCGTCTCGACGGCCACGGCGGTCCGCGGCAACAGCGTCACCCCGAGCCCGCCGGCGACGAGTTGGACCAGCGTGGCGAGCCCGGCGGCGGTCGTGGTGACGGGAGCGTCACCACGCCCCGCCTCCCGGCAGATGTCCAGCGCCTGATCGCGCAGACAGTGCCCCTCGTCGAGCAGCAGCAGATTCAGCTCGCGCAGCGCCTCGCGCGGAATCCCCTCCCGCCCGCCGAGCCAGTGCTCCATCGGCGTGACGAGCACGAAGTCCTCGTCGAACAGGGGAAGTTCGGCGACGCCGGGCACCCCGAGCGGCACCGCGAGCAGCAGCAGGTCGAGCCGCCCGGCCCCGAGCCCCTCGACCAGCGACGAGGTCTGCTCCTCGTGCACCTGCAGATCCAGGTCCGGGTACTTCTCGTGGACGAGCCGCAGCACGGTCGGCAGCAGATAGGGCGCCACGGTCGGGATCACCCCGAGCCGCAGCGCGCCCGTGAACGGCGCCCGCACCGACTCGGCCTCTTCCATCAGCGCCCCGACCTCGTCGAGCACGGCCCGCGCCCGCACCGCGATCCGCTCCCCGGCGGGCGAGAGCAGCACCTTTCTCGTCGTACGCTCGACAAGGGTCACCCCAAGGACTTCCTCCAGGGCCGACACGGCTCCCGACAGCGCGGGCTGACTCATCCCGATCGCCGCCGCGGCATCCCTGAAGTGCAGATGCTCCGCGACCGCGGCGAACGCCCGCAATTGCGCCAGGCTCGGCTGCCGGCGCCGCCCACCCGCGGGCTTCCCCTTACTGACGGCCACTGATAGCCACCTCCGATCAACACGACCGAGTCTAGCTATTTCCATAATCAATGCACTCTGTGCCACGATCGCTCACAGTCCAACCCACAGAAAAGTCCCTCAAAAAGGGACCTTTCTCGCTGCAAGGAGAGCGCGTGCTCACTGTCGGTGACAAGTTCCCCGAGTTCGACCTGACCGCCTGCGTCTCGCTGGAGAAGGGCCAGGAGTTCGAGCAGATCAACCACAAGACCTACGAGGGCAAGTGGAAGATCGTGTTCGCGTGGCCCAAGGACTTCACCTTCGTGTGCCCCACCGAGATCGCCGCCTTCGGCAAGCTGAACGAGGAGTTCGCCGACCGTGACGCCCAGGTCCTCGGCTTCTCCGGCGACTCCGAGTTCGTGCACCACGCCTGGCGCAAGGACCACCCGGACCTGACGGACCTGCCCTTCCCGATGCTGGCCGACTCCAAGCACGAGCTCATGCGTGACCTCGGCATCGAGGGCGAGGACGGCTTCGCCCAGCGCGCCGTCTTCATCGTCGACCAGAACAACGAGATCCAGTTCACGATGGTGACCGCCGGCTCCGTCGGCCGTAACCCCAAGGAGGTCCTCCGGGTCCTCGACGCGCTCCAGACGGACGAGCTGTGCCCGTGCAACTGGAGCAAGGGCGATGAGACCCTGGACCCGGTCGCGCTGCTCTCGGGCGAGTGAACGGAAGGCTCTGACATGGCTCTCGACGAACTCAAGTCCGCCATACCGGACTACGCCAAGGACCTGAAGCTCAACCTGGGCTCGGTCATCGGCAACTCGGACCTCCCGCAGCAGCAGCTGTGGGGCACGGTCCTGGCGACCGCCATCGCGTCCCGCTCGCCGCACGTGCTGCGCGAGCTGGCGCCGGAGGCCGAGGCGAACCTGTCGCCGGAGGCGTTCAAGGCCGCGAAGTCGGCTGCCGCCATCATGTCGATGAACAACGTCTTCTACCGCACGCGTCACCTGCTCTCGGACGACGAGTACGGGACGATGCGCGCGGGTCTGCGGATGAACGTCATCGGCAACCCCGGTGTCGACAAGGTCGACTTCGAGCTGTGGTCGTTCGCGGTCTCCGCGATCAACGGCTGCGGGATGTGCCTCGACTCGCACGAGCAGGTGCTGCGCAAGGCCGGTGTCGACCGGGAGGTCGTGCAGGAGGCGTTCAAGATCGCCTCTGTGATTCAGGCGGTGGCGGTCACGCTCGACGCCGAGGCCATCCTGGCGTAACCGGGCTTCATGGGTCGGCCCCGGCACATTTCTGTGCCGGGGCCGACTTTTTTGGGTCTCGTGGCCGGGTGCGGGCCGGTGGCCGCTTCTCGCGCAGTTCCCCGCGCCCCTGAGGCATGCGCTTCGCGCAGCCTCCCCTGGGCGAGCGAAGCTCGCTTCCAGGGGCGCGGGGAACTGCGCGGCCAGCCACGGCGAGAGGTGCAGTCAGTCGGCGGAGGGGCCGGACGGCGGGGTCACCGGGGCGACCGGGGTGGCTGTGGCGCCGTGGGGGGACGGGGAGTGGCGGAGGGAGGCTTCCTGGGACCAGCTGCGGAGGTAGCCGACGACGGTGTTGATGACGGCGACCAGCGGAACGGCCACCACGGCCCCGCCGATCCCGGACACCATGCTCCCGGTGGCGACGGCGAGCACGACGGCCAGCGGATGGACCCGGACGGCACGGCCGAGGATGAACGGCTGCAGGATGTGGCCCTCGATCTGCTGCACGGCGAGCACGACGACCAGCACCATCACGGCAGTGAACACGCCCTGCGTCACCAGCGCGACGACGACGGCGAGCGCCCCCGACACCACGGCGCCGACGAGCGGGATGAACGCGAACAGGAAGATGAAGACGGCGAGCGGCACCGCCATCGGAACCCCGAGGAAGAAGATGCCGAGGCCGATGAAGATGGCGTCGATGAGGGCGACTATGACGGTCCCTCGGACATACGCGGTGAGCGTGCGCCACGCCCTCGGCCCGGCCCCCGCGATGCCCGGACGGGCCTGCGCCGGGACGAGCTTGAGCGTCCACTCCCAGATGCGCCGGCCGTCGTAGAGCAGGAACAGCGTCGAGAACATCGCCAGCAGGATGCCGGTCAGCGCCTCGACGATGACGGTCACGCCCTCCAGCCCCGCCGTCGTGAGCTCGTCCGTATTGGCGCCGATGGCATCGCGCAGCGACTTCGCGATGTCGTTGATCGTGTCCTCGGTGACGTGGAAGGGGCTGTTGAGCAGCCACTTGCGCAACTCGTCGATGCCGTCCTGGACCTGGTCGGAGAGGGTGTCGATGTTCTCCTGGACCTGCCAGACCACGAACCAGCCGACGAGCCCCATGATGACGAAGCCGAGGATCGCGGTGAGCGCCGTCGCGAGCCCGCGCGGCACCCCGTGCCGGCGCAGCCGGGCCACGGTCGGCTGGAGCAGCGCCGTGATGAGCAGCGCCGCGACGAACGCGAACACCACCAGCTGCACGGAGCTGATGACCTTCATCAGGACCCAGAGCGCACCCGCGAGGACCAGCAGCCGCCAGCCCGCCTCGGCGGCGACGCGCAGCCCCCAGGGCACCGCGACGACGGGCTCGGGGCGGGAGGACACGGCCGGCGCGTACATGGGCGGCGCGGGCACATGGTCGTGCGGGGGCGCGTCCGGCGCCGGATCGGCCGCCTTCGCCGATGCCGCGGGCGGGCGGCCCGGCAGATCGCCGTCCCCGTCCCGCTCCGCCTCGGCCCTGCGCTCGTCCAGGCGCTCACCGACCTTGCTGATTCCGGCCCCTACCCGGCCGAGCCAGCCTGGAACTCGCGACATGATCCGTCCTCTGATTTCCCCCGTGGGGGTCCCCGTACGCCCCACCACAACTTCCCCTTGGGGCGCCTTTCACACCGACGGGACCGACCGTACATGCTGATACAGCCGGAGCCCCTCACCGTAAGACGGTGAGGGGCTCCGGAAGGTTGAACGCGATCGCGTTCTAGTACCAGCTGTTGGCCTGCCAGAACGACCAGGCGTCGCACGGGCTGCCGTAACGCTCGTTCATGTAGTTCAGCCCCCACTTGATCTGGGTGGCCGGGTTGGTCTGCCAGTCCGCGCCCGCGGAGGAGTACTTGGAGGCGGGCAGCGCCTGGAAGAGACCGTAGGCGCCCGACGAGGCGTTGGTGGCCCGGTAGTTCCAGCTCGACTCGTGGTTCACGATGTTGCTGAAGCACTGGAACTGGCCGGACGGCACCATCTGACGCGCCATCGCCTGGATCTGGGAGACCGAGTACGAGGACTGGGTGCTGAAGCTGGAGGCGTCGCGGGTCTCGGAGCGGCTGGCGGCCTTCTTGGCCTCCTCGCGCTCCTTGGCCTCTTTCTCGGCCTTCTCCTTCGCGTCCTGCGCGGCCTGCTGCTTCGCGACGGCGTCGTCGGCGGCCTTCTTGCGGGCCGCCTCCTCCGCCGTCTTCTGCGCAGCGTTGTCCGCGGCGATGGCCTGCGTCTGAGCCTGCTGCTCGAGGGACGAGGTCTGAACCTGGGCCTGCTGGCCCGCGGGTATGTCGGCGAGGAGGGTCGCGTCGCTCGCCGTGGCCTCAGCCTCGTTGGGCTGAGCGGTGCTGCCCGAGGCAACACCCACGACGGCGCCGACAGTGGTGACCGCGGTGGCCGAAGCCACTGCGAATCCCCGGACCGAAATCCGGCTCACACGGTTTCCTTCCAGCATCGCCCACTTGAGTGTGACCATCGCGGACGCAATCGTGCCCCTGGCGCTGGCCTCCGTACTGCGGGGTCACGGGAGGCACGGGCCCGGTGGGCAACTCCTTTGCGGGGAGCGCCGCGTGGTGCTCGGGCGGCATACGACGGCCGGTATGGAGTTCAAGGTGCAGCTGGTACTGCGGTGGTTCTGTACCGCTGGGGGTACGCAAGTGTCGTATGCGGGGCCTGACAGGACCGTGACTCTGCCGCATTCGGACGCCGCTAGGCAATTCTGCGTTGCGTGGGAAACGTCACACCCCGTTTGGCGCAGGGGAATTCAGGAAACCCCCACGCGCGAAGACGCCGCCCGGCTAAGCTCTCTGGCTTCTCCGGACGGCGCCTCTCGGGACTCCTCTTGGGGCTCCTCTCGGGGCTCCCCTTGCGGTCAATTCCCCTAAATCTGGATGTCCTCCAGCATTTCGGTCACCAGGGCCGCGATCTGCGACCTCTCCGAGCGCGTCAGCGTGACGTGCGCGAACAGCGGATGTCCCTTCAGCTTCTCGACGACGGCGACGACACCGTCGTACCGGCCGACCCTGAGGTTGTCGCGCTGGGCGACGTCATGGGTGAGGACGACACGGGAGTTCGCCCCGATGCGGGAGAGCACCGTCAGCAGGACGTTGCGCTCCAGGGACTGGGCCTCGTCCACGATCACGAACGCGTCGTGCAGCGAGCGGCCGCGGATGTGGGTGAGCGGCAGGACCTCCAGCATGCCGCGGGCGGTGATCTCCTCGATCACATCACGGGTCGTCACGGCCGAGAGGGTGTCGAAGACGGCCTGCGCCCACGGCCCCATCTTGTCGGCCTCGCTGCCGGGCAGATAGCCGAGTTCCTGGCCGCCGACCGCGTACAGCGGACGGAAGACCATCACCTTCTTGTGCTGGCGCCGCTCCAGGACGGCCTCCAGGCCCGCGCAGAGCGCGAGCGCGGACTTGCCGGTGCCGGCCCGGCCGCCCATGGAGACGATGCCGATGTCCGGGTCGAGCAGCAGATCGAGCGCGATCCGCTGCTCGGCGCTGCGTCCCTTGAGCCCGAAGGCCTCCCGGTCGCCGCGCACCAGGCGGACGTTGCCCTCCGGCGTGACCCGGCCGAGGGCCTTGCCGCGCTCGGAGTGGATGGTCAGTCCCGTGTGCACCGGAAGGTCGGCGGCCTCGGGAACGTAGAGCGTCTCCTCCTCGAAGAGCAGGTCGACCTGCTCGCCGGCGAGGGTCAGTTCGGACATTCCGGTGAAACCGGAGTCCGTGACGGCGAGTTCGGCGCGGTACTCCTCGGCGAGGAGGCCGACCGACGACGCCTTGATCCTGAGCGGCAGGTCCTTCGACACGACCGTGACGTCGAACCCCTCGGCCTGCAGGTTGCGGGCGACGGCCAGGATCCGGGAATCGTTGTCACCCAGGCGGTAGCCGGCCGGGAGCACGGAGGGGTCGGAGTGGTTGAGCTCGACGCGCAGCGTGCCGCCCAGGTCTCCGGTGGGGATCGGAGCGTCCAGGCGTCCGTAGCGAACCCGGTAGTCGTCGAGCAGGCGCAGGGCCTGCCGGGCGAAGTACCCGAGTTCGGGATGGTGCCGTTTGGCCTCCAACTCCGTGACCACGACGATCGGCAGCACGACTTCGTGCTCGTCGAACCTGGTCATGGCGTTGGGATCGGCCAGCAGGACGCTGGTGTCGAGAACATAAGTGCGCCGTTCGGCTTTGCGCAGGCGCTTGTTGCTGGTCACCACGGAAGGACGTACCCCCTCGGATGAGGTCGGGGAGCGACGGAGGAGTTTCTGGGCCGGGGACACCGGCGAAGGCTGCCGGTCGTCGGCCCCGCGCAGCGGGCCGAGAGCCGGCCCTCCAAGTCGTCATCCGCACGGGTTCGTGTGCGGTCGTCCTGGTGCAAAGGGCCTCCCGGGCGGGCGGCCCCGTGCCGCCCGCTGAGATGCGGTGTCCTTGGTGCGGACACCGACCTGGGGGGGTTATTCCCTCGAACACGCGCAGCCATGCCAGGGCATAGGGCGGCGCGTGCGTTAACTCCTGATGTCGTGCGTCCCCCGGGTGCGCCCCGGGTGAGAGCGGATCAGCCGCCGAAACGCCGGTGCCGGAGGGCGTAGTCGCGCATCGCGCGCAGGAAGTCGACCTTGCGGAAGGCAGGCCAGAAGACTTCACAGAAGTAGTACTCGGAGTGGGCCGTTTGCCAGAGCATGAAGCCCGACAGGCGCTGCTCGCCGCTGGTGCGGATGACGAGGTCCGGGTCGGGCTGGGCGCTGGTGTAGAGGTGCTTGCCGATCAGGTCGACGGAGACGGCGTCGGCCAGCTCCTCGATCGACTGCCCCTTCTCCCCCGCGTCGAGAACCATCGAGCGGACGGCGTCGGCGATCTCCTGGCGGCCGCCGTAGCCGATCGCCACGTTGACCAGTATTCCGTCGCGCTGGGCGGTGGCCTCCTCGGCCTCCTTGAGGATGCCCTGCATGCCCTCGGGGAGGATGTCGGGAGTGCCCACGTGGTGGACGCGCCAGCGGCCGTCGGCCGCGAGCGCGCGGACGGTGTCCTCGATGATGCCGAGCAGCGGCACCAGTTCCTCGGCGGGCCGGTCGAAGTTGTCCGTCGACAGCAGCCACAGGGTGACGACCTCGACGTCCGTCTCGCTGCACCAGCCGAGGAACTCCTCGATCTTGGCGGCGCCCGCCTGGTGTCCCTGGGCCGGAGTGGAGCCGGCGGCCTTCGCCCAGCGTCGGTTGCCGTCCATGATGACGCCGATGTGCTTGGGCACCTGGTCGTGGTCCAGGTGGCCTTCGACCCGGCGTGCGTACAGCCTGACCAGCAGGCCGCGCAGCCTGTCCCGCAGGTTCACGGTCTTTTGCCCCTCCGTGCAGACGACGGTCCCCGAAGGCGAAAGCCTACAGCCGCAAAACCGGGTGGGAGCTGTGGGGTGTCAGTGCACCGACACCGCCCTGACGTAGTTTCGTACCCATGAACGACACCTCTCCCTACGTGGCCTCGGCCGACCGTTACGACGCGATGGAGTACCGGCGCACGGGCCGCAGCGGCCTGAAGCTGCCCGCGATCTCGCTCGGCCTGTGGCACAACTTCGGTGACGACCGCACGCTCGGCTCCCAGCGCGCGATCCTGCGCCGCGCCTTCGACCTGGGCGTCACCCACTTCGACCTGGCCAACAACTACGGCCCGCCCCCCGGCTCGGCCGAGCTGAACTTCGGCAAGATCTTCGCGCAGGACTTCGCCCCGTACCGTGACGAGCTGGTCCTGTCGACCAAGGCCGGCTATCTGATGCACCCGGGCCCGTACGGCGAGTGGGGCAGCCGCAAGTACCTGACGTCGTCGCTCGACGCCTCGCTGAAGCGGATGGGCGTGGACTACGTCGACATCTTCTACTCGCACCGCTTCGACCCGAACACCCCGCTCGAGGAGACGATGGGCGCGCTCGCCTCGGCGGTGCAGCAGGGCAAGGCGCTGTACGTGGGCGTCTCGTCGTACACCAGCGAGCAGACGGCCGAGGCCGCGCGGATCCTCAAGGAGATGGGCGTCCCGGCCCTGATCCACCAGCCGTCCTACTCGATGATCAACCGCTGGACGGAGGACGACGGTCTGCTCGACACGCTGGAGACGGCGGGCATGGGCTGCATCTCCTTCGCGCCGCTCGCGCAGGGTCTGCTGACGGACAAGTACCTGAAGGGCATCCCGGAGGGCTCGCGTGCCACGCAGGGCAAGTCGCTCGACCCGAACCTGCTGAGCGAGGACGTGGTGCGCCGGCTGAACGGCCTGAACGACATCGCGCAGCGCCGCGGCCAGTCCCTGGCCCAGCTCGCGCTGAACTGGGTGCTGCGCGACGAGCGGATGACGTCGGCCCTGATCGGTGCCTCCAGCGTGAAGCAGCTGGAGAACAACGTGGCAGCGCTGGCCGCGAGCAAGCTGACCGACGAGGACCTGACCGAAATCGACTCGTTCGCCGTCTCCACGCCCGGTACGAACATCTGGGCCGGACGCAGCTGATCCGGTTCGCCCCCGGCGAGCCCCTGAGCGGGGCTTGTCGTGTCCGTATGTGCGGACAAAAAACGGGCCGGTCCGTGGGGGGGAGACGGACCGGCCCGAGGGGGGGTTTCCACCATAACCCTTCGTAAGTGCGGATGCCTCCTTCGGCGTGCCACAACTACTCTCCGCAATCGCCCGGCGACTGCTGGAGGTAGCTTTCCGGCCGCTCCACAGCGGGCCCACAGGCGTCTTCGACACCGTCTTCACAACCGCTTCGCCCGAGGTTCGGCGTCCCTCTCCCGTGTCACGCGCGAGGTTGACGTCACCGGGGCCGCCCGCGAAGGCCGTCGCGGATATGGCGCATTCGGGTCGCGCGCGGCGGCGCCGGGCCCGTGAGGTGGCAAGCGGCACCGCGCGGCCCCCTCCACCGCGCGGTACCGCCGCGCAGCTTTGCTGACGCGAATTGCCGTTGGTCTGAACTTACGTGAGGTTTACGTGAGGATCGAGTGCGTCTCGGTAACGATGCGGAATCGGTTGCTCCAGGCGCCCGGTTTGCACCGTTTGCTCTGCCGGTGGTCCCTACGGCCTGCGGGCCTCGATCAGATGGCGGGAGCTGTGGGCCACGAACGGCCCCTCCTTCCCGATCCGTTCGTGCAGGGCGCGCAGTTGGGGTTCGTACGCCTCCACGGTGAAGCCCGGGACCATCCAGACGACCTTGCGCAGGAAGTGCACGACCGCTCCGACGTCGTAGAACTCGACGCGCAGCCGCTCGGCGCGCAGATCGACGACCTCCAGGCCCGCCGCCCGCGCCTCGTCGGCCTCCGCCCGCGGGTCGCGGCTTCGGCGCACCTCCTCCGGCTGCGGGCCGAGGAAGTACTCGACGACCTCGAACACGCTGCCGGGGCCGACGTGCTGGGCGAAGTAGCTGCCGCCGGGGCGCAGTACGCGGGCGATCCCGGCGAAGTCCGCCCGGACCGGGTGGCGGGCGGTGACCAGGTCGAAGGTGGCGTCGGCGAAGGGCAGCGGGGCGTCGTCGGGGGACGCGACCACGACCACGCCGCGCGGGGCGAGCCGGCGGGAGGCCTTCGCCACGTTCGGCGGCCAGCCCTCGGTGGCGGCCATCAGGCGCGGCAGCCGCGGGGCCAGGTCGAGCACTTCGCCGCCACCGGTGTGCAGGTCGAGCGCCGCGTCGACGCCGGCGAGGCGCTCCCCCATCAGCCGGGCGTACCCCCACGAGGGCCGCTCCTCGGTGGCGCGGCCCTCGAACCAGGAGAAGTCCCAGCCCTCGGTGGGCGCGGCGACCGCCTCGGCGACGAGATCCTCGAAATCCCGGTGTCCCGCGGGCTCGCTGCGCCCGCTGTGCTCCACGGGGCCGGTGGCGTCCTTGGCATCCATGACACCCATGGTTCCAGGGGACGCCGGAGCTCTCCTCTTCTTTTCCCCGGCACCGCGCCGTCGGGGCGCGCTGCTACTTTCTGGGCACCGACCAGGGGGAGGACCAGCCATGACCAGCAGGCCCGCGATGAGGCACGTCCCGTACGAGGGCACGGAGAAGGAGAGCCTGCACGTGGCGCTCGACCGGCACCGGGACGGTGTCGTGTGGAAGCTCCAGGGGCTCGACGAGGAGCGGGCCCGGCGCCCGCTGACACCGTCGGGGACGAATCTGCTGGGGCTCGTCAAGCATCTGGCGTCGGTGGAGTACGGCTGGTTCTGCGAGACGTTCGGCCGGGAGGCCGAACCGCTGTGGTTCGACCCGTACAAGGGCGAGGACATCGTGGCGGCCGACGACGAGACGGTCGAGAGCATCCTCGCGTTCTACGCGCGCGCCCGCACCGCCGCCGACCTGGCCATCGCCGAGATCCCGCTGGAGGAGACGGGCACGGCCTGGGACGGCAGGACGGTGTCGATGCGCTGGGTGCTGGTGCACATGCTGGAGGAGACGGCCCGGCACCTGGGCCACATGGACATCCTGCGGGAGCTGACCGACGGCACGACCGGCTTCCTGCCGCCGCTGCCCCGGTAGGGAGAAGGGCCGCGGAGGGGTTCGGGGGGTGTCCTCAGGGATGTACGGGGGATGTCCACAGGGTCTTCTCAGGGGCTGGCCCTCTTCCCCGGCACCCCGGGGGCGCACATACCCTTGACGCACCCCCGCCGCTTCACCACCTTGGCCCACGTCCCCCACTTCGGGCCCGTCCGTCCCACTTCACCGCAGAGACGCGAGCACATGTACGTACGATCTGCACGTTCCGCGATAGCGAGCTGGCTGACCCGCCTCTACTTCTCCCGGCTGCGGAGAAAGGGGACGGGCCTGGATCTGTCGATCCTGTCGAAGCTGCCCGACGGCGCGCTGCTGCCACTGCGCCGCGAGGGTGTCGACCCGGTTCCCGAGATCGGCGCGCTGCGCGACCGGGAGCCGGTCAGCAGGCTGCCGATCCCCGGCATGACGGTCTGGCTGGTGTCGGGCTACGACGAGGCGAAGGAAGTCCTCGGCAACGCCAAGGCGTTCAGCAACGACTTCCGGCACCTGGTGGGCGTGGGCGGCGCGGGCGCCGATCAGAATCCGGGCGGGCTCGGCTTCTGCGACCCGCCGGACCACACCCGGCTGCGGCGGCTGCTGACGCCCGAGTTCACGATGCGCCGGCTGTCGCGGCTCACGCCGCGCATCCACGCGATCGTCGAGGAGCAACTGGCCCAGCTGGAGAAGGCGGTGCGCGAGTCGCCCGACGGCACGGCCGACCTCGTCGAGCACTTCGCGATGCCGGTGCCTGCGCTGGTGATCTGTGAACTCCTCGGCGTTCCCTATGAGGAGCGGGAGGCGTTCCAGCAGTTCTCCGTGGCCCGGTTCGACGTGCTGGGCGGCGCGGGCGCGTCCTTCGGCGCGGTGTCGCAGTCGCTGGACTATCTGCGCGGGGTCGTCGCCGCACAGCGGCGCGATCCGGGCGAGGGGCTGCTCGGCATGCTGGTGCGCGAGCACGGCGACAACATCACCGACGAGGAACTGACCGGCCTCGCGGACGGGGTGCTGACCGGTGGTCTGGAGACGACGGCGAGCATGCTCTCGCTCGGCACCATGATCATGCTCAGCGACCGGGAGCACTTCGCGGCGCTGCGCGACGCGGAGGACCCGGCGGCGGTCGCGGCGCCCTTCGTGGACGAACTGCTGCGGCATCTCACGGTCGTGCAGACGGCCTTCCCGCGGTTCGCCCGCGAGGACGTCGAGATCGGCGGCATACCGATAACCGGCGGCGACATCGTGATCGTGTCGCTCAGCGCCGCCGACCGGGACCCGCGGCTCGGCGCGGACGGCGACGACATGGACGCCTTCCTTCCCTCGCGCCCGCCCACCGCGTCCCACCTGGCCTTCGGCTACGGCATCCACCGCTGCATCGGCGCCGAGCTCGGCAAGATGGAGCTGCGCGCCGCCTTCCCCCAGCTGGTCCGCCGCTTCCCCGAGTTGCAGCTCGCGGTGGCGTCCGAGGAGCTGGAGTTCCGCAAGCTGTCGATCGTGTACGGGGTGGACTCGCTGCCGGTGCGGCTCTAGAGACTCCCGGGGCATCCGGGGCGACATAAGCTGCTGCTTCACGTGCAGGGGTCAACCAACGGTTGACCGGGGGCTCAGGGGCGCAGGGGAAGGGGCCGGGGGAACATGGATCTCAGGGGGGACGCGGGGCAGGCGGGGGCCGGGGCGGGTTTCGGGCCGTTGCAGGCCGACGATCCGGTGGAGGTCGCCGGTTACCGGCTGGCGGCGCGGATCGGCGCGGGCGGCATGGGCCGGGTCTATCTGTCGCACACGCAGGGCGGCCGCCCCGTGGCGCTGAAGGTCGTCCGCTCCGAACTGGCCGACGACCCCTCGTTCCGGGGGCGCTTCCGTCGGGAGATGGAGGCGGCGCGGCGGGTGCGGGGCGCGTACACGGCCGAGCTGATCGACGGTGACGCGGACGCAGATCCGCCGTGGCTCGCCACGCTGTACGTGCCCGGGCCCTCGCTGTCGGAGGCGGTCGCGCGGCGCGGCCCGCTGCCGGTGTCGGCGGTGCTGTGGCTGATGGCGGGCGTGGCCGAGGCGTTGCAGGCCATCCACACCGCCGGGGTCGTGCACCGCGACCTCAAGCCGTCGAACGTGCTGCTCGCCGCCGACGGCCCGCGCGTGATCGACTTCGGCATCTCGCTGGCCTCGGGCCTGAGTTCGTACACGGCGACGAGCGGCGGCCTCGCCATCGGCACGCCCCAGTACATGGCACCGGAGCAGGCGTCCGGCGCCGAGGTCACGCAGGCGACGGACGTCTTCGCGCTCGGCCAGACGGCGGCGTTCGCGGCGCTCGGCGCTCCGCTGTACGGCGACGGCCCCGGGGTCACCGTCCTCTACCGCATCGTCCACTCCCGGCCCGATCTGTCGCCGCTCCCCGAGGAGCTGCGTCCCCTGATCGCCCGCTGCCTGGCCGCGGATCCGGCCGACCGGGCCACGCTCACGGAGATCGTGGACTGGTGCCGGCAGCGGCTCGGGAGCGCGGTGGACGCGGGCGCTGTGTGGCGGGAGGTGCTGGGGCCGGAGGTGTCGGTTCCGGGGCCGGTGGCGGTTCCGGTGGCGGCTTCGGGTCCTGGTGGTGGTGGTGCTGGCTCTGGTTCGCATACGACTCCGTTCACCGTGGTCGCGTCGCAGGGGCCCCGGGACCCGTGGGCTCCGCCGACCGAGCCGAGCGGGCCGCCTGTACGAAGACGCGGTGCCCGCCTGGCGGTCGGCGCGGCCGTGACGGCGGCGGTGCTGGTGCTGTCGGTGCTGGCGTGGACGGTCATGGACGCCGGTGGGGTGTTCGGCCGCGACAGGGGAGACGGCGGATCGGCGAAGGGGAACGGCGCCGGGGCGTCGGCGAGTGGCACCCCGTCCGCGTCGGCGTCCGCGCCGGAGGTGAACGCGGACGTCGCCGACGACGACTCCGGCAAGACGGCCGGGGCGGCGGGCTCCGACGCCGCCGCCTCCTCCCCGGCCGCCGAGCCGACGGTTCACGGGGAGTCGCAGATGTGGCTCGACGCGAAGAACTCGCTGAGCTTCGACGCCCCGTACCAGCGCAAGGACCGCAAGGGGGAGATCCGGTTCTCCTGCAAGCAGGCCGGCTGCGAACTGACCAGCGAGACGGCCGTGTTCATGCAGATCTTCGACAAGCCGGACGCCGACCGCGAGATGTGCGATCTCATGACCAAGACCTCGACCGGCAAGAAGAGCCATACGTGGCCGCTGGCCGCCTCCGCGGTCGGTACCCAGTTCTGTGTCCGCAGCGGTGACGGACGGCTCGCCTCGATGGTCGTCGACGTGAAGTCGACCGCCATGCCCGACATCGCGTTCCTGAACGTGGACATGGCCTACTGGAAGTAGTCCCGGCTGCTCAGCCGCTCTTGGGGAACGAGACCTCCACGCGCCGGTTCTTCTTGCGGCCTTCCTCGCTGCCGTTGTCCGCGATCGGGTAGTCCTCGCTGTAGCCCCGGACCTGGAAGGTGACGTCGCCGCCGGACGCGCCGAGGGCCGTCGTCAGCTGATCGTGGACCGCCTCGGCGCGCTTCTTGGAGAGCGTCAGGCCGTGCGCGTACGAGCCCAGGTTGTCGGTGAACCCGAACACCCGGACCGTCGCCGCCTTCTGGGACTTGATCTCGTCGGCGATCGCCTGGATGCGGGACTGTGCGTCGGGGTTGAGCTTGGCGCTGTCCTTCGCGAAGAGGACTTCGGCCTGGAGGGCGAACGTCACGGTCTCGTTGGTGTCGGAACGGCGTTCGTCGCCGGAGAGGTCCTCGACGACCGACTTGATGTCCAGCACCTTGGCGGGCGCCAGCGTGGCGCCGTCGGCGAGCTTGAGGCCCGGGCTGTTGGCGTCGACGTCCGGGGGCGCCGACGTGGTGGTGCTGCCGGGCGGGGACGAGGGTTTGTCGTCGGCGTGGGCCACCGTGGTGCCGGTGGCGAGCAGGAGGACCGTGAGCGTCGCGGCGGTCAGGTGGGTGCGGGGCATGTCATTCGCCCTCGGTGATGTCGAGTTGGGCCGGGGGCATGGTGGGGATCTGGAGTTGGACGGAGGTGGTGCCCTCAGGGGGCGCGGGGAACTGGACGAACCAGTCGGACGACTTGCCCGGGTCGATACCGCCCTGGAACTTGGTGCAGAGGCAGCGTCCTTGGGTGTCCCTGAGGACCAGGTACCTCTTCTTTCCCGCCTGATCGACGATGCTGGCCCCGGCCATGGAGGCAGCATTCCCCTGCAACTCGCTCTCGTCGCTCTTCCACTCGGTGGCGAGCCAGATTCCGGATGTCCCGTTCATCACGGTGCCGCTGACCGTGACGTAACCGCCCTGGTCACGCGTGGCCGAGGTCACCGTGAGAGTGATGCCGTTGCTCTTCACCTCTGCCATCGTCTGCTCGGCGTCCGACGATGGTGAGGCCTTCGGCTTGTCGCCGGCGCCGCTCTGCTTCGCAGAGGACTGTGGGGCCCCGTCGCCCTTGTCGTCGCCGCCTCCGCAGCCTGTCGCGGAGACGACCAGGCCCGTCGTGATCGCCACCGCGGCCAGTGCCCGGCGGGTCGTCGTAGTGCGCCGAAGGTTCATAGCTACGGCTTCCCTCTCTCGTCAGTCGGCCAGGTGGACGGAGAACAGGGCCGACGCGTCGGGCAGGTCCTCCAGGTCGAAGTCCTCGGGGTCGATCTCAAACGGCGTTCCGTCGCAATTGAGTTGGACGGCCTCTTTGAAATCCGCATCCGCGGGAATCTCGCAGCGGGGCTGGACCACCGCGGTGGCGTGCGCCGTGGCGTGCTTGTTCTCCGTGCCGGGGATGACCGTGTCACCGACCGTGTAGCGCGTCCGAACCTCGACCCGGTAGCCCGGAAATCCGTTGACCTGTGTGGCTTCAGGGCCCGCGATGACATCGGCGTCGTTCTCAGCAGCCAGCTGTCCTGCTGCCGCCTGCGCATTGGCCCCGGCGACGTTCTGCCCTTCGAGCCAGCCGAACCAGTCGTCGCCGCCGTCGATGGCTTCCCCCAAGCCGTTCATCAACTCGTCGCGCGACGACTGTGCGGCTGCCAATGCCGCGGCGTCAGCCGCTGACTGGGCGCCGTTTCGCGCCGACGCGGCTTGCGCGAAGGCGAAGAAGGCAAGCGCGGCGAAGAGCAGAATTGCCGTGAGCCAGATGTAGATCGGAAGCGTGGACCCCCGGTCACCGCTGGGGAGAAACGACCTCAGCCGCCGCCCGTGACACGGGCAATCGCGTTGCCGATCGCTTGAGAGATCTTGCCGTCGAGGCCCAACGCGTCGATCGCCAGGAAAATCCCCGCGATCAGAATCATCAGCCCTGCATACTCCACGAACCCGGCCCCAGAATCTCGCCGCGCCCCGCGAACCCGCTCCGACACCGAAATCGTCCACTTGACCCACACCCCGATGAGCCGATCCCTGGTCACGATCTCTCCTTCCCCGTGCGACGGCCACGCTCGCGCGCGTACCGTACGCAACGTACGCGACCAGCAACCGCTTGTACTCGGATTCGACAATTAACTGCTGTCGTTTGACCGTAAGTTCATGCGGGGATGTCCGTCGCATTCTCGCCCCCCTCCGCATCGCGTTCGCAACTGCCAACCGCGGTCGGGAACACTCTAGCCAGTCAACGCCCCAGTATTGAGCCGAAGTTGGAGCCAGATCCCAGGAACATGCCGGTGCCGATCAGGATCATGGTGGCCGGGAGCATGAAGACCAGGGTGACCATCGTTGCCTTCGGGATGGTTTTCGCGGCTCGGCGGCGGGAGTTCTGGGCGTCCGTGCGGCGCATGTCCGTGGCCAGTTGGATGAGGGTGTCCGCGATGGGGGAGCCCAGTTCCTCGCCCTGTTGGAGGGCCGAGACGAACTGGGCGACCTGTTCGGAGGAGTTGCGGCGGCGGAGTTCGTCGAAGGCCTGGCGGCGCGGGACGCCCATGTCCATCTGGCGCAGGGTGATGCGGAGTTCGTCCGCCCAGGGGCCCTCGTACTTCTCCGCCACCCGGTCGAGTGCCTGGCGGAAGCCCAGGCCCGCCGAGACGACGACGGCGAGGACGTCGAGGAAGTCGGGGAGCGTGCGGTCGATGACGTCCTTGCGTTCGCGCACGGCCTGGAGGATCAGCGCGTCGGCGGCGAGCGCGCCGAAGGCGAACGTGAAGAGGGCGAACAGGGGCCGGCCGACGGAGAGGAAGACCAGGCCCATGACCAGGCCGAAGGCGCCGTAGACGGCGCGGCGGGCCGCGTACCGGTCGATGGTCAGGCCGCCGGGGTTGCCCGCCATGTCGATCCGGCGGCGCTTGGCGTCGACCCGGCGCGGGCCCATCAGACGCAGGACCAGCGGAGCGAACCGCATGCCCAGGCGGTCGACCGCCGAGGACGGCGCGGAGACGCGGGTGGCGCCGACCTCCAGGGCGAGGGCGAGGTCGCTGGGGATCTTGGCGTCGGCACGGTACATACGGACGCCCAGGAAGACGCCGAGGACGGCCAGGCCCATGAGGAGGGCGAGGAGAAGGCCGAGGAGGGTGGTGGACATGGCGCCTCAGACCTCGATCTTTCCCAGGCGGCGGATGACGAAGAAGCCGATCGCGTAGAGGCCGAGCGAGACCAGGACGAGGGTCTGGCCGATCGGGGAGCCGGTCACCCGGGCCAGGGCGCCGTCGTTCGACGCGTTGACGAGGATCAGCGAGCCGAGGCCGAGCAGCGGGACCGTGAAGGCGGTGGCGTTGACCTCGGAGAGCATGGTGCGGATCTCGCGCCGGGTCTCCTTGCGGTCCTCCAGGGTCTGGGTGAGGTTGCGCAGGGAGGAGACGACGGTGCCGCCCGCCTTGTTCGCCAGGACGAGCGTCGTGACCAGGACGATGAGTTCGCGGGAGGGGAGGCGGGCCGCCAGTTCGTCGAGGGCGTCGTCCACCGAGTGGCCGAGGGACAACCGGTCGGCCACGCGGGAGAGTTCCTCGCCCGCGGGGGCCTCGAGCTCTTCCGCCGCCATCGCCAGGGACGTGCGCAGGGCGAGACCGGCGGCCGTGGCGTTCGCCAGGAGGCGGGCCACGTCCGGGAGTTGGTTGATGAACGCCTCGATGCGTTTCTGGCGCTGCCAGTTGAGGAAGATGACGGCGCTCCAGACCCCCACCGCGCCCGCGATCGGCCCGAAGAACGGGGCCAGGGCCGTCGCCGCCACCACCCACAGGACGACGACGAGCACGGCCACGTAGACGAAGAACTCGCCCGGGGTGAGGTCCAGGCCCGTGGCCGAGAGGCGCAGGTGCAGCGCCTTGCCGAGACGGGTGCGGCGCAGCCTGCGGTCGACGGAGCGGAAGCGCCGGGTCCGGCCGCCCGCGCCGCCGCCGTAGCCGCCGGCCGGGTAGTCGTCGAGGCGGTCGACGAGCGCCTGGCGCTGGGCGCGCCCGGACGCGTAGACGTGGACGCCCGCGACGGCGACGACGCAGGCCAGGACGGTGGCGGCGAGGGCGATGAGGACCGGGTTCGTCATGCCGCACCTTCCGCCGCGTGGTCGGACGTCATCCCGTGGCCTCCCTGGTGTTGAGTACGTCGACGGACTCGACCACCCCGAAGGCCGGCGGGACCGACTCCCCCGCCACGTACAGCCGGTCGGCGACGCGGCGCGGCAGCGGCAGGTGCTCGTAGTAGCCGTGGACGCGGCGCGGGCCCGCGTCGCCGTAGGTGTGCGGCTGGGCGGCGAAGCGGGTCACCGTCGCGATCGTGAACTGTTCGCGGCCGTGGCTGACGAGGAGGGCGATCTCGGTGACCCGGCGGGAGCCGTCGGCGTGCCGGGTGAGCTGGACGAGGACGTCGACGGCCGAATTGATCTGGTCGCGCAGCGCCTCGAACGGGACGTCCACCTCGGACATCGAACCGAGCGTCTGGAGACGGGTGAGGGCGTCCTCGGCGGTGTTGGCGTGGACCGTGGCGAGGGAGCCGTCGTGGCCCGTGGACATGGCTTGAAGCATGTCCAGCGTCTCGCCGCCGCGGACCTCGCCGACGATGATGCGGTCGGGGCGCATGCGCAGGCTGTTGCGGACGAGGTCGCGGATGGTGACCTGGCCCTTGCCCTCGACGTTCGCCGGGCGCGATTCGAGGCGGATGACGTGGTCCTGCTGGAGCTGGAGTTCGGCCGAGTCCTCGATGGTGATGATGCGTTCGTGGGGCGGGATCAGCGCGGAGAGGGCGTTGAGGAGGGTCGTCTTGCCCGAGCCGGTGCCGCCGCTGACGATGATGTTGAAGCGGGCCCGGACGCAGGCCGCGAGCAGCATCAGCATGTGCTGGTCGAGGGAGCCGAGGTCCAGGAGTTCGTTGAGGCTGTACGCGCGCGGGAAGCGGCGGATCGTGAGGGTCGCGCCGGTGAGGGCGAGCGGCGGGATGATCACGTTGACGCGTTCGCCGGTGGGCAGGCGGGCGTCGACCATGGGGTTCGACTCGTCGACGCGGCGGTTGACGGTCGACACGATGCGCTCGATGGTCTGCATGAGCTGCTCGGACGACGCGAAGCGCATCGGGAGCTGTTCGACCCGGCCCGCGCGCTCCACGAAGATGGCGTCCGGGCCGTTCACCATGATCTCGGTGATGGAGGCATCCGCGAGGAGCGGTTCGAGGATGCCGAGGCCGAGTGCCTCGTCGACGACCCGGCGGATCAGCTGGGTGCGTTCGGTGGAGGAGAGGACCGGGCCCTCGCGGCTGATGATGTGGCCGAGGACGCGCTCCAGGCGGACCCGGCGGTCCGTCGCCGCGAGGGTCGACATCTCGGCGAGGTCGATCTCTTCGAGGAGCTTGGCGCGGTAGACGGCGACGAGGCCGTCGTCGCGGGACGGTTCGCCTCCGGCGGGGTCGCGGGTGGCGACCACCCTGGAGCGCAGGCTCATGTCAGCTCCCCTGGTCGGTCTGGTCACTGGGCATGGTCACGGTGCGGGTGATGTTCCATCCGTCGAAGAGGGGGATGATCGCGGGGACGCGGACGGTGACGGTGCAGGTCACCAGCGGGTTGCCGCCGCATGCGCCCGGTGCCGGTTGCAGCCAGCCGCTCACCGACGCGGTCGCCGCCGCCGGGCCCGACCCGGTGTTCAGGGACTCGGCCCGTGCTCCGGCGCGGGCGGCGCTGCCCGCCTGGTTGGCGCCGTAGCCGACGAGGCCCAGCTGGATCACGGCCATGCCGATGACGAGGAGGAAGGGGAGGAAGCCGGCGAACTCCAGCATGGAGACGCCCCGGTCGTCCTTCAGGCGCGGGTACGTTGTGGCTGGTCGCGCAGTTCCCCGCGCCCCTATGGGACGCTTCACTGGCCCTGGGCTTTCTCTGTCGCCGCGCCCGCTTCGCCCGTGACGGACCAGCCCGGGTTCACTCCGGGGAAGAACAGGGGGACGTCCACTTCGACGGTGGCCTTCATGACCGTGCCGTCGGGGGCGCAGCTGATGGCGGCGCCGCTCCAGGCCGACGGGAGGTTCTTGCGGCCGGCGGTGTCGCAGGCGCCTGCCACGTCTCCGGTGCCGGCCTGGGCCGAGGTCGCCGCCCGGGCCGCCTCGTCCGCCGCGTTCCCGGCCAGCGAGTACGTGTATCCGTACAGGACGCACTGCCACAGCAGGCCCATGACGACGAGCACCAGCGGGAACATCGCGGCGAATTCGAGGGTGACGGCGCCCTTGTCGCCGCGGCGGCGGATGCGGCGGCCGCCCGTCGCGTCGGGGGCCGGGGCGGCGACCAGGCCGAGTTCGCCGGCCAGGGTCCACATGGCCTGCTTCACCGTGGAACGGTTGTCGAGGTCCTGCATGCGGCCCGCGTCGACCGCGGCCTGGAGTTCCTTGAACGCCGCCGGAACGGTCGTACGGGCCGTCTGCGTGCCCGTGACGCGCTCCACCAGGGTCGGCTGGATCTCGGCCGAGCGGGCGTACCGGTTGACGACCGTCAGGGTCTCCTCGGCCTTGCGGATCTGGAGCCGGTCCCAGAGGCGGATCATGCGCTTGGCGGCGCGGACGGCGACGACGTCCGGGGTGACCAGGAGGGCGGCCTGGTCGGCGAGTTCGATGGCGGCGGCGTTGGCGGCCCCCATCTGCGTACCGCAGTCGACGACCACGATCTCGTACCGGGCACGCAGGGCGTGGACGACCTGGCGGGCCACGCGGTCGGTGATCTCCTCGCCGCGTTCGCCGTCGGCCGGGGCGAGGAGGAGGTCGATGCCGGTCTCGTGGGTGAAGACGGCGTCCTGCAGGACGCGCGGGGTGATGTCGGTGATGGCGGCCAGGTCGGCGACGGAGCGGCGGAACTGGACGTCGAGGTAGGAGGCGATGTCGCCGGACTGGAGGTCGAGGTCGAGCAGGGCGACCGAGTGGCCCGACGCGCGGGCGGCGAGGGCGAGTTGGACGGCGGTGAGGGTGGTGCCGACGCCGCCCTTCGCTCCGGTGACGGCGACGACGCGGCCGCCGGTGCCGCCGGCGGGGACGAGTTCGTTGCCGGTGCCGCCCGCGAGGTGGCGGCGCATGCCGGCGGACCAGGAGGCGGCGGCGTGGACGCGTTCGGCGAGGGCGTCGTAGCTGAGCGGGAAGGCGACGATGCCGCGCGCTCCGCTGTCCATCGCGGCGGTGAGCAGGGCGGGGCTGGTGTCGGCGGTGACGAGGACGACGCCGACCGCCGGGAAGCGCAGGACGAGGTCGCGGATGAGGTCCAGGGCCGGTACGGGGCCGATGCGTTCGTGTACGAGGACGACCTCGGGGAGTTCGTCCAGGGACTCGGCGGCCAGGCGGGCCAGGAGGTCGAGGAGGGCGGTGGAGTCGGGGACGGGGGGCGCCGGTTCCGTGTCGGGGAGCTGGGAGAGCAGGGTGATGAGCGCGCGGGCGCTGTCCGGGTCGCCGACTGCGGGCAGGATACGGGTGGTCACCGGGCCTCCTCGATGTACGGGTCCCCCGGTCCGCGCTGCGCGCACCGCCCCTCGAACACTCCCCCGGCACCTGCCGCCTTGCCCACCCGTGCCGCCCCAGGCGGCAGACTGCCCAAGGCGGCGAACACGCCCCCGGCACCTTCCAGCACAGCCCCGTAAGGGGCGCGGGGAACTGCGCGAGCAACCACACCCGGCCGGCACCCGACCGACCGACGCAAGCCCCCACCAGGGGCGCGGGGAACTGCGCGCTCAGCCACGACGCGCGCGCACCCGACCAACCGACGCAAGCCCCCGCCAGGACCACGGGCAACCCTGCGCATCATCAGCACCCGACCCACCCCCTACTTGTCCTGGTCCAGCGAGTACGTCCGGTCCCCCGGAGGGACGGCCCCGTCGCTGCCCGGCGCCACCAGCGCCAGCCGCACATGGGTCGCGAACGACTCGGCGTACGCGACCCGTTGAGCATCCCCGGCGCTGAGCGCGAACGTGATCGGCACGGCCTCCCCCTGCCGCCGCACCCCGGAGTTGTCGGAGGCGTTGGCCCCCTGCTGGTCGATCGGCGTGAGCTTGCCGACGTCCATGACCTCGGCGCTCTCCACGATGACCTTGGACTGGTCGCGCTGCTTGTCGTTCGCGGCCTTGAAGGTGGCGTAGATGTTCACCTTCGAGCCGGGGTTGATCTTTCCGGCGACGCCCGTCTCGGCGTCGATCATGATGGCGATCTCCTGCTGCCCCGCCTTGAGCTGCGGCCGGGAGACGATCATGTCCTCCTGGAGCAGGGAGCCCTTCTTCAGCTGGGTGACGGCGATCTTGCCGCGGATCTGGCCGAGCCCGGTCACGGCCGTGGACGACAGCCAGCGCTCGGGCATGTCGACCTTCTCGAACTGGTCCGCCGTCAGTTCCTTGTACGGCGCGATGTCCTGCTTCAGCCGGTACGCGGTCTTCTCCGGTCCCACCTTGGAGTTCACGTCACGGATCACCGACAGCACACCGGCGAACGCGCCGACGGCACACAGGGCCGAGACGACCAGGAGGATGACGCCGCGGCGCTGTCGTGAATTCATGGACGGGGCAACCTCGTTGGTAGGCGGACAGGAGGGGGCGGGAGGGCGGAAGGGGGCGGGTCAATGAGGGCCGCGTGGCAGCGCGGCCCGTGCCGAGGCCGCCGCCGGCCGCAGCACCGCGGCCGACCGCCGGCCCGTCACCCGCTCGGGCGGCGCGTCGACGGGCAGCGGCGCCGCGCAGAACCCGCAGCGGTCACCGATGAGTTCGAGCCCGCACCAGCGGCAGTCCTCGCGCCGGACGGACGACACGAGCTGATAGAGCACGGAGATGTCGGGGATCGCGGCGGCGAACTCGACGATCCGGCCGGGGCTGCCGGGCTTCCCGGTCGCCCACCACCGCGCCGACTCGGCGGGCAGCCGCGCCTCGGTCACCCCGTGCACCCGCCAGGACGGGGCGAGCTCTCCGGTGACCCAGTCGGCGGACTGCTGCCCTGCGGCGTAGAAGAGATGGGTGCCGAAGGAGGGGCCGCTCGGCGCCTCGCCGGCCGCCCCGGTGAGCCGGACCAGTTCGGGCTGGGGCGAGGCGACGACGGCGAACTGGGCGCCCGGCGACCAGGACTTGGCGTGCGCGCGCAGGGTGACGGGGACCCGGTCCAGCTTGGCGACGGAGCCGACGACGGCGCCCGCGTACACATAGTGGGCGAGCAGCCGCGCGGCCGAGGCGAGGACGCCGGGGCTGAAGTCACAGATCGACAACTGGCGCAGTTGCAGGGCGAGTACGGCGAGGCCGAGCGGCGGCAGCTCGGGGCGCAGAATCGCGATCCGGTCGCTTTCGAGCACGGAACGGATCGCGTGCAGTCGGTGCAGGACGGTGTCCGGTGCCGACTGCGGACAGAGCAGGATCACATAGCCGTGCTGTTCGATCAGGGTGTGGACGTCGGTGATCGCGCGGTCGAGCGGATACCGCTCCTGCGGCTCCCCCACGGGCAGCACGGAGGCCGTCGGGGTGTGCCGGTCCGGCGAGATGAGCACCAGGTCGGGGTCGGTCACGGCTATGGCGGTCGGCACGCGCGCACCCCCGGTCGCTCTGTGTGCTCCTCCTGACGGCGTTCTGCCTGAGCACCATATCCACGTGAGCGCTCCTGAACACCCAACTTCTCACTGTTCATGGCCGGATGGGCGGGAGTTGGCCCGGAACCGTCACCTCCGTACTGTCCGAACCCTTGACACGGGCATTGGTCTGGACCAGTTTGTATCTCCAGCAGCTGCTTCCCCAACTCCCCCACGGATCCCCCCACTCGGAGGCAGAGAATGACGCACTCCCACCGCCGGAGCGGCCGGCTCGGCACGTTCATCGGCGGGTTCACGGCCGTCGCGCTCGCCGCGACCGGCCTGTTCATGACCACGACCGGCAGCGCGGACGCGGCCCCCACCGCGCAGAGCGCCGCGGCATCGGTCCCCGCCCACGCGGTCACCGGCTACTGGCAGAACTTCGACAACGGCGCCGCGGTCCAGAAGCTCAGCGACGTGCCGGCCGACTACGACATCGTCGCGGTCGCTTTCGCGGACGCCACGACGACACCGGGCGCGGTCGACTTCACGCTCGACTCGGCGGGCCTGGGCGGCTACACCGAGGACGCGTTCAAGGCCGACATCAAGGCGAAGCAGGACGCGGGCAAGTCGGTGGTCATCTCGGTCGGCGGCCAGAACGGCACCGTCTCGATCAACGACTCGGCCTCCGCCGCCAACTTCGCGGACTCCCTCTACGCGCTCATGCAGGAGTACGGCTTCGACGGCGTCGACATCGACCTGGAGAACGGCCTCAACTCCACCTACATGTCACAGGCGCTGGAGTCGCTGGCGGCGAAGGCGGGCAGCGGATTCGTGCTGACCATGGCGCCGCAGACCATCGACATGCAGTCCACGTCCGGTGAGTACTTCAAGACCGCGCTGGCCGTGAAGGACATCCTCACCGTGGTCAACATGCAGTACTACAACAGCGGTTCGATGCTCGGCTGCGACGGCAAGGTCTACAGCCAGGGGACGGTCGACTTCCTGACCGCGCTCGCCTGCATCCAGCTGGAGGGCGGCCTCGACCCGTCGCAGGTCGGCATCGGCGTCCCGGCGTCGTCGAGCGCCGCGGGCAGCGGCTATGTCGCGCCGTCGGTCGTCAACGACGCCCTCGACTGCCTCGCCAAGGGCACCAACTGCGGTTCCTTCAAGCCGTCGAAGACCTACCCCGGCATCCGCGGGGCGATGACCTGGTCCACGAACTGGGACGCGACGGCGGGCAACGCCTGGTCCTCGGCGGTCGGCCCGCACGTCCACGGCCTGTAGTCCACGACCACCTGGCGACCCGGAACGGGCAGCGCCGCCGCTCCCCCGGCGGCGCTGCCCACGTCAGTCCTCGAAGTAGGCGTCCAGCGCCTTGTCGAGGCTCTCCGTCCACTCCTTGAGGCGGGACTTGTCGGGAGCCTCGACATCGTTCGGGTACCAGCGGCTGTTGGGCGTGTGGACCGTCACCGTGAGGCGCTTGCGCGAGGTGCCGTACTCGACCGCGCTGATCTCGTCCCAGGTGAAGTCGGCCTGCTGGTCGTCGAGGGTGTAGCGGACGCCGGTCGCGTCGACGGTGATGGAGCCGCGCCGGTCCTTGGCCTCCAGCGTGCCGCCGTCGGCCTTCGCCTCGGCGGCGGGTTCCTCCTCCGCCTCGGAGTCGGCCTCCTCGGCGTCCACGGCGTCCGCGGCGGCCACCGCGTCCTCGGGCGTCTCCTTCTCCAGGGACGGCCTGTCGGGCTCGTCGCGCGCGCTCACCTCCCCCGCGGACTCGTCCGCTTCCGCCTCGGTGGCCTGGGCGTCCTCGACAACCGTCTCCTTCACGGGAGACGTCAGACCGGGGACGGACGCCGGGTCGAAACCGGCGCCGGCGACGGGCGTGACCTTCTGACTGTCCATACGCTGCTCCACGCGCCGAAGTATGGCGGACGACTCTGTGTCCCGCGCCCCCCGGCCCCTCACGTCCTGGTCACGAACGGGCGGAACGGCGCCGCCGGCCACGGTGGGTCAGGGCGCCGTCCCGCTGGGTGACCGACTGGGCGACTACACGAACAGGCTGACCACGGCCGCCACCGCGAACCCGGCGACCGAGAGGACCGACTCCAGGACCGTCCAGGTGCGCAGCGTGTCGCGCTCGGTGATGCCGAAGTACTTGGCGACCATCCAGAAGCCGCCGTCGTTCACGTGCGAGGCGAAGATGGAGCCCGCCGAGATCGCCATGATGACCAGCGCGGTGAAGGCCTGCGAGTAGTGGCCCTCGGAGAGCAGCGGGGCGACGATGCCCGCCGTCGTGACGATGGCGACCGTCGCCGAGCCCTGGGCGACGCGCAGGACCAGCGAGATCAGGTAGGCGAGGACGATGACCGGCAGGCCCATGCCGTTGAACGTGTCGGCCAGGGCGTCGGCGATGCCGCTCGCCTTGAGGACGGCACCGAAGACACCGCCCGCGCCGACCACCAGGAGGATGTTGCCGACCGGCTTCAGCGACGCGGTCGACACCGTCTCCAGGGACTTGCGGGACCAGCCGCGGCGGATGCCCAGGAGGTAGTAGGCCATCATCAGGGCGATCGTCAGCGCGACGAAGGGGTGGCCGAAGAACTCGATGACCGAGCGGCCCGTGGACGGGTCGAAGGCGATCGAGGAGAACGTCGCGAGGAGGATCAGCACCAGCGGCGTACCGATGATGGTGAACACGGTGCCCAGCGGGACCGGCTTCTCGGTCGGGGTGACGCCCGAGGCGCGCTGCTCGGCCTCCAGGGCGGCCTTCGCCTCCTCGGCGGCCTCCACCATGTCCTGCGGTACGGGGACGAAGATCCGCTTGCCGATCCAGGCGGCCCAGCCCCAGGCGGCGAGCACGGCCGGGATGCCGCAGACGATGCCCATGAGGATGACCCAGCCGAGATCGACCTTGAGCAGGCCGGCGGCGGCGACGGGGCCGGGGTGCGGCGGCAGGAAGGCGTGCGTCATCGACAGGCCCGCCAGCAGCGGCATGCAGTACAGGATGATCGACTTGCCGCCGCGCTTGGCGGCCGCGTAGACGATCGGCGCGAGGACGAAGATGCCGACGTCGAAGAAGACGGGGATGCCGAAGATCAGGCCGGTGAGGCCCATCGCGAGGGGCGCGCGCTTCTCGCCGAAGAGGTTCAGCAGGCGGGAGGCCAGGACCTCGGCGCCGCCGGAGACCTCAAGGACCGCGCCGAGCATGGTGCCCAGGCCGATGATGATCGCGACGTGGCCGAGGGTGCCGCCCATGCCGGACTCGATCGTGGAGACCGCGTCGGACTTCTGGACGGTGCCGAAGAGTTCGGTGACCGACAGGCCGGCGCCGAGGCCGACGGCTATGGAGACCGCGAGCAGGGCCACGAACGGCTGGATGCGCGCCTTGATGATCAGGAAGAGCAGCAGCACGATCCCGAGGAAGGCGACGGTCAGCAGACCGGCCGTGCCGTCGATGAGCGTGAGGATGCCGCCGGTGTGGGGTGGCGCCTCGGTGGTGGCCGCGAGCGGGGCGGCGAGTGCGAACGGGGACATCGTTGACCTCGTAAGTGCATGGGGCTTTCAGGGCAGGGGGGATCGCGGCACGGCGCACCGCGCTGCGGGAGCGGGTGTGCCGTGCCGTGACGACGTACGGCTTGCGGGTGGTTCAGAACGCGCGAACGCGCGGCGACGGGCTCAGCCGAGGACGGCGAGCGCGTCGATCTCGATGAGCAGGCCCTTGGGCAGACCGACGTAGACGGTCGTGCGCGCGGCGGCGGGGGCGGTCAGGCCCTGCTCCTCGAAGTACTCGTTGTAGATCTTGTTCATCTCGGCGAAGTGGTCGACGTCCGTCAGGTAGACGCGCATCATCATGACGTCGTCCCAGGTGGCGCCGCCCTCTTCGAGGATCGCCTTGACGTTGGCGAAGGTCTGGAGGGTCTGCTCGCGCAGGGTGGGGCCCGCGGGGGTGGGGGCCTGGCCCTCGACGGCCGGGAGGAAGCCGACCTGGCCCGCGACCTGAAGGATGTTGCCCTTCTTGACGCCGTGCGAGAACTTCGCGGGCGGGGTGGTGTGCGTGGCGGGGGTGAGTGCGGTCTTGGCGTTCTCGGTCATCGTGAACTGGCTTCCTTGGTTGGGGGGTTACCGGAGTAGTCCCGGCTGATCGCCTCCGCGGTGCGGCGCACGAGCGGAAGCAGGGTGAGGAGTTCCTCGGCGGTGACGACCACGTTCGGCGCGGAGACCGACATGGCGGCGACGACACGGCCGTCGGCGCCGCGGATGGGCGCCCCGACGCAGTTGATGGACTCCTCGTGGCCACCCAGGTCGGTGGCCCAGCCCTGTTCGCGCACCTTCTCCAGCTCCCGCAGGAAAGCGGGCGCGTTGGGGGTCGAACGGGCCGTGTACATGGGGTAGTCGAGCTTCTCCGCGAGGGCGCGGCGCTCGGCCTCGGACCGGTCGGCGAGCAGCAGCTTCGCCACGGCCGCCACGGTGATGGCGACGGGCTTGCCGATGCGCGAGTACATGCGCACCGGGTAGCGGCTCTCGACCTTGTCGATGTAGAGGACCTCGTGCTCCTCGTACACGGCGAGGTGGACCGTGTGGCCGCACTTCTCGTTGAGCGCGGTGAGGTGGGGGTGGGCGATCTCGCGGACGTCGAGGTTCTCGACGGCCTCCTGCGCGAGGGCGAAGAGGCGGGCGCCCAGGCGGTAGCGCTGGTCGGACTGGCGGTGCACGAGGCCGTGCTCGTGCAGGGTGCGCAGCAGCCGCAGGGCCGTGGACTTGTGGACGCCGAGCCGGTCGGCGACCTGGCCCAGGTCGGCGGGGCCCTCGGCGAGCAGCGGCAGGATGCTGAGCGCGCGGTCGACGGTCTGGCTCATGGCGTACGTACCTCCTCGGCGGCCCCGCTGTCGGCTGCTTCGGTCGCTTCGGTCCAGCCGGGGCCGAGGTGCAGTGTCCCCCACGCGTCCGCTCCGAGGGCGACCAGGCGGTCGGCGTGGGCGCGGCTCGGGGGCGCGGCGAGGTCGCCGGGGACGGTGAGGGCGGCGGCGGCCCACAGGTGGCCGTGGCGCAGCCGGGCGGCGGCGGGCAGTCCGCGCAGGGTCGCGGAGAGGAACCCGGCGGCGAAGGCGTCACCGGCGCCCACGGCGGCGACGACGTCGACACGGGGGGCGGGCTCCTCGTGGCGTCCGTGCCCGTCGTACGCCACGGCGCCGTCGGCGCCGCGCTTGACGACGAGGACGGCCGGCTCGGGCAGCGCGGCGCGGATCGCGTCGGGGCCGCCGGTGACGCCCCAGGCGTCCTCGGCCTCGTCCTCGCCGACGAAGACGAGGTCGGCGCGGCGGGCGAGGTCGAGCAGGACCCGCGCGTCCTCGGGGGTGCGCCACAGGCCGGGCCGGTGGTTGACGTCGAAGGAGACGGTGCCGGGGGCCGAGCCGTCGGTCAGGGCGTACAGCAGGTCCAGGCAGTCGGCCGAGAGCGCGGCGGTGATCCCGGACAGGTGCAGGACGCGTCCGGCGCGCAGCGCGTCGAGGTCCATGGTGGCGGGCGACATCGCGGAGGCCGCCGACCCGGCGCGGTAGTAGGCGACCTCGTGGGAGTCGCCGCCGCGGTCCCCGGCCGTGCGGAAGTAGATGCCGGTGGGGCGGGCGGGGTCGCGGCGCACGGCGTCGACGTCGACGCCGTAGCCGCCGATGGCCTCGACGAGGTGGTCGCCGAAGCCGTCGGCGCCGACCCGGCTGACCCAGCGCGTGCGGTGTCCGCCGGCGGCCAGCACACACGCGACGTTGGACTCGGCGCCGCCGATCCCGCGGTCGAAGGAGGGCACATCGGCGAGGCGTCCCGGCACGGTGGGCCGGAACGTGACCATGGACTCGCCGAGCGCGACGACGTCCACCGGCGTGCCATTCATGGGGCGTCCTCCTCGCGACAGGGAGGGCCAACGGCTTCGTTGACCCGGCATCGGCTCGGATGTTAGACAGCAGTGAGCGACATACGCAATGACCGTTGCAAATAATGCAACAGTCGGCCTCGAGGAGGGCACCATGACCGCCGACCGCCTGGACGAGCTCGCGCAGGAACGGGTGGACTTCCGCTTCAAGGGCCTGCCGCCCGAGGCCGAGGGCGCCACGGTCGGCGAACTCGCCGCCCGCCGCCTCAACCTCTTCACGGACGGCTTCACCACGCCCGTCCTCACGCTCTCCGCCGAGCGCCTGGAGCACAATCTCGCGCTGATGGAGACCTATGCCACACGGCACGGCCTCACCTTCGCGCCGCACGGCAAGACGTCGATGGCGCCACAGCTCTTCCGGCGGCAGATCGAGCACGGCGCCTGGGGCATCACCCTCGCCGTGCCCCACCAGGTGCGGGTGGCACGGCGGTTCGGCATCGAGCGGATCTTCCTGGCGAACGAGCTGGTCGACGCGGCCGCGCTGCGCTGGCTGGCCGGCGAACTCGACGCCGACCCGTCCTTCCGGTTCGTCTGCTACGTGGACTCCGTCCGCGGCGTGGAGCTGATGCAGGCCGCCCTGTCCGCGGCGGACGCGACCCGGCCGGTGGACGTGGTCGTGGAGCTCGGCGCCGGAGTGGGCGCGCGCACCGGGGCCCGCACGGAGGCCGAGTGCGCGGCCGTCGCCGACGCGGTGGCCGGTGCCGACCGGCTGCGGCTCGTCGGGGTCGCCGGGTACGAGGGCGAGGTGCCGGAGGCCGACGGCGAGCGGGTCCGCGCGTGGCTGCGGCGGCTGGTGGCGCTGGCGGCGGACTTCGACTCGGCGGGCCGATTCTCCGGTCTCGACGAGATCGTGGTCAGCGCGGGTGGCTCCGCCTGGTTCGACGCGGTGGCGGACGTCTTCGCGGAGATCCCCGAACTGACCGTGCCCGTACTGAAGTTGCTGCGCTCCGGCGCGTACGTCTCGCACGACGACGGCCACTACCGCCACCTCACGCCGTTCAACCGGGTCCCGGAGGAGGGCGCGCTGCACCCGGCGTTCCGGCTGTGGGCGCAGGTGGTGTCGCGTCCCGCGCCGGACCAGGCCTTCATCAACGCCGGCAAGCGCGACGCCGCCTACGACCTGGACCTGCCCGAGGCCCAGGCCGTCCGCGACGCGAGCACCGGCGCGGTGCGCGAGGCGGCCGGGGTCGCGGTGACGGGTCTGTCCGACCAGCACGGGTGGCTCCGCCTGGAAGCGGGCGCCGGGCTCGAGGTGGGCGACTGGCTCGGCATGGGCCTGTCGCACCCCTGCACCTCGTTCGACAAGTGGCAGCTGATCCCGGTGACCGAGGCCGACGGCACGGTCGTGGACTACGTCCGCACGTTCTTCTAGGCCGCACTTCGACCGCGGCCCGGTGGGGGCTGGTCGCGCAGTTCCCCGCGCCCCTGAGGGGCGAGCGGCGCCGGCCCACCAGATCCGCCGCCGCCGTGTCCCACCGCTCATGGGCGAAGGAGAACCCGGCGTC
>NZ_JBEYYU010000082.1:0-32916 GCF_040645755.1 Streptomyces sp. NPDC046716
GCGGGTGCGGAAGTTCGTCAGCGGGTCCGCTCATGTATCGAGCGGACGCGACTGCGGCTTTGTTCGTGGCTGAACTACTCGGCGGCGCCGTACATACGGTCACCGGCGTCACCGAGGCCCGGCACGATGTAGCCGCTCTCGTTCAGCCGCTCGTCGACCGACGCGGTCACCACGGTCACCGGCGTCCCGGCCAGCTCCCGCTCCATGATCTCGACGCCCTCGGGCGCGGCCAGCAGCACCACGGCGGTGACATCGTCCGCGCCGCGCTTGATGAGCTCCTGGATCGCCGCGACCAGCGTGCCGCCCGTGGCGAGCATCGGGTCCAGCACGTAGACCTGGCGGCCGGAGAGGTCGTCCGGCATCCGCGTGGCGTACGTGGAGGCCTGCAGCGTCTCCTCGTTGCGCACCATGCCGAGGAAGCCCACCTCGGCGGTCGGCAGGAGGCGCACCATGCCGTCGAGCATGCCCAGACCGGCGCGCAGGATCGGCACCACCAGCGGGCGCGGGTACGACAGCTTCACGCCCGTCGTCCGGGAGACCGGGGTGTCGATGTCGACCTGCTCGGTGCGCACGTCCCGGGTCGCCTCGTACGCGAGCAGGGTGACCAGCTCGTCGGCCAGGCGCCGGAAGGTCGGGGAGTCGGTGCGCTTGTCGCGCAGCGTGGTGAGTTTGTGCGCCACCAACGGGTGGTCGACGACGTGGATCCGCATGTCCTCAACAGTAACCGGGCCCCAGACCCACGGCTCCCCCGCGCACCCGCCGGGCACAACCGCCACATGGGGCATCAACAGCACCTCAGGAGGGAACAGGAGGGAAATCGGAGGGTCGGGGACAATGGACAGGACCCGTCGAGTGGGGTGGTGAGGTGGCTCATGCCGGACAGCAAGCGCCGAGCGCGGTCGGCCTCCGCCGGTGACACAGCTGATGACATACCGGCGGCGGAGCGTCCCGAGCCCGAGACGGACGCCGAGCGAAGGCGCCGTCGCGCGGTGTTCCTGCGGGAACTGACCGAGGCACGCGAACTGCGGGCCCGGGTCCAGCCGCGCCGCGCCCGGGCCGCGCGCATGCGCCAGCAGATGCGGATGCGTACGTTCCGCTGGTGACGGCGCGGCACGCCCGGCACCGGGCACCGGCTTCGGGCGGCTCAGCGGTGCCCTTCGGGTGACGCGGCTCACACCGGACACGGGTGTGCGTGGCCTGTGAAGGACGCGACGCCAACACAGCGCGCGGAAGACCTCTCCTGACGGCGTTCTTTCTGCCACGATTCCGAGTGGGCGGGGCTTGAACTGCACTCCCGTCCATCAGAATCCGCCGGGGGGACCCCCGACCGGCACTGAGACCAGTGGGAGAGTCACGGTGTACTTCGCCGCACTGCTCGCGCGCACCGAAGACGGGTGGGAAGCGAGCGACACAGAGCTCGACGACGTGGAGACCCTGTCGGACCTGTCCGACCTGGCCCGCGAAGCGGCCGCCGAGGCCGACGCGGGAGACGACACGGTCCTCGTCTTCATCGAACAGGAGGACGCGTGGTTCGGCGTCGTCCGCGTGGACGGCGAGGACGACCCTCGCATCTACGTCTCGGACGCCGCGGCCGCCGCTCGCAGCAGTTACGGCGAGATCCTGCTCACCGACGAACTGCTCGGCAAGGATCCGGACGCCGACGAACTCGACGCCCTCGACCTGGACGGCACCGAGGACGGCGAGCCGGACCAGGCCGCCGATGACGACGACGGCGACGCGTCGGACGGCGGCGGTGGCCCGGACTCCGAGGCGGTCCCCGCGGGGCCGCTCGGCGACCGGGACATCCTCGCCGACCTCGGCGTCTCCGAGAAGGAACTGCTCGCGCTCGACGGGGCCGACGCCCTGAGCGAGATCGCCGACGCACTGGGCGCCGCGGAGGTCCTCGAAACGGTCCGCTGACCCCGGGGCCCGGCCGCCGGGGTTAGATTCCTCGCCGTGACGCCCCCGGCCCCAGACACCCCCGACATCCCCGACACCCCCGACACCCCCGATCCCGTACGTGATCCGTGGAAGCCCGCCATGCGGCAGGCCCTGGCCGAGGCCGGGCTCGCCGCGGCGGGCGGCGACGTCCCCGTCGGCGCCGTCCTGCTCGCGCCGGACGGCACGACGGTCCTCGCCACCGCGCACAACGAACGCGAGCTGACCGGTGACCCCACCGCCCACGCCGAGGTCCTGGCGATCCGCCGGGCCGCACAACGGCTCGGGGAATGGCGGCTGACCGGCTGCACGCTCGTCGTGACCCTGGAGCCGTGCACCATGTGCGCGGGCACCGCCGTCCAGTCCCGCCTCGACCGCGTCGTCTACGGAGCCCGTGACGACAAGGCCGGGGCGGCCGGCTCCCTGTGGGACGTGCTCCGCGACCGACGCCTCAACCACCGCCCCGAAGTCATCGCCGAGGTCCTCGCCACCGAGTGCGCGGAACCCCTCACGCGCTTCTTCAGGAATACGGATTTCAAACCACGGCCTCCTATGGGCTAGAGTTCCTCTCGGTAGCGTGTCCGAGCGGCCGAAGGAGCTCGCCTCGAAAGCGAGTGTGGCGTAACCCGTCACCGTGGGTTCAAATCCCACCGCTACCGCTGACAACGCCCCTCTTCCCCGGGTCACCGGAGAAGAGGGGCGTTCTGCATGTCCGCACACACGAAGATCCCCGGCTCCTGACCAAGGCGCCGGGGATCTCGTCCCGCTGGGGTCGGGGGAAGCGGTTTCGGGGGGCGAACCGCTTCCCCCGATGAGGACCGACTCCCGTCAGCCCACGCCGCTTCAGGGGGGGAAGACGCGGCGTGAACCCCGCAGTCGGGGTCCGGTCCCTGCCCTTCCGATTCCTGCCAGATCGTCCGGGCTCACCACCTATCCTCCGGCACGCGCACACCGAGAAGGGACGGCAAAGGGCCTGGAACGAAAGGTCGTTGGTCCTTAAAGGTCATGTGAGAGAACGTCACGTTAGACTCGCGCCCGGTAACAGGGGCTCACACTGGCAACACAGAACACCGGGGCACGGGGCAAGGGGAGGCCGGACGCGATGGATCCGAAGAAAATAGGACTCTTCGTGGTGATCGTGTTCGTGCTGTACCTGATCATCACCGACCCCGCCAAGGCAGCGGACTACGTCCAGATAGGGTTCGAGGGCATATCGTCCGCCGCACAGTCCATCGGGGACTTCATGACCTGGGTGGCCAACGGCGGCGGCAACTGAGCCCGGCAGAGGAGCCTCGCCCGTGATCCGCCATCTGGTCCTGTTCAAGCTCAACGACGGCGTCGGCCGTGACGAGCCCCGCGTGGTCAAGGGCGTCGAGGCCTTCCGCGCGCTGGGCGGGCAGATCCCCGAGCTGACGTTCTGGGAGTGCGACTGGAACATCACCGACCGCCCCATCGCGTACGACTTCGCGATCAACTCGGCGGTCGAGGACACCGACGCCCTCAAGCGGTACCTCGAACACCCGGCGCACCAGGCGGGCGTCGCGCAGTGGCGCGAGTTCGCCACGTGGGTGATCGCGGACTACGAGTTCTGACGCTCCCCGCGTCACCTGATCGAGCGGCCCCTCACCTGACCGGTGAGGGGCTTTCTGCTGTCCCGAACCTCTGACTGGCCCATCAACACGTAGTCATGCGGTGCTTGCACACAGTGCACATGTCTTGTGATGCTATGACCGCTTTTGATCGAAGAGTTGACGAAACAGAGGTGGGGTTGACCGTGCCGGCCAGTACTGCGCCTCAAGAAGCACCACACGCGCCGCAAACACCGCAGGCGCCACAGCAGGCATCACAGGCACCGCAGGCGTCGACCGCGAAGTCGCGCGGAGCCGACACCCGGGCCCTCACCCAGGTCCTCTTCGGCCAGCTCAAGAACCTGCTGCCGGGCAGCCCGGAGCACTCACGGGTGCGCGGCGCCCTGATCGAGGCGAACCTGCCGCTGGTGCGCTACGCGGCGGCCCGCTTCCGCAGCCGCAACGAGCCGATGGAGGACGTGGTCCAGGTCGGCACGATCGGACTGATCAACGCCATCGACCGGTTCGACCCGGACCGCGGCGTGCAGTTCCCGACGTTCGCCATGCCGACCGTGGTCGGGGAGATCAAGCGGTACTTCCGCGACAACGTACGGACCGTGCACGTCCCGCGCCGGCTGCACGAGCTCTGGGTACAGGTGAACGCCGCGAGCGAGGACCTGACCACCGCCTTCGGCCGCTCCCCCACCACCGCCGAGATCGCCGAGCGGCTGCGCATCGGCGAGGACGAGGTGCTCGCCTGCATCGAGGCCGGGCGCTCGTACCACGCGACCTCCCTGGAGGCCGCGCAGGAGGGCGACGGGATGCCGGGGCTGCTCGACCGGCTCGGCTACGAGGATCCCGAGCTGGACGGCGTCGAACACCGCGATCTCGTCCGCCACCTGCTCGTCCAGCTGCCCGAGCGCGAGCAGCGGATCCTGCTCCTGCGGTACTACAACAACCTCACCCAGTCGCAGATCAGCGCCGAACTGGGCGTCTCGCAGATGCATGTGTCAAGACTCCTCGCCCGCAGCTTCGCCCGACTTCGATCCGCAAACAGGATCGAGGCGTAGCTGAATCGGGTAGACCGGTTCTGCGGGGATTTCCCGGCGGAAACCCCGCCACCTTCGGCCACACCCCCTGCTAACTGCGCTGATGCGCCCCTTGGTTGTCGACATGTCACTACAGCGTGTTGCCGACATGTGACATTCTGCTGGAACCGCGTTTGGCGCAGCCTCACGTCCGGTATTCAGGTGGAGGCTGCGTTCCTACCTGACGGGAGCGTCCGCCGCGACCGTCCGCGACCTCAAGGGGGTGGCATGTCCGCAGACCAGGGCAGCTCGAAGGTGCTCACGCTCTCGCCCGACACGCCTGTTCCTGTTCCGGCCCAGGCCTCGTCCCCGATCCCTGCCCCGGAGGCCTCCGAGGCGCCGGTCGCACCGGTGGCTCCGATCGCCCCGGTGTCGACAGGGGCCATCGACACCCGCACCCTGTCCCGCTCCCTCTTCCTGCGGCTCGCCTCGCTCGACGAGCACAGCCCGGAGCGGGCCTATGTCCGCGACACCCTCATCGAGTTGAACCTGCCGCTGGTGCGGTACGCGGCGGCCCGCTTCCGCAGCCGCAACGAACCGATGGAGGACATCGTCCAGGTCGGCACCATCGGCCTGATCAAGGCGATCGACCGGTTCGACTGCGAGCGCGGTGTCGAGTTCCCGACCTTCGCGATGCCGACGGTGGTCGGCGAGATCAAGCGGTTCTTCCGGGACACGTCCTGGTCGGTGCGGGTGCCGCGCCGCCTCCAGGAGCTGCGGCTCGCCCTCACCAAGGCCAGCGACGAGCTGGCGCAGAAGTTGGACCGGTCGCCGACCGTGCCCGAACTCGCGGCGGTGCTGGGCGTTTCGGAGGACGACGTCGTCGACGGGCTCGCGGTGGGCAATGCCTACACCGCGTCCTCGCTCGACTCGCCGGCCCCCGAGGACGACGGCGGCGAGGGCTCGCTCGCGGACCGGCTCGGGTACGAGGACACCGCCCTGGAGGGCGTCGAGTACCGGGAGTCGCTCAAGCCGCTGCTGGCCAAGCTGCCGCCCCGCGAGCGCCGGATCATCATGCTCCGCTTCTTCGCGAACATGACGCAGTCGCAGATCGGCGAGGAGGTCGGGATCTCGCAGATGCATGTGTCGCGGCTGCTCACGCGGACGCTGGCGCAGCTGCGAGAGGGCCTGATCGCGGACTGACCGTCGCGGACGGATGTCACGGGGCGGCGACCCGGCCGGGTCGCCGCCCCGACGCCGTGTCCGGGCCGAAGTGCCGCGAGGGTTCCTAATTGACGGACCGTCAGACACACTGGCGCGATGCTGCGGACGTGGGTACGAGGACGTAGAGGCGTCGCCGTCGGGGTCGCATCGGCCGCCGTGGTGGGGCTCGGTGGAGCAGCCACCGTCGCCTTCGGCGGGGACGGCGGGCCCTCCAAGTACGTGGCCGTGGGAGCCGCCGGGGACTCCGCCGCGCCGGGTGACAGCGTCGCGCCCACCGGGAAGGTGGAGCTGGTGCCGCTGGACCCGGACTCCCCGGCCTCCTCCGGGAGCGGACGGCGGGGCGACGGGGACGGCGACGGCGACGGTGACGGCAAGGGGAGCGGTGGCGGAGCTCCCGCCGGGGACTCCTCGCGCGCCGGGTCTCCGGGGTCCGGGAAAGGGGACCCGCGCTCGCCGGGGGCCTCCGGTTCGTCCGGGACGGCGGGTGGCGGTGGCACACAGAGCGGCGGCAAGGGCGGCGGCACGGCCGGCACCCCGTCCGGCTCGGGGTCGGGCTCCGGCTCCGGTACCGGGTCCGGGACACCCGCCGGCGGCGGCACTCCCTCGACCCCCGCGCCCGCGGCCCTCAAGGTGGGCGACCCCGTACTGAAGGACGCCGACGAGCGCTGGTGCCAGGACGTGACCCTGACGCTGCACAACTCCGGCGGCACCGCGGTGCGTTCGGGCACCGTCACCTTCGAGACCCACGTCATCGGGGCGCTCGGCGTCGACTGGGCGACCGTCGAGTCGACAGAAAAACTCCCCGTGCCCATCGGGCCCGGGGAGAAGAAGGAGAAGACGTGGACGGTCTGCGTCGACTCCTGGCGCGTGCCGCTCGGCATGCACGTCGAGACGCGGGACGTCTCCGTGGAGTGGAAGTGAGGACGCGGCCGACCGCTACTTGAGCGCCAGCCAGGCCACCGCCGCCACCACGACGATCGCGACCACGATGCCGACGATCAGTCCCGCGCCGGGACCGGACTTCACCGGTGCCGCCTCCGCACGCGGCGACGGCGTGCCGCCGTCGTCGACGAAAGCGCGGAACATCTGGGTGCTGCCCGCGGGGTCGATGTTGCCTTCGGGGCCCGGGCCCTGGGGGTTGTGTGCCATGGGGCAGGACCCTAGCGAATCGGCGCCACAGGCGCCACAGGTCACCCATAGCCCTCGTGAGCTGCAGCTTTACATCATCCGGCCCGGACGTTTGCCTAGTTTTTAGGGTCGAACGCCCTTTTTAGTTTGCCTGCGGCAACCAACTGCTTCTATGGTTGCTCTAAGCAACAAATAAGGTTTAGGTCAGGAGGTGCTGTGGCCGCACAGCGTCATTACGACGAACTGGCCCGACAGCTCAGCGCCTTCGGCGCCGTCAAGAGGGACATGGCGCGCATCCTGCCCCACGACTGTCCGGCAGGTTCGGCAGCCGTCCTCACTCTCCTCAAGCGCTACGGCGACATGCGGATGAGCAGGATGGCCGAGCTGATGGCCGTCGACATGTCCGTGGCCAGCCGGCACGTGGCCCACACCGCGGACCGCGGCTGGATCGAGCGCCGCCCCGACCCCGCCGACAAGCGCTCCCGGATCCTCACCCTCACCGCCGAGGGGCACGAACAGATGGACGACCTGAACACGCGGACCACACAGTTGCTCGCCGACCGGCTGAGCGACTGGTCCGACGCCGAGGTCGACGAGCTCATCGCCCTGATGACGCGGCTGCGCGACAGCTTCGGGGACTGCCGGACGACGGCGTCCCGGACCCCGCTGCCCCTCGCCGCGCAGGCTTCGACACCGACCACCCGTACACCCGCGTAAGACGTAAGAAAAGGAATCCCATGGCAACATCCACACCGTCCGGTGTGCGGGGCAGCCATGCCGCCAAGCACGGAGGCAATGCCCCCGCCGCCGGCGCCACCATGACGCACCGTCAGATCATGGAGGCGCTGTCCGGGCTGCTGCTCGGCATGTTCGTCGCCATTCTGTCGTCGACGATCGTCACCAACGCTCTGCCCGAGATCGTGGGCGACCTCGGCGGCGGCCAGTCCGCGTACACCTGGGTCGTCACCGCCTCGCTCCTCGCGATGACCGCGACCACGCCCCTGTGGGGCAAGCTCGCCGACATCTTCAGCAAGAAGGCGCTCGTCCAGATAGCCCTGATCGTCTACGTGGGCGGTTCGGTCGTCGCGGGGCTCTCGCAGAGCCCCAGCATGCTGATCGCCTGCCGTGTGGTCCAGGGCATCGGCGTCGGCGGTCTCTCCGCCCTCGCCCAGATCGTGATGGCCGCGATGATCTCCCCGCGCGAGCGGGGCCGTTACTCCGGCTACCTCGGCGCGACCTTCGCCGTCGCCACCGTCGGCGGCCCGCTGCTCGGCGGTGTCATCACCGACACCTCGTGGCTGGGCTGGCGCTGGTGCTTCTACGTCGGTGTGCCGTTCGCGATCATCGCGCTCATCGTGCTCCAGAAGACGCTGAAGCTCCCCACCGTCAAGCGTGACAACGTCAAGGTCGACTGGGCCGGTGCCTTCTTCATCACCGCCGCGGTCTGCACCCTGCTGCTCTGGGTCACCTTCGCCGACGACAAGTACGACTGGCTGTCGTGGCAGACCGGCGCGATGGTGGGCGGCGCGGTCGTGCTCGCCCTGATCTTCATCCTCGTGGAGTCGAAGGCCGCCGAGCCGATCATCCCGCTGCGGCTCTTCCGCAACCGCACCATCACGCTCGCCTCGATCGCCTCGCTCTTCGTGGGTGTCGCGATGTTCGCCGGCACCGTGTTCTTCTCGCAGTACTTCCAGCTGGCGCGCGGCAAGTCGCCGACGATGTCCGGTGTCATGACGATCCCGATGATCGGCGGCCTGTTCATCTCGTCGACCGTCGCGGGCCAGGTCATCACCAAGACCGGCAAGTGGAAGGCGTGGCTGGTCTCCGGCGGCGTCCTCATCACGGCGGGCCTCGGCCTGCTCGGCACGATCCGCTACGACACCCCGTACTGGCACGTCGCCATCTTCATGGCCCTGATGGGTCTCGGCGTCGGCATGACGATGCAGAACCTCGTGCTCTGCACCCAGAACCAGGTCGCCCCGCAGGACATCGGCTCGGCCAGCTCCACGGTCACCTTCTTCCGCTCCCTCGGTGGTGCGATGGGTGTCTCGGCGCTCGGTTCGATCATGTCCACCCGCATCACGCACTACGTCAAGGACGGCCTCGCCGACCTCGGCCCCAAGGGCGCGGCCCTCGGCCACGGCGGTACGGGTGGCGGCGCCATCCCGGACCTGGACAAGCTGCCCGCGCCGCTGCGCACGATCATGGAGAGCGCCTACGGGCACGGCATCGCCGACGTCTTCCTGATCGCCGCGCCGATCGCGCTGGTCGCCCTCATCGCCATGCTGTTCATCAAGGAGGTTCCGCTGCGTACGTCGGGCGGCCTGGACCAGGCCAAGGAGACCGAGGCGGCCGCCGCCGGCGCCCCCGCCGGCCTCACCGCCACCACCCCGGCCGCCGAGCCGGAGAAGGTGCCGAGCCTGGTCGGCGCGGGTGAGCCCGTCGGCGACACGCAGACCCAGCGCCTGGCGGCCGTCGCGTCGTCGGCCTCGGCCGGCACCGTCCCGGCGCAGCCCGGCACGGGCGGCACCCCGGTGCACGGCTTCGTCCGCGGCGCCGAGTCCGCCCCGGTCCCGCGGGCCGCGGTCACGCTGATCTCCCTCGGGGGACGGCAGCTGGGCCGCGCGGTCGCCCAGGGCGACGGCTCGTACACCGTCGACGCCCCCGGCGCCGGTTCCTACGTCCTGATCGCCTCGGCCGACGGCTACCAGCCGCAGGCCTCCACGGTGGTCGTCGGCGAGGACAGCACCGGGAGCGGGACCACGTACGACATCCTGCTCAGCGGCACCAGCGGGCTGAGCGGTGTGGTCAGGGCCGCGGAGACCAAGGCCCCGGTCGTCGGCGCCATGGTCATCGTGACCGATGTCCGCGGCGACGTGCTGGCCACCGGACTCTCCGGCCAGGACGGCGAGTTCACCTTCGCCGAGCTGGTGCCCGGCGCGGTGACCGTGGCCGTGAACGCGGCCGGACACCGTCCGCTCGCCCTGCCCGTCGAGGTCGGCGGCACGGGTGTCACCCGCGTCGAGATCGAGCTGAACTCCGGCTCCCAGGTCCAGGGCACCGTCCGTGCGGCGGGCCGCTCGCTGAACGACGCGCGGGTCACGCTCGTCGACGCCGCGGGCAACGTGGTCGCGACCTCGACCACCGGTGACGACGGCGCGTACGCCTTCACCGACCTGGACGGCGGCGAGTACACGGTCATCGCGACCGGTTACCCGCCGGTGGCCACGCACCTGACCGTGAACGGCAGTGGCGTCGACGGTCACGACATCGAACTCGCCCACCCCGGCGAGTAACTGACTCCGGACGGACACCCGGTGCGGCCCGCGTTTCGAGCGGAGACGTGAGCCGCACCGTCCGTCCGGATGTGGGAAAAGGGCCCCGGACCCGGTGGCGTCGTTAACGGCAGGGGACGGCCGAGACGCTGCGGGCCGGGGCCGTTTCACGTACAGGGCGCACTCAACTCCCTTACGTGTGTGAGAACTTCAGCTAGGAGATGTGGACGATGGGACTCAGCGCGCGGATCCGGACGCGGGACGGGTGGGCTCTGCCGCACGCCGTCGTCACGGTGACCGACATGACGGGTGCGCAGGTGCTGCGTGCCGAGGCGGACGACGAGGGCGCCGTGCACGACGCGGCCGCGCTCACCCCGGGCCCGTACACCGTGATCGTGACCGCCGTCGGGTACAGCCCCGCGGCCTCCACCGCCCTGGTCACGGCGACCGGTCGCGCCGAGGTCGGCACCGTCGTGCTGGCCCGGCAGGGCGGCGCCGAGCTGCCGCCGCCCGGCGCGTGGACGGTCGACCCGGCGCACTCCGCGGTCGCCGCGACCGCCCAGCACCTGGGCATCACCTCCGTGCACGGCCGGTTCACGGACTTCCGGGCGCGGATCGACATCGCGCAGGACGTGGAGAAGTCCCGCGTCGAGGCGGTCATCCGGTCGGCGTCCATCGACACCGGCAACGGGATGCGCGACGGCCACCTGAAGTCCCCCGACTTCCTGGACGTCGAGTCGCACCCCGAGATCACCTACCGGTCGACGGGCCTGACCCCGGCCGGCACCGACCGCTGGACCGTGCACGGCGAGCTGAACCTGCACGGCGTGGTGCGCCAGGTCGACCTCGACCTCAGCTACCTCGGCACCGGCGCCGACCCGTGGGGCGGTACCCGCGCCGCGTTCAAGGCGACGGCCGAGCTGCGCCGCGAGGACTTCGCCATGAACTACAACCAGGTCGTCCAGGCCGGCATCGCGGCGATCGGCGCGACGCTCAAGGTGGAGCTCGACATCCAGGCGGTCCAGGGCGACGCGCTGCCCAGCATGTAGCCCGGAAGATAACTAGGCTCGGTGGCATGGCTCCGAACATCGCGACCAACACCCGGGTGTCCCTGGACGAGCTGCTCGACTTCGTCCGGCCGCGCCACCGTGCCCTCCTCATCACCGCCCGCGCCGACGGCACCCCGCAGGCCTCACCGCTGACCTGCGGGGTCGACGACGCCGGGCGGATCGTCGTCTCCACCTATCCCGAGCGCGCCAAGACCCGTAACGCCAAGCGGAATCCGCGGGTGAGCGTGGTCGTGCTGAGCGACGAGTGGAACGGGCCGTGGGTCCAGATCGACGGCGCGGCCGAGGTCATCGACTCCCCCGACTCGGTCGACGCGCTCGTCGAGTACTTCCGCAACATCTCGGGGGAGCACCCGGACTGGGACGAGTACCGGGAGGCGATGGTGAAGCAGGGCAAGTCCATCATCCGGATCACCCCGGAGAAGTGGGGGCCGGTGGCGACGGGCGGTTTCCCGGCGCGGCTCGGCTAGCTCCGCGTCTCCCGCGTCTCCCGCGTCTCCCGCGCCACCAGCGCCGCGATCCCGGCGATCTGGAGATCGAGCGCCACGTGGAAGTCGAGGTCACGGATCTCCTCGACCGTGCCCCCGGCCTCCACCTGCGCCATCGTCTCCTCGGCGTGCCGCAGCATCTCGGGCTTGTCGGCCGGGGCGGTGAAGGTGGTCATCGTCTGCCGGAAGTACTCGTCCTGCGTCATGCCGACGTCGGCGCACCGCTGCCGGAAGTGGCCCTCGACGGTGCCGTACCCGTAGACGAACTGCATGACGCTGGCGATCGCCCCGCGCTGCGCGCTCATCGGCAGCCCGGTGCCGGCGAAGACGCGCTGCACGGCGGTGGAGAACTCCAGGGAGTTCGGGCCGATGTTGAGGTAGTTGCCGACCAGCGGGGAGATCCACGGGTGGCGCACGAGCAGTGCCCGGTACTCGGTGGCCAGCTTGCGGACCTGCTCGCTCCAGTCGGCGCCGTCGGTGCCCGTGCCGTCGACCCGCGGTTCGCCGAAGGCCCGGTCCAGGGCGAGTTCGAGCAGGTCGTCCTTGGTGTCGACGTACCAGTACACGGACATCGCGGTGACCCCCAGCTCGCCCGCCAGGCGCCGCATGGAGAACTTGGCGAGCCCCTCGGCGTCGAGCAGTTTCACCGTGGCGTCGGTGATCCGCTCGCGGTCCAGGCCGCTGGGCTGCTCGCTGCGCCGACCGCGTCCGGGCTTGCTCTCTTCGAGCCAGACGCTCATCCGCGCTGCCTTCGCCATGGCGCACCTTCCCAGAAGTCGTCGTACCGGGCGGGGCGGACCCCGGGGCTCCCACCCACGGAATCCGCCCGTCCGCCTATGTCGATGCTAGGGCTGTTCAGGGCTTGTTGGGAAAGCGCCCGGGGCCGTCGCCCCTGCTGACTCTGCCCGCTCGGCGCGCCGCAGCAACGCCGCGGCGAGGAGTCCGCCGACGAGGACGGCGACGGCGCCGACCAGCTGGCTGGTCTCCAGGCCCGAGGAGAAGGCGTCCGCGATCCGGGCCTTCTCCCCGGCCGAGTCGGCGGCGGCGAGCGCCGCCGGGAGCGAGGCGGCGGAGACGGCGACCAGCGCCGCGAACCGGGCGTTGAGGACCGCGCCCAGGACGGCGACGCCCAGGCCGTTGCCGAACTCGGCGAGGGTGCCGTTCACGCCCGCGCCCACGCCCGCCTTGGCCGGCGGGATGGCGCTCATGATGGCGTTGGCCATGGCGGGCATGGCGAAGGCGATGCCGACGCCCATGACGACCAGGCCGGCCAGCATGCCGCCGTAGGAGTCCCCGCCGAGCACGGCGATCGCCGCGAGCCCCGCCGCCAGGCAGCTCATGCCGGCCGCGATGGTGACCGGGGTGCCGACCTTGGCGAGGAACTTCGCGCCGACGCCGGTGAGGTTCAGGGCGACGATGGTCAGCGCCAGCGGCGCGGTGCGCAGTCCGGCCTCCAGCGGCCCGTACCCGAGCACGAACTGGAGGTGCTGGGTGAGCAGGAACAGCGAGCCGCCCATGCCGAACGCGACGAGGATCGCCCCGGCGACCGCTCCCGTGAACTTCTGGTTGCGGAAGAAGTGCATGTCCAGCATCGGGTACGGGATGCGCAGCTCCCAGCCCACGAACGCGGCCAGGAAGACGATCCCGATCGCGGCCGAGGTCAGCGTGGTGCCGGAGGTCCAGCCCTGGTCCGGGCCGTTGATGATCGCGTAGACGACCCCGGTCATGCCGATCGTGGAGAGCACCGCGCCGAGCAGGTCGGGCCGGTCGCCCTGCGGGTTCTTCGACTCCGGTACGAGGGTGAGGACGGCGATCAGACCGATCACCGCGACCGGGATGTTGATGAGGAAGATCGCGCCCCACCAGAAGTGGTCCAGCATCACGCCGCCGAGCAGCGGTCCGACGGCGAAGCCCAGCGAGTTGACGGTGGCCCACAGGCCGATCGCCTTCACCCGCTCGGTGTCGTCGAAGATCTGCACGACGACCGCCAGGGTCGTGGTCATCAGCAGCGCGCCGCCGACACCCATCCCCGCCCGCGCCGCGATCAACTGCGCGGTGGAGTCGGCGAGTCCGGCGACCAGCGAACCGACGCCGAACAGCACGAGCCCGGCCGCGAGCATCTTCTTGCGGCCGTAGCGGTCGGCGGTGGAGCCCGCGGTGAGCAGCAGCCCGGACTGGACGAGCGAGTAGGCGCTGATCACCCACTGGATGTCGGACGTCGACGCGTGCAGCTCCCGGGTCAGGGAGGGGATCGCGACGTTCAGGACGGTGTTGTCGAGCAGCACGGTCAGCTGGGCGAGACAGATGACGCCGAGGATGATCCAGCGCTGCGGGTGGCCTCCGGCCGGGGCGGGCTGCTGGGTGTTGCCGCCGGTGTTCTCGGCGGTCGTCGCCGTCATGCGGGCTCCTGTCGTACGGCGGGAAGCGTGGGGCGGTACTGCTGTACACCGTAAAGGGAAACTCTTACGGCGTACAAGTGAGTTTTCGGCATACGGTGCGGCCATGCCGAGACGATCCCGCTCCGCTGCCCGACTGGTCCTTTCCGTAGCCGTGTTGACCCTGCTCGGGACGGCCCCCGCCGTGGCCGCCGAGCGGCACGGGCCACCACCGGTCCCGCTGCGCATCGCCACGTACAACATCCACGCGGGCGCGGGCGCCGACAACGTTTTCGACCTCGACCGGCAGGCGGCCGCGCTGCGCGCCCTGCACGCCGATGTGATCGGCCTCCAGGAGGTCGACGTGCACTGGGGTGCGCGCAGTCAGGACCTGGACGTGGCGGGGGAGCTCGCGCGGCGGCTCGGGATGCGGGTGTCGTTCGCGCCGATCTACAGCCTGGACCCGGTGACCGCGGGGGAGCCGCGGCGGGAGTTCGGGGTCGCCGTGCTGTCCCGGTATCCGATCCGGTCGGCCGTCAACCACGAGATCACCCGGCTGTCGACGCAGGATCCGAACCCGGTGCCGGCGCCCGCGCCCGGCTTCGGCGAGGTGACGCTGAAGGTGCGCGGGGTGCCCGTGCAGGTCTTCGTGACGCACCTGGACTATCGCGCGGATCCGTCGGTACGGGTGGCGCAGGTCGCGGACACCCGGCGCATCATGGCCGCCGAGCGCTCCTCGGTGCGCGGGGCGCGGCAGGTTCTTCTGGGCGACTTCAACGCGACGCCCGACGCGGGCGAACTCTCGCCTCTGTGGCAGGAGTTGCGGGATGCCGGGCCGGTGGGCGGGGTCACGTACCCGGCCGATGTGCCGGTGAAGCGGATCGATTACGTGGCGGTGGGGGCGGGCGTCGACGTACGGACGGCTTCGGTCCCGGCCGAACCCGCGGCATCGGACCATCGACCGGTGGTCGCCGAGGTGGGACTGCGCAGGTAGGTCTTTTCGGGCGCGGCTCTCGTCGCGGCTGGCCGCGCAGTTCCCCGCGCCCCTAGGCAGTTTCCCCCCGCGCGGCCCGGCGGCCGCTTCTCGCGCAGTTCCCCGCGCCCCTGAGGCGTGCGCTGCGCGCAGCCTCCCCTGGACGAGCGAAGCTCGTTTCAGGGGCGCGGGGAACTGCGCGACCAGCCACGACGGTGGCGCGCGTGATGACCTGCGTGAGACGTCCCGCCGGGGCCCGAAGTGGGGTAGACAGAAAGCATGCGTATCCACGTCGCGCGCACCGGCGGCTTCGCCGGCATCGCCCGGCACGCGGAGATCGACACCGCGGGCCGCGCCGACTCCCACGAGTGGCACGACCTGGCCGAGAAGGCGCTGGCCGCCGGCCGGAGCACACCGCCCGTAGGAGTGCCGGACGGATTCAGCTACACCATCACCGTGGACGGGCGGACCGTGTACTGCGCGGACCCCCGGCTCACCGAGGAACAGCGGAGACTGATCAGCCGCGTACTCAAAGAGGGAGCGTAGGAACAGGCGTAACTTCCGCCGCTGTCATGGGCGTTGACTTCGTACCGGCCGGTACGGATGATCGCGCCCATGGCAGCTACCCCGGATGCGCTCCCGACGTTCCCGCCCGGCTTCCTGTGGGGCGTCGCCACGTCCGCCCACCAGATCGAGGGCGCCGTCGCCCAGCGCGGCCCGTCGGTGTGGGACGCCTTCACCGCCGAGCCCGGCCGGGTCAGGGACGGCACGACGGCGGAGACGGCCTGCGACCACGTGGCCCGCTACCGCGAGGACGTGGGTCTCGTCCGCGACTTGGGCGTCGGCGCCTACCGCTTCTCGCTCTCCTGGCCCCGGGTGCTGTCCCCCGGCGGCATCGGCTTCTACGACCGGCTCGTCGACGAGCTGTGCGCGCAAGGGCTCCGTCCCGTGCCGACCCTCTTCCACTGGGACACCCCGCTGGCGGTCGAGGAGGCGGGCGGCTGGCGGTCGCGGGACACGGCGGAGCGGTTCGCCGCGTACACGGCGACGGTCGCGGCCCGGCTCGGCGACCGCGTGGACCGCTGGATCACCCTCAACGAACCGGCGGAGCACACCCTGCTCGGGCATGCGCTGGGTGAGCACGCGCCCGGCCACAAACTGCTCTTCGACGCGCTGCCGGTCGCCCACCACCAGCTCCTCGCGCACGGCCTGGCCGCGCGGGTGCTGCGCGAGCACGGCGCCACGAGCATCGGCATCGCCAACTCGCACGGCCCGACCTGGCCCGCCTCGCAGGACCCGGCCGACCTCGAGGCGGCCGACCTGTACGACATCCTCCTGAACCGGCTGTTCTCCGATCCGCTGATCCTGGGCCGCTACCCGGACGGGTTCGCCGAGGCGATGCCGGGCGGGGACGTGGCGGGCGACCTGAGGACGATCTCCGAGGGCACGCTCGACTGGTACGGGGTGAACTACTACCAGCCGACGAAGGTGGGCGCGCCCGGCACCGCCGACGTGGAGTTCTCCGGTCTCACCCTGCCCGCCGAACTCCCCTTCTCCGTAAGGGAGATCGAGGGACATCCGCGGACCGACTTCGACTGGCCGGTGGTCCCCGACGCCTTCGCCGAACTCCTCACCGGACTGCGCGAGCGCTACGGCGACCGGCTGCCGCCGCTCGTCGTCACCGAGAACGGCTGCGCGTACGACGGCCTCGACGACCAGGAGCGCATCGCCTTCCTGGACGGGCATCTGCGGGCGCTGCACCGCTCGATCGAGGCCGGCGTGGACGTGCGCGGCTACTTCGTGTGGTCGCTGATGGACAACTTCGAGTGGGCCGAGGGCTTCACGAAGCGGTTCGGTCTCGTCCATGTCGACTACGCGACGCAGAGGCGCACCCCGAAGGCCTCGTACGCATGGCTGCGGGACCAGTTGCGGCGGCAGCGGGGATGACCGACCCGGCGCTCGCGGAACCGTCCGAGCAGGTCGGCCGCGGCTGGACGGCGGCGCTCTCGCTGGCCAACGGCGCGATCTGGGTGGGCTGGTACGGGCCGTTGCAGATCCTGCTCGCCCGGCAGGCCGAACAGTTCGCTCCCGGCACCGGCCTGTCGAAGGAGTCGCTGTTGGCCTGGGTGACCGGGGTCGGCGCGGTGGTGTCGCTGGCCGCCAACCCGGTCTTCGGCGCGCTGTCGGACCGTACGGTGTCGCGGTTCGGGCGGCGCACGCCCTGGATCGTGGCGGGCGCGGCGGGCGGCGCGCTGTCGCTGCTGCTGCTCGGCGCCGCGGACGCCGTGTGGGTGCTGTTCGCCGGGTGGTGCCTGGTGCAGCTGACGCTGAACGCGGCGTTCGCGGCGGTGACGGCCGCCGTGCCCGACCGGGTGCCGCGGCTCCAGCGCGGCTCCGTGGGCGGGTGGCTCGGCGCCGCGCAGATCCTCGGGGTGGTCGCCGGGACGGGGCTCGCGACGGTCGCGGGCGGGGTGCGGGCCGGGTATGTGGCGTGCGCCGTGTTCACGGTGGTGGGCGTGGTGCCGTACGTGGTGCGGTACGCGGATCTGCGGCTCGGTGCCGAGGCGCGGCCGGCGTGGTCCTGGCGGCGGTTCGCGGCCGGGTTCTGGCTGAGTCCGCGCCGGTATCCGGATCTGGGGTGGGCCTGGCTGACCCGGTTCCTGATCAACCTCGGCAACGCGCTGGTGCTGCTGTACCTCTTCTACTATCTGCGCGATCGACTCCACTACACCGATCCGGACTCCGGGGTGCTGATCCTGACCGCCGTGAACGGGGTGACGCTGCTCGGCACCGTCGTCGTCGGCGGGGCCTGGTCGGACCGGGTGGGGCGGCGCAAGCCGTTCGTGCTGTGGTCGGGCGTGCTGATGGCTGTCGCGACCGGGGTGCTGGCGTTCTGGCAGACGTGGCCGGGGGCCGTGGTCGCCGCCGCCGTGCTCGGGGTCGGGTTCGGGGTGTTCACCTCGGTCGACTTCGCGCTGATGACGGATGTGCTGCCCGCCGCGCTGGACCGGGGCAAGGACCTCGGCGTCATCAACATCGCCAACTCCCTGCCCCAGGTCGCCGCCCCGGCCGTCGCCGCGCCACTGGTGAACCAGTTGGGCGGGTACCGGGTGCTGTATCTGGTGGCGGCGGGGGTGGGCCTGACCGGGGCGCTGCTGGTCCGCCGGATCAAAGGGGTGGCCTGACCTCCGCCCCGCCCCCGCCTTGGGCAATCTGCCGCCAAGGGCGGCAGGGTGGGCAAGGCGGCACCCCGGCGCCGGGCAGGCGCTCAGGGGGCCTCCGCTACAGCGCCCCGGCGTCCAGTGCCGTCCAGACCGACGGGAACACCGGGCGGTAGCCCAGTTCCCGGCGGATGCGTGTCGTCGACATCACCGCGTGCCAGGGATCCGGGGTCTCCTTCTCGTAGGACTCGGGCGGGATCGCCACCCCGCCCAGCTGAAGGATGTCCACCGTCGTCACGGGCGCGTCGTCCGCGATGTTGTAGACGCCGGAGGCCCCGTCCGCGTACAGCAGCCGCCGCAGCCCCTGCGCCACATCGGCGTGATGCCCCATGTGCAGCCGCTGCATCGCGGGCCACGCCGGCGCCCACTCGATCGCGGTGTCGAGGTGCGGATCCCCGTCCCCGTACACGAACGGCAGCCGCGCGATCCGCAGGTCGTCGAGGCCCTCCAGCGCGCCCAGCGCCCGCTCGGCCTCCCACTTCGACTCGGGGTAGACGCCCCAGAGGTGCCCGCCCGGCACCGTCTCGTCCGTCTCGACGAGCGGCCTGCCCCGCCCGGCCCCGTACACGATCCCCGTACTGACCTGCACGAACCGCCGCACCCCCGAGGCCACCGCGGCCCGCCCCAGCTCGATCGCCGCGTCCCGGTTCACGGCCCGCGCCTCCTCGTCCGGCACCCCGCGGAACGCCGCGGCGACGTTCACCACCGCGTCCACCCCGGCCGTCGCCTTCCCCAGGACGTCGGCGTCCCGCAGATCGCCGATCACCACCTCGGCGCCCAGCTCGGCGAACCGCTCGCCGCGCGCCTCGTCCCGGACGAGGACCCGCACCCGGTCGCCCTGCGGAGCGCCCTGCAGCAGCCGCGGCACGAACCGCCGTCCGACCTGTCCCGTCGCTCCGGTCACCAACGTCAGCATGGCCGCCTCCTCGATATCGCTGTCACGAGCCATGCCTGAAGCCTGCGTCCGGTGCGCGCCCGGCGGGAGAGACGCGGTTATCCAGGGAGCGGCACTCCCTGGATGTGCGCTGGATACGAGCGCGGGCCCGCGCGATGCTGGAGAGGTGAACCGAGCCGAACTCGCCGACTTCCTGCGCCGCGCCCGCACCCGCCTCAGCCCCTCCGACGTGGGCCTCGCCGAGGGCGCCCGGCGGCGCACGCCGGGCCTGCGCCGCGAGGAGGTGGCGCAACTCGCCGGGATGTCAGCGGACTACTACACGCGCCTGGAGCAGCGCCGCGGCTCGCACCCCTCGCGGCAGATGCTCACCGCGCTGGCCCGCGCCCTGCGGCTCACCGACGCGGAGCGCGACCACCTGTTCCATCTGGCGGGCGAGGAGCCGCCCCGGCCCGGCACCTCGTCGGGCCACGTCCGCCCGGGGCTGCTGATGATCCTGGACCGGCTGCACGATCTGCCGGCCGCGGTGCTCAGCGACTGGGGTGAGAGCCTGGCGCAGAACACGATGTCGGTCGCGCTGACCGGCGACCTGACCGGGGTGAACCTGATCCGGCGCTGGTTCGCGCAGCCGGAGACCCGGGCGCTGTTCCCGCCCGAGAACCACGAGAAGCACGCCCGCGCCCACGTGGCGAGCCTGCGCGCGGTCGCCGCGGCCCGCCCCGACGATCCGGGGCCCACCGCGCTGGTGGCCGAACTGCGTGCAGCGTCAAGGGAGTTCGAGGAACTGTGGCAGTCCCACGAGGTCGTGGTGCGCCGCCCGTCGCCGAAGACCTTCCTGCACCCGGTGGTCGGCGCGCTCGACCTGGACTGCGAGGTGCTGCTCAGCGACGGGCACGGCCAGCAGCTCGTGGTGCACTCGGCGCGGCCGGGCACGGACACGTACGAGCGTCTGGAGCTGCTGCGGGTGATCGGGCTCCAGGATCTGAGCCCCGCCTCCGGCTGATCAGAAGCCGAGCTTGCGGAGCTGGCGCGGGTCGCGCTGCCAGTCCTTGGCGACCTTGACGTGCAGGTCGAGATAGACCGGCGTACCGAGCAGCGCCTCGATCTGCTTGCGGGACTTGATGCCGACGTCCTTCAGGCGCTTGCCCTTGGGGCCGATGATGATGCCCTTCTGGCTGGGGCGCTCGATGTAGACGAAGGCGTGGATGTCGAGGAGCGGCTTGTCGGCGGGGCGGTCCTCGCGCGGCAGCATCTCCTCGACGACGACGGCGATGGAGTGCGGCAGCTCGTCGCGGACGCCCTCCAGGGCGGCCTCGCGGATCAGCTCCGCGACCATGACCTGCTCGGGCTCGTCGGTGAGGTCGCCCTCGGGGTAGAGCGCGGGGCCCTCGGGGAGGAGGGGGACGATCAGGTCGGCGAGGAGGCCGACCTGCTTGTCGCCGACCGCCGAGACCGGGATGATCTCGGCCCACTGGAAGCCGAGCTCCTTGCCGAGCTGGTCGATGGCGATGAGCTGCTCGGCGAGCTGCTTGCTGTCGACGAGGTCGGTCTTGGTGACGATCGCGATCTTCGGCGTCTTCTTGATCGACGCGAGTTCCTTGGCGATGAAACGGTCGCCGGGGCCCAGCTTCTCGTTCGCCGGGAGGCAGAAGCCGATGACGTCGACCTCGGCCCACGTGGTGCGCACCACGTCGTTGAGCCGCTCGCCCAGCAGCGTGCGGGGCTTGTGCAGTCCGGGGGTGTCCACCAGGATCAGCTGCGCGTCGTCGCGGTGCACGATGCCGCGCACGGTGTGCCGCGTGGTCTGCGGCTGGTCGGCGGTGATCGCCACCTTCTTGCCGACCAGAGCGTTCGTGAGGGTGGACTTGCCCGCGTTGGGGCGGCCGACGAAGCAGGCGAAACCTGCGCGGTGGACGGCTTCCCCGGAGGGCTGGGACTGCTGGGTACGAGCGCTCATGGCGCCCATTCTCCCTGATGTCCGGGGGCCCGCAGTACGGTGAGCTCCCGGTAACCCCTCGGCAACACGAAACACTGCGGAAACGCCGGGGTAGGGATTCGGAAACGCGGGCCCGTGACGCTGTCCCGATGACCGCGACGACCGTCATGACCGCATCGCCACTGGCCGCCCCCGCCCTCGATTCCGGTGACACCGCCTGGCTGCTCGCCGCCACCGCGCTCGTCCTGCTGATGACACCGGGCCTCGCCCTGTTCTACGGCGGCATGGTCCGCACGAAGTCCGTCCTCAACATGCTGATGATGAGCTTCGTGTCGATCGCGCTGGTGACGGTGGTGTGGCTGGTCGCGGGCTATTCGCTCGCCTTCGGCGACGACGCGTTCGGCGGGCTCATCGGTGATCTGTCGCACGCCGGGATGGCGGGCATCGGCCCGGACTCGGTCACCGGCACGGTCCCCACCTTCCTCTTCACCACCTTCCAGCTGACCTTCGCGATCATCACGGCGGCGCTGATCAGCGGCGCGGTCGCGGACCGCACGCGGTTCGGGGCGTGGCTGGTCTTCGTACCGGTGTGGGCGCTGCTCGTATACGTCCCCGTCGCGCACTGGGTCTGGGGCCCGGACGGCTGGATCGCGAACCGGCTCGGCACCCTCGACTTCGCGGGCGGCCTGGTCGTCGAGATCGCCTCGGGCGCGTCGGGGCTCGCCCTGTGTCTCGTGCTCGGCCCGCGCATCGGGTTCAAGAAGGACGCCATGCGCCCGCACAACCTGCCGATGGTGATCATGGGCGCGGGGCTGCTCTGGTTCGGCTGGCTCGGCTTCAACGGCGGTTCGGCGCTCGGCGCGAACGGGATCGCCGCGGCCTCCCTCTTCAACACCCTGATCGCGGGCTGCACGGGCCTGCTGGGCTGGCTGTTCGTGGAGCAGAAGCGGGACGGGCACCCGACGACGTTCGGCGCGGCCTCGGGTGCGGTGGCCGGCCTCGTCGCGATCACGCCGGCCTGCGGGGTCGTCGGCGTGCTGGGCGCGGCCGTGGTCGGTCTCGCGGCGGGAGTCGTCTGCTCGTACGCCGTCGCCTGGAAGTTCCGGTTCCACTACGACGACTCGCTGGACGTGGTGGGCGTGCACTTCGTCGGGGGTGTGGTGGGCACGCTGCTGATCGGCCTGTTCGCGACGTCGGCGATGACCGGCTCGACGGCGAAGGAGGGCCTGTTCTACGGCGGCGGGTTCGGACAGCTCGGCAAGCAGGCGCTCGCCGTGCTGGTCGTGGCCGCGTACACCTTCCTCGTCACGTACGGGATCGGGAAGGTCATCGACCGGCTGCTCGGCTTCCGGGCCGAGGCCGAGGAGGAGATGACGGGCCTGGATCAGACGACGCACGCGGAGAGTGCGTACGATCACGGCGTCCTCAGTGCCTCCACGCACCCCTCGCACGCTCCCGCTGCCCGAAAGGTCGCGCCATGAAGCTGATCACCGCGGTCGTCAAGCCGTACCGCCTCGACGAGGTCAAGACGGCGCTGCAAGAGGTGGGTGTCCAGGGTCTGACGGTGACCGAGGCCAGTGGGTACGGGCGGCAGCGCGGGCACACCGAGGTGTACCGGGGCGCCGAGTACCAGGTCGATCTGGTGCCGAAGGTGCGGATCGAGGTCGTCGTCGCGGACGAGGACGCGGAGCCCGCGATGGATGCCATCGTGCGGGCCGCCCGGACGGGGAAGATCGGCGACGGCAAGGTCTGGGCCGTGCCCGTCGACACCGTGGTGCGGGTGCGGACGGGCGAACGGGGCCCCGACGCCGTCTGAGTTGTCGAGCTTTCGCTCTTCTTTACAGGCTGACGCCGCAGTTCGGCCAGGCGCCCGCACCCTGGTCCGCGAGGACCTTCTGGGCGACGGTGATCTGCTCGGCCTTCGACGCCTGGTGGGCGTTGGCGGCGTACTGGGTGCCGCCGTACGCGGCCCAGGTGGACGAGGTGAACTGCAGGCCGCCGGAGAAGCCGTTGCCGGTGTTGGCGGACCAGTTGCCGCCGGACTCGCACTGCGCGACGGCGTCCCAGCCGGCCGAGGAGGTCGCCGCGGAGGCGGAACCGGTACCGGCGATCACCATGGCGCCGGAGGCGCCGACGAGGGCGGTGCCGACGGCGAGGGCACGGACACGGGACGAGGTCTTGCGGGCAAGGGAGAACACGTAGAAAAACCTTTGTTCGGGGTCGGGGACCGCCCGGCGCTTCCCTGGAGCGGGAGCTGCGAAACGCATCGGCGTCGGGCAACTGCTCCACCATGACCGGCGTGTCCGGGTTTGCCCCATGAGGCGAAAGTCCCTCGGCCGGGACTTTGGTCCTTCTTTCGCCCCGCGCCGCCCGGGGTCGCCCGCCCCGGGCCGAACCGCCCCGGCCCTTGCCCCGCACGGCTCGTACGGCCTGCGTGAACGACAGCGCGGGCCGGGACCAAAGTCCCGGCCCGCGGCCGACGTGAGCGTCTTCACTCCCCCACGGCGGAAGCCGCTCTATTACTGGGCGAGCGGGTTTTCCTGTGACCCACGCCTCGCGCGGGTCAGCCGGCCTCGACGGTCGCGCGGACCGTTCCGTCGGCCGCGGCGAGGAACACCGGGGTGCCGCTGCCGCCCAGATCGCGCACGGCCGCGATATCCGCCTCCTCCAGGGCCTCCGCCGCGGAGACCACGGCCGCCGCCTCCAGGGACTGGGCGCCGGAGGCCACGGCCATGGCGACGGCGGTCCGCAGCGCGCTCAGCTTCAGGGAGTCCAGGGCGACGGTGCCCGCGACATAGGTGCGCCCGGTCTCGTCGCGCACGGCGGCGCCCTCGGGCACACCGTTGCGGGCCCGTGCGGAGCGGGCCAGGGTGACGATCTTGCGGTCCTCGGCGCCGAGGTCGGTGCTGTCAGTCATGGGGTGAGCATAAGGAGGCGGCTCGCGGCGGCTCGCACTGGCTCGATGGACACTGTAGATAACTAACCAGTTCGTACATTAGTCTTGGGATCCCCGAGGCACCCACCCGCAGGAGCCCGCATGAAGGCCGTCGTCCTCACCGCACCCCGCCGCCTCGCCGTCGTCGACGATCTGCCGGAGCCGGTGCCCGGCCCCGGCGATGTCGTCGTCGCGCTCGAAGGACTCGGCGTCTGCGGTTCCGACCTCTCCGTCCACGAGGGCCATCGCGCCGTCCCCGCCACGCCCTGGGTCGTCGGGCACGAGGCGTTCGGCCGGATCGTGGCGACCGGCTCCGCCGTCACCGGGCACGCCGTGGGCCGCCGCGTCGTCGTCGAGCCGAACTACGCGTGCCTGGACTGCCCGGACTGCCGTCGCGGGCTGACCTCGGCGTGCCCGCACCGGGCGATCGTGGGCATGAACGCGCCGGGGCTGCTCGCCGAGCGCTTCACGGTGCCGGCCGCCTTCGCGCACGTCGTCCCGGAGGACCTGGACGTGCGGGAGCTGGCCGCGTTCGAGCCGTACGTGGTGGCGCGCACGGCGGTCAAGCGCAGCGGGATCGCCAAGGGCGAGCGGGCCCTGGTGCTCGGCGCCGGGGCGCAGGGCCTCCTGGTCAGCCAGTCGCTGCTGGCCCTCGGCGCCGAGCCGGTCGTCGTCGAACTCCATCCCGAGCGCCTCGCCCGCGCGGTCGCCCTCGGCGCCACCGCGGCGGCCGCCGGCGACGGCGACTTCCTCCGGCTCTACGAGACGACGGGCGCCGCTCCGGCCCTGGCGGCGGCCCTCCCCCGCCTCGCCCCGGGCGCCACGCTCACCCTGATCGGCCTCACTCCGTCGCCGCTGCCGCTGACCATGGAACAGGTGGTACGCGGGCAGCTCACGGTCCAGGGCTCCCTGATCTACGACCACCCGCACGACTTCCGGGCGGCCCTGGACGACGTCATCGCGGACCGCGTCCGCCCCTCGGTCTCCCTGACCACGCAGTACGCCTTCACCGACGCGCCCCGCGCGTTCGCGCAGGCGCGGGGGCAGGCGGGGAAGACGTGGATCGCGGGGCCGGGGATCTAGGACGTGGCCCGCCGTCGGGCGTCCGGATCACCGTCGCCGGACAGGGAATGAAGGAAGGAGTCCCAGGCGGCCGGGGTCACGGTGACGATTCGACCGCGTCGGCGCTTGGAATCCCGGACACACACCTCGGTACCGGTACGGGCGACCTCGACGCAGTTTCCGCCGCCCGATGTACTCGCACTGCTCTTACGCCACGTCCGTGACCCGCCCACCTGCGACCTCCCCCGGTTGCGGACACACCAGCCGGGGTGTCCCGCACGTCGGCTGTGGGGACACACGACAGCCCGCCCATCATAGTGGTGAAGACCATCTGATCGGGCATGGCAATTCGCGCCAACTTGCCTTCACTCAAGGCAAGTTGGCACCTTCGCGCACCTCAGGAAGGCTCGCGCTGCAACAGCACCTCCAGATCGTCGCCCCCTTCGGCGACCCGCTCCGCGAGACGGCGCAGCACCACTTCGACGCCGTCCTTGATGGCCAGGTCCTCAAGCTCCCAGAACCGCTCCAGGTACTGCCTCGCCTCCACCGGGTCGGTCGCGGCGGTGGTGGTCCCCCGGGAGTCCTCGAGGAACAGGGCGTCCTCCATGACCTCGTCCCGGAACTCGAACAGCGTGAACGGGCCGAGGATGCCGGGATGGGCGCCGACACTGAAGGGAAGGATCAGAAGGTTGATGTTGGGGCGCTCGGCCAGGTCCGCGAGGTGCTCCAATTGCGCCCGCATCACGCCCTTGCCGCCTGCCACCCGGCGCACCACGGACTCGTCCAGGATGAAGAAGAACTCGCACCCCTGGACGTCCTCCAGCACCTCTTGGCGAGCGAGCCGCGCCTCGACGTAGCGCTCGATCTGCTCCTCGGGCGAGTCCTTGTCGTACGAGCCGAAGACGGCCCTCATGTACTCCTCGGTCTGCAGCAGACCGGGGATGGTCAGTGAACCGAACTGGCGGTTGATCGAGGCGGCCGACTCCAGCGCCAGGAACTGCATGAAGTCCTTGCTGAACATGTCCCGGTACTCGGAGAACGGCATCCGCCGACTCCCCCGGGCCATGGTCAGCAGCTCTTCCACCTTGCGCCGGTCGGAAATGTTGTACGCCGCAGCCAGTGGACGCAGGTCATTGATCGAGATCCCCACCTCACCGGCTTCGATCCGGATCAGCTTGGAGGGGCTCCACTCCATCTTCTCGGCGACCTGCCGCTGCGTCAGGCCGGCCGCGATCCGCGCTTTGCGCAGCTCGGTACGGAGTCGCAGCCGGAGGAGCGCCGCACTCGTCTGTGTCATGGCTGCTTCACCCCCAAGCGCATCCACCTATGTGCAACGTAGCAGATATACAGATTACTCATCGAGACCCTCATGGTTGCGACGTTTCCGAGTGACTTACACACGGGGTGTGTGCGCCGCACACCAGGGCTGAAACCCTCGCCCGCGCGCGCGACGTCCACACCTTACCCCTCAATCTGCTACCTAGCAGAATGGAACCCGTCGGATCGTAGGATCCGTTCGTCGTACCAGCCGATGGCTCTCTGCCAATAGGCACTGCACAAATTGACAGTCCCAAGCTACGCTGAAGCTGTACATGGTGCGAACAATCAAGCCAGCCAAGGGAGTTGATCGATCGCCATGTTCAACATCACTCATCAAAACCGCAGCTGGAGCGCCTCAAGAGCCACTCAGCGCCCATCCGTTCGTGGTTCGCCGTGAATTGACGCGGCGGCGAGCGGCCGGGGAGAAGGAGCGAGTGATGACGGAAGGCCATGCCGAGCAGGAAGGAGGGCGCCGACCCGAGAGGATCAAGCGCACGTGGGGTGAGCGGGCAGCTCAGCTGCTGCCTCTGATCAATCTCCTCATCGCGGTCCAGAAGATCGTCGACGAGTGGATTCTGCCCTTCGTGTAAAAGCAATCAGCCCCGACCTGACAGTCGGGGCCGAAAGCGGCGGGCGCCCGAACAGACGCTGCCGTTCCGAGTTTCCCTGGTAGGCAGCCCGGAGCGGTGGCGTCACAGCGCACCGTCAGTCCATTCTGCCGCTGCGCCCCAGCGTTGGCGAGGGGGAGTCGGGCCATTTCGGTGCGTGCCTGGTGAGACGCCCGGCACTCACGCCCGGTCCAGCTTCAGCCGCTCCGCCCGCGGCAACCCCGCCACCACCAAGTCGTACGAGTCCTCGACCAGTTCGCGGACGAAAGAGGCCGGAAGTTCCGTCACCGACACCGTGTTCCAGTGCCGCTTGTTCATGTGCCAGCCGGGGCGGACGGCGCCCTCGTGTTCGCGGCGGAGCCGGATCGCGTCCTCGGGGTCGCACTTGAGGTTCACCGTCAGGGGGCGCGCGTCCAGGCTGGACAGGGCGAACATCTTGCCCAGGACCTTGAAGACGGAGGCCTCCGGGCCGAAGGGGAACTCCTCCACCGCCGCGTTGAACGACAGGCAGAGCGCGCGCAGCTCCTCCGGGGTCATTCGGCGTCCTCGCCCTTCGGGGCCACCGGCTCCACGAGCACCGTCACGATCTTGTTCCGGCGGCCGGCGGAGTCCTCCGCGGTCAGTCGCAGTTCCCGCCCGTCCGGCAGCTCCACCTGCGCGGACGCGCCCGCGATCGGCACCCGGCCGAGCGCCTTGGCGAGCAGCCCGCCGACCGTCTCCACGTCCTCGTCGTCGTACTCCTCGATGCCGTACAGCTCACCGAGGTCGCCGATGTCGAGGCGCGCGGTGACCCGGAACCGGTCCTCGCCGAGCTCCTCCACCGGCGGCAGTTCCCGGTCGTACTCGTCGGTGATCTCGCCGACGATCTCCTCCAGGATGTCCTCGATCGTGACGATGCCGGCCGTGCCGCCGTACTCGTCGATGACGACGGCGACGTGATTGCGCAGCTGCTGCATCTCGCGCAGCAGGTCACCGGCGTTCTTCGTGTCGGGGACGAAGGCCGCCGGACGCATCGCCGTCGAGACCAGTTCGGCCTCGGCGTCGCGGTTGATGTGCGTCTTCCTGACCAGGTCCTTCAGGTAGACGATGCCGACGATGTCGTCCTCGCTCTCGCCGACCACCGGGATCCGGGAGAAACCGGAGCGCAGGGCCAGGGTGAGCGCCTGGCGGATCGTCTTGTAGCGCTCGATGACGACGAGGTCGGTGCGCGGCACCATGACCTCGCGGACCAGGGTGTCGCCCAGCTCGAAGACCGAGTGCACCATGCGGCGCTCGTCGTCCTCGATCAGGGACTCCTTCTCGGCGAGGTCGACCATGGCGCGAAGTTCCGCCTCGGAGGCGAACGGGCCGCGGCGGAATCCCTTGCCGGGCGTCAGCGCGTTGCCGATGAGGATCAGCAGGGGCGGGATCGGGCCCATGATCCGGGCCAGCGGCAGCAGCACGTACGCGGCGGCCGTCGCCGTGTTCAGCGGGTGCTGGCGGCCGATGGTGCGCGGCGAGACACCGACGGCGACGTACGAAACCAGAACCATCACGCCGATCGCGACGAGCAGCGCCTGCCACGTCTCGGTGAACTGCTCCAGGCACGCGTACGTGACCAGGGTGGCCGCCGCCATCTCGCAGGCCACCCTGACGAGCAGCGCCACGTTCAGATAGCGGGTCGGGTCGGCGGCGACCTGGGCCAGCTTCGCGCTGCCGCGCCGGCCGGACCTGACGGCCTCCTCGGCGCGGAAACTCGAGGTGCGGGCGATGCCGGCCTCGGCGCACGCCGCCAGCCAGGCGACGACGACCAGGGCGACGGCGCCCGCGATCAGGGAAAGGCTCATGACACGGTCGGGGCCGGCGACGGACCCTCGATCCCCTTCTCCGCGCGCCAGCCGTCCACGATGGCCGCCTGGAGCCCGAACATCTCGGCCTTCTCGTCGGGCTCCTCGTGGTCGTATCCCAGCAGGTGCAGCACGCCGTGCACGGTGAGGAGCTGGAGCTCCTCGTTCATGGAGTGCTGCGTGGGGGCTTCCTCGCCCTGCTTCTTGGCGACCTCGGGGCAGAGCACGATGTCACCGAGGAGCCCCTGCGGGGGCTCCTCGTCGTCCTTCATCGGCGGACGCAGCTCGTCCATCGGGAAGGACATGACATCCGTCGGCCCCGGCAGGTCCATCCACTGCACGTGCAGCTGCTCCATGGCGTCGGCGTCCACGACGATCACCGAGAGCTCGGAGAGCGGGTGGATGCGCATCCGCGCGAGGGCGTAGCGGGCGATGTCGAGGATCGCCTGCTCGTCGACCTCGGTTCCGGACTCGTTGTTGACGTCGATCGACATGGCGCTGTTGGTTCTCTACTTCCCTCTGGGGCGGCCCTTGTGGGTGCCGTTCTCCGTACCGTGCTCGGTGTCGTACTTCTCGTACGCGTCGACGATACGGCCGACCAGCTTGTGCCTCACGACATCCTGGGACGACAGGCGGGAGAAGTGCACGTCGTCGAGGCCCTCCAGGATCTCCTGGACCTGCCGGAGTCCGGACTTCGTGCCGTTGGGCAGGTCGACCTGCGTCACGTCACCGGTGATCACGATCTTCGACTCGAAGCCGAGCCGGGTGAGGAACATCTTCATCTGCTCGGGGCTCGTGTTCTGGGCCTCGTCGAGGATGATGAAGGCGTCATTGAGCGTGCGACCACGCATGTACGCCAGCGGCGCCACCTCGATCGTCCCGGCCGCCATCAGGCGCGGGATCGAGTCCGGGTCGAGCATGTCGTGCAGGGCGTCGTACAGCGGGCGCAGGTACGGGTCGATCTTCTCGTAGAGGGTGCCGGGCAGGAAGCCCAGGCGCTCGCCGGCCTCGACCGCGGGGCGGGTCAGGATGATGCGGTTGACCTGCTTGGACTGAAGGGCCTGGACGGCCTTGGCCATCGCCAGGTAGGTCTTGCCGGTACCGGCGGGGCCGATGCCGAAGACGATCGTGTGCTTGTCGATCGCGTCGACGTACCGCTTCTGGTTCAGCGTCTTGGGGCGGATGGTGCGGCCGCGCGACGAGAGGATGTTCTGCGTGAGGACCTCGGCGGGGGTCTCCGCGCCGTCGCCCTCGCCGTTCTCCGTCGCCTTCAGCATCGCGATGGAGCGCTCCACGGCGTCCTCGGTCATCGGTGCTCCCGTCCTCAGGACCAGCATCATCTCGTCGAACAGTCGCTGGACGAGGGCCACTTCGGCGGGCTCTCCGGTCGCGCTGATCTGATTGCCCCGGACGTGGATGTCGGCCTCCGGGAAGGCCTTCTCGATCACTCGCAGCAGTGCGTCGCCGGATCCCAGGATCTCGACCATGGGGTGCTTGGCCGGCACGGTGAACTGCGCGCGGGCGCTGGATGGTGTCTGCGTCATGAGCCGGGCCGGTGGCCCTTGCTTCCTCCCCGTACGGGCTGATGGAAATGCGCGGGATCTCGCTGCGGGTCGTACACCGCCAAGGGTACGGCGCGGGTACGACAACGCCGAGCGGGTTTCCGGATACGGCCGGGGCTCCGGTGGCGGGCCCCGGCCGCCGGTGGCTCAGGCTTCGAGCCGGGTGTACAGGCGGGTGCCGCGCGGCTGGAAGCCGACGCGTTCGTAGACGCGGCGGGAGTCCTGGCCTCCGTACTCCAGCCACACCGATCCCACGCCGCGCTCGTGCAGCATGGTGCGGGCCAGTTCCGCGGTGACGGCGGCGGCGATGCCGCGGCCGCGGTGGGCGGGGCGGGTGCCGACGCCGGCCAGTTCGGCGGTGCCCGCGGCGGGCGCGCTGCACAGGGCGCCCCCGGCGACGGTGCCGTCGGCGGCCCGGACGAGCCGGACGGCGCCCCCGGCGTCGGCGGTGCGGCGCAGCCGGGCCGCGCCTTCCTCGGACGGCGGGAACTCCCCGCCGAACGCCTCGGCGAGGGCCGCGTCGAGGCCGGTGTAGTCGGCGTCGGCCGTCGGCGCGTCGACGACCGGGCCCGTCTCCGGCACGGCGAGCGTGGCGGGGGTGCAGACCAGGTAGGTGTGCTCGGCCTCGGCGGTGAAGCCCGCGGCGGCGAGCGCGGCGGCCGCCTCCGGCGCGGCGTCCGGCGCGAACTCCAGGCGGGGTGTCAGCTCCCGCTCGCGGAACGCGGCGACGAGGGCCGCCACGTCGGCCGCGCTCGGGGCGGCGCCGGGCAGCGGGGTGGCGTAGTTGATGAACGGGCTGGTGGTGTCCGGGTCGAAGCCGAGGACGAAGCCGCCGGTCTCCACGGGCGCCGGGCGGCGGCGCAGGTGGGCGACGGTGAAGAGCTGGACGTCGTGGTCCATGGTGATGGTGATTCCCTCACGTGAAGAAAAGCGCACAGAAGTGGGTGCGTGGGGCCGCCGTGAGGAGCGAGCTGAGCGGAGGGCTCAGAGCCGACGACGGCCGCTGGGGGACGCCGGGAACATGGGCTTCAGTCCTTGAAGGATGAGAAGGCTGGTCGCCGTCGGACGACGGCGGCCGTCACTTTCGCACGGCCGCCGCGGTTCCGACAAGGGCTTTTACGCGGAGCGGCCGAAGCCGATGGTCGGCACGGCGCGCCGCAGCGGCCACGGCCGGGTCGTCTCGGGCAGCAGCGGGTGCAGGAAGGCGTACCGGCTCAGCGCCGCCCGGTCCTGGTCCACGTAGGAGCGCACCTGCTTCCACCAGGCCGCGATCTCCGACCAGCCGGGGGCCGACAGGGAGCCGCCGAACTCCTGGACGGAGAGGGCGGCGGTGAGTCCGGCGAAGGCGAGGCGGTCGGCGAGGGGCCAGCCGGCGAGGGTGCCGGTGACGAATCCGGCGACGAAGACGTCTCCGGCGCCGGTCGGGTCGAGCGCCTCGACCTCGATCGCCGGGACGGAGGCGGTCTCGCCGGTGCGGCCGTCGACGGCGTACGCGCCCTCGGCGCCGAGGGTGACGACGGCGAGCGGGACGTGTTCGGCGAGGGCGTGGGCGGCGGCGCGGGGGCAGGAGGTGCGGGTGTAGCGCATCGCCTCCTCGGCGTTGGGCAGGAACGCCTCGCACTGGCCGAGGTCGGGCAGGGCGGCCAGGTCCCAGCGGCCGGTCTCGTCCCAGCCGACGTCGGCGAAGATGCGGGTGCCGTGGCGGGCGGCCTCGCCGACCCAGGGTTCCTCGACGCCCGGGGTCAGGGAGGCGACGGCGGCGCGGGAGCGCGGGGGGCAGCGCGGGGCGGGTTCCTGCGGCGGTGGTTCGTGGCCGTGGCTCACCATGGTGCGTTCGCCCTCGTAGGCCATGGAGACGGTGACGGGTGAGTGCCAGCCGGGGACGGTGCGCGAGGGGGTGAGGTCGATGCCCTCGCCCTGTTCGAGGGTGTCCCAGCAGTACTCGCCGTAGTGGTCGTCGCCGAAGGCCGCGGCCAGGGAGGTGCGCAGGCCGAGGCGGGCCAGGGCGGTGGCCATGTTGGCGACGCCGCCGGGGCTGGAGCCCATGCCGCGGGCCCAGGACTCGGTGCCGCGGACGGGGGCCGAGTCGAGGCCGGTGAAGATGATGTCGAGGAAGACGGTGCCGGTCAGGTAGACGTCGCAGGGTGGGTCGGCGGCGGTGCGCAGGGGGGCGAGGGGGTCGGTTCGGGGCCTCTCTGCGAGCGGCACGGGGTCCTCCCTGGGGGTGCGGGTTTGGACAGTGTGCCTGAACCTCGGCGGGCCTCGTCGGACCCGTCTGCCCAACCGTCCCGCCGTCGTGGCCGGTCGCGCAGTTCCCCGCGCCCCTGTTGGGTTGTCGATCGGCTGACGGCCGGTGGCCGCTTCTCGCGCAGTTCCCCGCGCCCCTGAAGGCTGCGCTTCGCGCGCCTTCCCCTGGACGAGCGGAGCTCGTCTCAGGGGCGACGACAGGTAGTTGCGGACCGTGCCCTGGGAGAGGGCGGCCCGCTCGGC
>NZ_JBEYYU010000083.1:0-31194 GCF_040645755.1 Streptomyces sp. NPDC046716
GCGCGGGCTGCCGAAGCTGCGGGTCGCGGGCGCGGAGAGCTTCGCGTACGCGGCGTGGGCCGACCAGTTCGCCCGCGCCCCTGAGGCATGCGCTGCGCGCAGCCTCCCCTGGGCGAGCGGAGCTCGTTTCAGGGGCGCGGGGAACTGCGCGACCAGCCCCCACCGGGCCGCGGGCTACGACGGTGTCAGTGCCCGGTCCACGAGGGACGTCCACTCGGAGATGACCCGGGCGCGACGGGCGGCGTCGTCTGTCAGGAGGTTGGCCAGGCCCAGGCCCCGGGCCATGTCGAGGAGGCCCTGGACGATCTCCCGCACCCCGGGGACCGACTCGTCGGCGTCGAGGAGTCCCACCGCGATGCGATGGGTCTCGCGGCCGACCCGGGCCTCCAGGTCCACGACACGGCCGCCGAGCTGCGGCTCGTTGGACGCGGCGACCCACAGATGCAGCGCGGCCCGGAACAGCGGCCCGGTATAGAGGTCGACCAGGGCCGCGACGGCCTCGGCCCGCCCCTGCGGACGCAGCCCGCGCAGGGCGGTGGACCGCTCCTCGGCGACGTACTCGACGGCCGCCGTGAACAGGTCCTCGCGGGTCGGGAAGTGGTGCTGGGCGGCGCCCCTGGACACCCCGGCGTGCTCGGCGACGACGGACACGGTGGAGCCGGACCAGCCGCGCTCGGCCAGGCATGCCACCGCCGACTCCAGGAGTTTGCGCCGCGTCGCGCGCGAGCGGTCCTGTTTGGGCGGGGTCACAACACCCATGCGGGGTCCCGTCGTTCGAGGAAGGCTGTCATCCCTTCCCGGGCCTGGTCGGAGGCGAACAGCCGCGCCGACAGCGCCGTCAGCGCCTCCGCGTCCCGGTCGAGGGCTTGAAGGACCTTAACCGTGAGCAGCTTCTTCGTCTCCGCCAGGGCGTCCGGCGCGGACCGCCGCAGCCCGTCCAGGACCGGTTCGAGCGCGGTGTCGGCGGAGTCGGCGGCCAGGGTCACCAGCCCGATGCGGGCCGCCTCCGCCGCGTCGAACCGCTCCCCCGTCAGGTAGTAGCGGGCGACCGCGCGCGGGTCCACTCGGGGCAGCAGCGGCATGGAGATGACGGCGGGCGCCACCCCGATGCGGACCTCCGTGAAGGCGAAGGAGGCGCGGGCCGAGGCCGCCGCGATGTCGCAGGCCCCGACGAGCCCGAGGCCGCCCGCCCGTACGTGGCCGTCGATCCGGGCCACCACCGGCTTGCCCAGGGCCACGATGGTCCGCAACAGACCGACCAGCGCGTCCGGGTCGGGCGGATCGCGCAGGTCGGCGCCCGCGCAGAAGGTGGTGCCGGTGTGGGTGAGGACGACGGCGCGTACGTCGTCGTCCGCGTCGGCCCGGCGCAGGGCCTCGGTGAGTTCGGCGACGAGGGCGGTCGACAGGGCGTTGCGGTTGGCGGGCGAGTCGAGGGTGAGGGTCGTGACGCCGCGGGTGCGGTCGTGGCGGACGAGATGCGCGGTGGCTGACGCTGACATGGTGTGGGGTTCCCTTCACCCTTCCCTGAGTTGGCGGCGCAGGATCTTGCCGGACGCGGCCCGGGGCACGTCGTCGATGAACGCGACCCGGCGGACCTTCTTGTACGGGGCGACGCGTCCGGCGACGTAGGAGAGCACGTCGTCCTCGGTGAGCGCCGGGTCGGAGCGGACGACGAAGGCCTTGGGGATCTCGTTGCCGTCGTCGTCGGTGACGCCGATGACGGCGGCGTCACCGATGCCGTCGTGGGTGAGGAGCAGGGCCTCCAGGTCGGCGGGTGCCACCTGGAAGCCCTTGTACTTGATGAGTTCCTTCACCCGGTCGACGACGAACAGCCAGCCGTCGGCGTCCACGGTCCCGACGTCTCCGGTGTGCAGCCAGCCGTCGCCGTCGATCATCTCGGCGGTCGCCTGGGGTCTGCCGAGGTAGCCCTTCATGACCTGCGGTCCGCGGACGACGACCTCGCCGGGTTCGCCGGTCGCGACGTCCCGGGCCGGGTCGTCGAGGGAGACGAGGCGCATCTCGGTGGCGGGGATCAGCTTGCCGACGGTTCCCGGCGGGGCGGTGTCCATGGCCGCCAGCGGGACGACGTGCGTGCCGGGCGACAGTTCCGTCATGCCGTAGGCCTGGCCGACCGGCGGCAGGCCGAGCCGGTCCGAGCAGGCCCGTGCCAGGTCGGCGTCGAGCGGGGCGGCGGCGCTGATGATGTAGCGCAGCGAGGACAGGTCGTAGCCCTCGACGGCCGGGTGCTTGGCGAGGGCGAGGACGATGGGCGGGGCCACGTACAGGCCGTTGATGCGGTGTTTCTCGATCGCCGCGAGGAAGGTGTCGAGGTCGAAGCGGGGCAGCACGACGACGGTGGCGCCCTGTCGCAGCGGGGCGTTCATCAGTGCGGTAAGGCCGTATATGTGGAAAAAGGGCAGCACTGCGAGGATGCGGTCGCCGGGGCCCATCGGCATCATCGGCGTGAGCTGGGCCAGGTTGGTGGCGATGTTGCGGTGGGTGAGCATGACGCCCTTGGGGCGCCCGGTGGTGCCGGAGGAGTACGGGAGCGCGGCGACGTCGTCGGCCGGGTCGACGGCGATACGGGGTTCGGGGGCGTCCGTGCCGAGCATGTCGAGGAGCGAGCGGTGGCCGGAGTCCCCCGCCGGGTCGCAGACGAAGATCTCCCTTATGCCGCCCGCGAGTTCGGCGGCCTGCCGGGCGGCCGCGGCGAACGGGGTGATGGTGACGATCCAGCTCGCCGCGCTGTCCCTGAGCTGCCCGGCGAACTCCTCCGGGGTGGCGAGCGGGTGCACGGTCGTCACGGAGGCGCCGGCGCGGGTGGCGCCGTAGAAGGCGACGGGATAGGCGATGGTGTTCGGGCTGTGCAGCGCGACGACGTCGCCCTTGCGCACCCCCGCCTCCGCGAGCCCGGCCGCCACCTTGCGGTGGAACTGGTCGACCTGCGCGTAGGTGAGGGTCGTGCCGGCCTCGCCGTCGACGAGGGCGGGGGTGTCGCCGCGGGCCGCGGCACCCCCGAGCACGACGTCGTGGATGGGTTCGTCGACGACGTCCACATCCGCGTACTCACTCCGGAACACCATGCCAACTCCTCGTCATTGAAGGTCAGTTGTGCTCAGCCGTGCTCGGTCGCGCTTCGGTGCTCAGTAGGACTTGGGGAGTCCGAGGGTCTGGTGGGACACGTAGTTGAGGATCATCTCCCGGCTGACCGGCGCGATGCGGGCCACGCGTGAGCCGGTGATGAGGGAGGCGAGGCCGAACTCGCGGGTCAGGCCGTTGCCGCCGAGGGTGTGCACGGACTGGTCGACGGCGCGCACGCATGCCTCGGCGGCGGCGTACTTGGCCATGTTGGCGGCCTCACCGGCGCCGATGTCGTCGCCCGCGTCGTACAGGGTGGCCGCCTTCTGCATCATCAGGCGGGCCAGTTCCAGTTCTATGTGGACCTGGGCGAGGGGGTGGGCGATGGCCTGGTGGGCGCCGATCGGGGACTTCCACACGGTGCGGTCGCGGGCGTACTCGACGGCGCGGCCCAGCGCGTAGCGGCCCATGCCGATCGCGAAGGCGGCCGTCATGATGCGCTCGGGGTTGAGCCCGGCGAACAGCTGGAGGAGGCCCGCGTCCTCGTCGCCGACGAGCGCGTCGGCGGGCAGCCGGACGTCGTCGAGGGTCAGCTCCCACTGCTTCTCGGGCGCCTGGAGCTCCATGTCGATCTGGCGGCGGCCGAAGCCCTCCGTGTCGCGGGGCACGATGAAGAGGCAGGGCTTGAGGTTTCCGGTACGGGCGTCGGAGGTGCGGCCGACGATGAGGGTGGCGTCGGCGATGTCGACGCCGGAGATGAACACCTTGCGGCCGCTCAGGACCCAGGAGCCGTCGTCGTCGCGGCGGGCCGTGGTGGTGATCCGGTGCGAGTTGGAACCGGCGTCGGGCTCGGTGATGCCGAACGCCATGGTGCGGCTGCCGTCGGCGAGCCCGGGCAGCCAGGCGCGCTTCTGCTCCTCGGTGCCGAACCGGGCGATGACGGTGCCGCAGATCGCGGGCGAGACCACCATCATCAGCAGCGGCGATCCGGCCGCCCCCAACTCCTCCAGGACGATGGAGAGTTCGCCGATTCCGCCGCCTCCGCCGCCGTACTCCTCGGGGAGGTTCACGCCGAGGTAGCCGAGCTTGGCGGCCTCGGCCCACAGCTCCTCGGGGTGGCCGCCGGCGCTGGTGATCCGGGTCATGTAGTCGCGGCCGTACCGCTTGCCGAGGGCGGCGACGGCGGCGCGCAGGGCGCGGTGCTCTTCGGTTTCGAGGACGGGAGCGTTCACGACTGTTCCTCCTGGACGACGGCGAGCAGGGCGCCCACCTCGACCTGCCGGCCGACGAGGGCGTGCAGGGCGGTGAGCGTGCCGGAGGCGGGAGCGGTGATGCGGTGCTCCATCTTCATGGCCTCCAGCCAGATCAGGGGCTGTCCGGCGGTGACGGCGGAGCCCTCGCCGAGTCCTTCGGCGACACGGACGACGGTGCCGGGCATGGGGGCGAGCAGGGAGCCGGGGGCGCGCTGCTCGCTGGGGTCGGTGAAGCGGGGCTGTGCGACGAGGGTGGCGCCGTTCACGTACACCCGGCCGTCGTCGTACGCGGCGACGTCGAACGTCCTGCGCACCCCGCCGATGTCGAGGACGACGCGGTGCGGTGCGGCGTGCAGGACGCGGACACCGGTGACGTCGTGCAGGGTGCCCGTGTCCGGGTCCGCCCCGCCGCGAGAGACGGCGACGGCTTCGAGCCCCCGGCGGCCGTGCTGGTACCGCACCTCGTAGGCGGTGTCGTGGGGGACGCTGCGGTAGCTCCTGCCGTGCGGCTGCGACGGCACGTTGCGGAAGCCGCCGAAGCGCGAGGGCGCGGTGGCCGCCTGGGCGAGGGCGGCGGCGAGCGGGGCGTACGGGTCCTCGTCGGGGGCGGTGAGCTCGTCGAGGTGCCGCTCGTAGAACCCGGTGTCCATGCGGGCTTCCGCGAACTCGGGGTGCCGCAGCGAGCGGACGAGCAGGTCGCGGTTGGTGACGGGGCCGTGCACGGCGGCCCGTTCCAGGGCCCCGGCCAGGGCGCGGACGGCGGCGGCGCGGGTGGGCGCGTGGGCGACGACCTTGGCGAGCATGGCGTCGTAGTGGACGCCGATGGTGTCGCCGCCGGTGTAACCGGTGTCGAGGCGGACGCCGGCGGGGACGGTGAGCCGGTGCAGGGAGCCGGTCTGCGGGGCGAATCCGGCGGCCGGGTCCTCGGCGTAGAGGCGGGCCTCGACGGCGTGCCCGCGCGGCGCGGGGGGTTCGGGATCCAGCGTCTCCCCCTCGGCGACCCGGAGCTGGAGCGCGACGAGGTCGAGGCCGAACACGGCCTCGGTGACGGGGTGTTCGACCTGGAGGCGGGTGTTCATCTCCAGGAAGTGCGCGGTGCCGTCCGCGACGAGGAATTCGACGGTTCCGGCGCCGACGTAGCCGGTGGCCCGCACGGCCCGCTCGGCCAGCTCATGGACGGCGGCCAGGGTGTCAGGGGCGAGACCGGGCGCGGGCGCCTCCTCGATCACCTTCTGGTGGCGGCGCTGGAGCGAGCAGTCCCGCGTGCCGAGCTGCCACACGGTGCCGTGCGTGTCGGCGAGGACCTGCACCTCGACGTGGCGTCCGCCCTCGACATACGGCTCGACGAAGACCTCTCCGTCCCCGAAGGCGGACAGCGCCTCGGCCTGCGCCGCCGCCAACTCCTCCTTCAGGTCGCCGAGATGGCGTACGACGCGCATGCCCCGCCCGCCACCCCCGGCGGCGGCCTTCACGAGGACCGGCAGATCGGCCGCCGTGACCTCGCCGAGCGGCTCGATGCCCATGAGCTGCTTGGCGCGCGTCTTGGACGCCATGGCCTCGATCGCCTCGGGCGGCGGTCCGATCCAGGTCAGCCCGGCGTCGGCGACGGCCCGCGCGAAGTCGGGGTTCTCGGACAGGAAGCCGTAGCCCGGGTGCACGGCGTCGGCGCCCGCGTCGAGGGCGGCCTTCACGACGAGGTCGGCGCGGAGGTAGGTGTCGGCGGGGGTGGCGCCCGGAAGGCGTACGGCGAGGTCGGCCTCGCGGACGTGCAGGGCGTCCGCGTCCGGGTCCGAGTGCACGGCGACCGTGCGGATGCCCAGGTCACGGCAGGTGCGGAAGACGCGGCAGGCGATCTCGCCGCGGTTGGCCACAAGGACGTTCGTGATCACTTTCAACCCTCACATCCGGAAGACGCCGAAGCCGCCGCGGGCGCCCTCGTACGGTGCGGTGTGGATCGCGGACAGGCAGATCCCGAGGACGGTGCGGGTGTCGCGCGGGTCGATGACCCCGTCGTCGTAGAGCCGTCCGGACAGGAACATCGGCAGGGACTCGGTCTCGATCTGCTGCTCGACCATGGCGCGCAGTCCGGCGTCGGCGTCCTCGTCGTACGGGAGTCCCTTCGCGGCGGCGGACTGCCGGGCGACGATCGACAGGACGCCCGCGAGCTGCTGCGGCCCCATGACGGCGGACTTGGCGCTGGGCCAGGCGAACAGGAAGCGGGGGTCGTAGGCGCGCCCGCACATGCCGTAGTGCCCGGCGCCGTACGAGGCGCCCATCAGGACCGACAGGTGCGGGACGCGGGAGTTGGAGACCGCGTTGATCATCATCGAGCCGTGCTTGATGATGCCGCCCTGTTCGTACTCCTTGCCGACCATGTAGCCGGTGGTGTTGTGCAGGAAGAGCAGCGGGATGTCGCGCTGGTTGGCGAGCTGGATGAACTGGGCGGCCTTCTGCGACTCCTCGCTGAACAGCACGCCCTGCGCGTTGGCGAGGATGCCCACGGGATAGCCGTGCAGGGAGGCCCAGCCGGTGACGAGGGAGGCCCCGTACAGCGGCTTGAACTCGTCGAAGTCGGAGCCGTCGACGATGCGGGCGACGACCTCGCGCGGGTCGAACGGCACCTTCAGGTCCTCGGGCACGATCCCGAGCAGTTCCTCGGGGTCGTACTTGGGCGGCTCCACAGGCTGTGGACCCACCGGATCCGCGTACGCCTTGCGGTGGTTGAGGCGGGCGACGACGCGGCGGGCCTGCCGAATCGCGTCCTGCTCGTCGTGGGCGAAGTAGTCGGCGAGGCCCGAGGTGCGGGCGTGCATCTCGGCGCCGCCGAGCGACTCGTCGTCGCTCTCCTCGCCGGTCGCCATCTTGACCAGCGGCGGCCCGCCGAGGAAGACCTTCGCCTTCTCCTTCACCATGATGACGTGGTCGGACATGCCGGGGATGTACGCGCCGCCGGCCGTCGAGTTGCCGAAGACGACGGCGACGGTCGGAATCCCGGCCGCGGACAGCCGCGTGATGTCGCGGAAGATGCCGCCGCCCGGGATGAAGATCTCCTTCTGCGACGGCAGATCGGCGCCGCCGGACTCGACGAGGGAGATGCACGGCAGCCGGTTGGCGTACGCGATCTCGTTCGCGCGCAGGGCCTTCTTCAGCGACCAGGGGTTGCTGGCGCCGCCGCGCACGGTCGGGTCGTTGGCCGTGATCAGGCACTCGACGCCCTCGACGACGCCGATGCCGGTGACGAGCGAGGCGCCCACCGTGTAGTCGCTGCCCCAGGCGGCGAGCGGCGACAGCTCCAGGAACGGGGTGTCCGGGTCGAGGAGCAGCTCGATGCGTTCCCGGGCGAGCAGCTTGCCGCGCCCCCGGTGCCGCTGCACGTACTTCTCGCCTCCCCCGTTCAGCGCCTTGGCGTGTTCGCCGTCGAGCGCGGTGAGCTTGTCGAGGAGGGCGGCGCGGTGCGCGGCGTAGTCGTCGGACCGGGTGTCCAGGGCGCTGGCCAGGACGGTCACAGGAGTGCCTCCGGAATGTCGAGGTGGCGGGAGCGCAGCCATTCGCCGAGGCCCTTGGCCTGCGGGTCGAAGCGGGCCTGCGCGGCGACGCCCTCGCCGAGGATCCCCTCGACGGTGAAGTTCAGGGCGCGGAGGTTCGGCAGGACGTGCCGGGTGACGGTCAACCCGGCCGTCTCCGGCAGGAGTTCGCGCAGCCGCTCCACGGTGAGGGTGTGCGCGAGCCAACGCCATCCCTCGTCGGAGCGGGCCCATACGCCGATGTTGGCGTCGCCGCCCTTGTCGCCGCTGCGGGCCCCGGCGACGAGGCCGAGAGGGGCGCGGCGCGTGGGGCCTGCGGGCGGGGCGTCGGGCAGACCGGGCTCGTCGACGGGCGCGAGGGGCTGCGCGGGCCCGTCGTAGGGAGGCAGGGCGAGGCGTTGGCCGTCGGGCAGCACGGCGATGTGCGGGACGTCCCCGCGCTCGACGTACGCGGCCTCGAAGACGCCGTAGGGGGCTCCCTTGCCGGGCGGCGCGGTGACGTGGAACCCGGGGTACGAGCCGAGGGCCAGCTCGACGGCGGCGCCGCTCAGGGCCCGGCCGACCGCGTTCTGGTCCTGGTCCCGCACGACGAGCCGCAGCAGGGCGCTGGCGGTCTCCTCGGTACCGGCGTCCGGCCGGTCGGTCCGGGCGAGCTCCCAGCGCACGTGCGCGGGGCGGGACGTGGCCCGGTCGAAGGCGTCGTCCATCTGCTGCCGTACGAGGTCGGCCTTGGCGTCGATGTCGAGTCCCGTCAGCACGAAGACGACCTCGTTGCGGAACCCGCCGAGCCGGTTGAGCCCGACCTTGAGGGTGGGCGGCGGCGCCTCGCCGCGCACACCGTGCACGCGGACCCGGTCGGGGCCCTGCTGCTCCAGGCGGACGGTGTCGAGCCGCACGGTGACGTCGGGTCCGGCGTACCGGGCGCCCCCGGTCTCGTACAGGAGCTGGGCGGTGACGGTGCCGAGGTCGACGAGGCCGCCGGTGCCGGGATGCTTGGTGATGACGGCGGACCCGTCCTCGTGGATCTCGGCGAGCGGGAAACCGGGCCGCGCGAACGTGCCGGGGTCGTGCGCGGTGAAGTGCGCGTAGTTGCCGCCGGTGGCCTGGGTGCCGCACTCCAGGATGTGCCCGGCGACGACGGCTCCGGCGAGCCGGTCGTACGCGTCCTGCCCCTCGCGGGCCCAGCCGAAGTGCCAGGCGGCGGGCCCGCTGACCAGGGCGGCGTCGGTGACGCGGCCGGTGACGACGATGTCGGCGCCCGCCCCGAGGGCGGCGGTGATGCCGGCGCCGCCCAGGTAGGCGTTGGCGGTGAGGGCGCCCGGGAAGCGGCCGGTGGCCAGCAGGTCGTCGCCCTCGACGTGGGCGACGGCGACGGACAGACCGAGCCGGTCGGCCAACTCCCGCACGGAGTCGGCGAGTCCCGCCGGGTTGAGCCCTCCGGCGTTGGCGACGATCTTCACGCCGCGCTCGACGGCGAGGCCCAGGCACTCCTCCAACTGCCGCAGAAAGGTACGGGCGTAGCCGCGCCCGGGGTCCTTCAGGCGGTCGCGGCCGAGGATGAGCATGGTCAGCTCGGCGAGATAGTCGCCGGTCAGGACGTCGAGCGGGCCGCCGGTCAGCATCTCGCGCATCGCGTCGAACCGGTCGCCGTAGAACCCGGAGGCGTTGGCTGTCCGCAGCGGGCGTATCGCGCTCATGCGCGGGTCCCCTTCGCCGCGCGGCCCGGCCCCGGCGGACCGGCGAAGGCCTGCGCGACGCCGAGCCAGCGGTCGGCGTCGGGGCCCTCGGCGCGGACGTCGACGTCGTCGCGGTGGGCGCGCTGGGTGACGAGGAGGCAGAAGTCGAGCGCGTCGCCGGTGACGCGCTGGGCGGCGCCCTCCGGGCCGAGCGCCCACAACGCGCCGCTGGGCAGGATGAGTTCGACGCGGAACTCCTCGCCCGGTGCATCCATCCCCCGCACCCCGAAGGCGAAGTCCCGGGCCCGTACGCCGATCCGGGCGATGTGCCGCAGCCGGTCGGTGGGCTCGCGGGCGACACCGAGCGCGTCGGCGACGTCCTGGCCGTGGGCCCAGGTCTCCATGAGCCGTCCGGTGGCCATGGACGCGGCCGACATGGGCGGCCCGTACCAGGGGAACTTCCGCTTCTCGGCGGCGACGGCGCGCAGCACCTCGTCCACCCGGGTCCGTCCCTCGCGCCAGCGGGCGAGCAGCTCGTCCGGCGACAGGGCGGCGCCCTCGTCGGCCCCGTCGTCGACGAACGACTCGGGTGCCGCGAGGGCCTTCTCGACCTCTCCGGCGAACGCGTCCGGGTCGGTCATGGCGAGCAGCGCCGCGCGGTCGGTCCAGGCGAGGTGGGCGATCTGGTGGGCGACGGTCCAGCGCGGCGCGGGGGTCGCGGCCCGCCATCCGTCCGGTCCCGACCCGGCGACCAGTCGGTCGAGTTCCGTGCTCTCGTCGCGCAGGTCGTCGAAGACGGACGACGGCGACGGTGACGGTGACGGCTGATCGGACACGTGCGCTCCCCTCGGGGCAGGGCGATGTGCGGCGGCGTGCCTGGAGCATGGCAGCGGTCCGAGAAACAATCAAGCGTGCTTGCATGAAAAAAGGTCGCGGGGAAGCCGGTGGTGCCCGCGGTGGTTCTCGTCAGTGCGCCGGACCGGCGTCGAAGTCACGCCGCGCCCGCTCCACCCGGTCCAGATGGACGGCGCCCCACTCGGCGAGGCGGGCGAACAACGGGGCGAGGCTGCCGCCGAGTTCGGTGATCTCGTACTCGACGCGGGGCGGCACCTCGGGGTGGTAGGTGCGCAGCACCAGCCCGTCGCGCTCCATCTGGCGCAGCCGCTGCGTGAGCACCTTCGGGCTGACCGTGCCGATGCGCCGCTGCAGTTCGACGAAGCGCTGCCGTCCGAAGGTGTGCAGGGACCACAGGATCGGGGTGGTCCACCGGCTGAACACCAGGTCGACGACGGGAGAGACGGGGCAGGCGACCTCGGCGGGAAGCCCCGGTCCGGGCGGCAGCGGCATGTTCCGCACGGCACCCTCGCCCCGGCTTCGGACCTCACCCTCGGACATCCGCATCCCCCCAGGTCAGCCACTTACCCCTAGGTACCTACTGTACCCGCGCTGCTAGCTTCGACGAGTCGCGGCAAGGCGCCTGCCGCGACGCTTGCCCCCCTCTCAATTCACTTGTCTATATACGGAGTTGAACATGCTCTCGATCACGGTCACCGGCGCCACCGGCAACGTGGGACAGCCTCTGCTGCAAGCGCTGGCCGCGTCCGGCCGGGCCCGGGTGACGGCGGTGTCCCGCCGGGAGCCGGCGGCCCCGCTGCCGGAGGGGACCGGTCACCGCGCCGCCGACCTGACCCGCCCGGAGACGCTGGGCCCCGCCTTCGACGGCGCCGAGGCGCTGTTTCTGCACGACTCGGGCGCCGACGCGCACCGGATCGGCCCGCACGACATCGTCGGCGCGGCGAAGGCGGGCGGTGTCCGCCGGATCGTCCTGCTCTCCTCACAGGGGGTGGAGACCCGCCCCGACTCCGCCTCGCACGGCGGGGTGGCGCGGGCGCTGGAGGACGCCGTGCGCGGCGCGGGCCTGGACTGGACGGTGCTGCGGCCCGGCGGCTTCGCCTCCAACGCCTGGGCGTGGGCCGAGTCCGTGCGCCTGCGCCGCACGGTGGCGGCGCCGTTCGGCGATGTGGGCCTGCCGGTGATCGACCCGGCGGACATCGCCGAGGTGGCGGCGGCCGCGCTCCTCTCCGAGGCGCACGCGGGCCGTACCTACGTCCTGACCGGCCCGGCCCCGACCACGCCCCGGGAACGGGCGGCGGCCATCGGGGCCGCGCTCGGGGAACCCGTCCGGTTCGTCGAACAGACCCGGGCCGAGGCCCGCGCCGAGATGCTGGCGTTCCTGCCGGAACCGGTGGTGGAGACGACCCTGGACATCCTGGGCGCCCCGAACGCGGCCGAGCAGCGGGTCGGCCCCGACGTGGAGCGGGTGCTCGGGCGGCCGGCCCGTACGTTCGCGCAGTGGGCGGAGCGCAACGCGGCGGCCTTCCGCTGAACGCGGCGGCCTTCCGCTGACGGGCCGCCGGGCTCTAGGGCCTGTCTTCACACTCCCCTCGTCGCCCGGAGGGCGGCCCCGCGGCGTCTGGTGCGTGCTCTCGTCGTGCCGGGTGCAAGGCCTCGTACTGGACGTACTCGGCCTTGCGCCCGGTGCGGCGAAGGGGGCACCTCCCGCACGAGCCGTGCGAAGCCGGTTCGAGTGTGGGGGAACGTGCCAGGCGTCGCGGGGCAGAGGGGAGTGTGAAGACAGGCCCTAGTCCCGCCCCTCCGCCGTGCACACGCACACGCGGTTGCCCTCGGGGTCGGCGAGGACGGTGCAGGAGGCGTCGTAGCGGACGACGAGTTCGCCGCCGGCCGCGAGGGCGGCCCGGATGCGGGGTTCGGCCTCCTCGGGTGCGAGCCAGAGGTCGGGGTGCCAGCGCTGGCGCGGTGCTTCGTGGGCGTCCGTGCGCTGGAACCACACGTTGGGGACGCGCTGGGCGGGGTCCATGACGTCGCCGTGGACCACGTGGTCCGGGGAGCCGGTGAGCAGCGCGGACCAGAACGGCCCGACACGGTCGAAGTCGGTGGCGTCGAGGCCGAGTTCGAGCTGGGTGATGTCGCCGGGGACGGCGGGCAGCCCGCGCCGGGCCGCCAGTTCGCTCACGGTGCGGGCGAGGTCCAGATCGGCCGTGGTGACCCAGCGGCCGCCGTCCGCGTCGACCGTGCAGAGCGCCACCTCGGCGAACCCGGGCCCGAGCCTCAGCTCCGGCTCCCGCCCGGCGCCCCGCGCGGCCTCGGCGACCGCGGCCACGAAGGCGGCGCCCTCCTCGATGCCGGGGACGCGGTACCGGGCGACGATCGGCTGCGCCATGCGCCGCCAGTCCCCCAGCCCGTCGGCGAGGGCGGCCAGGATCTCGGGGTTTCTGAGCTTGTCCGGCTGGTCCATGGGGCGATCCTGCCGGACCGCCCGCCCCGGCGGGAGCGGGTTCAGCGCTTCTTCTTGCGGCCCACCTGGGTGCGCACCGCTCCCATGCTCGCCACGATGACGAAGGTGATCGCCGCCGCCTCCAGCCAGGACAGGGCCTGGCTCAGGACGAGGAACCCGGCGAGGGCCGCGATGGCCGGCTCCAGGCTCATCATCACCGCGAACGTGGACGCGGGCAGGCGGCGCAGGGCGATCAGTTCCAGGGTGTAGGGCAGCACCGAGGACATGACCGCGACGGCCGAGCCGAGCGCGATCGTCGTCGGGTCGAAGAGCTTCGGGCCGGCCGTCGCGAGACCGAGGGGAAGGCAGAGCACGGCCGCCACCGTCATCGCGAGGGCGAGACCGTCGGCCTGCGGGAAGCGGCGGCCCGTGCGGGCGCTGAAGACGATGTACGTGGCCCAGGCGCCGCCCGCCGCGACGGCGAAGGCGACACCGACCGGGTCGAGCCCGCCGAGGCCGTCGCCCGCGCCGCCCAGCAGGAAGACGCCGACGAGCGCGCAGCCCGCCCAGAGCAGATTGATCGCGCGGCGCGAGGCGATGACCGAGAGCGCCAGCGGGCCCAGCACCTCGAAGGTGACCGCGAGGCCGAGGGGGATGCGGGCCGCGGCCTGGTAGAAGAGCAGGTTCATGCCGCCCATGGCGATGCCGAACGCGATCACCGTGCCCCAGTCGGCGCGCGAGTGACCGCGCAGCCTCGGGCGGCAGACGACCAGCAGGATCACCGCGGCCACCACGAGCCTCAGAGTGACCACACCCACCGCGCCCGCGCGCGGCATCAGGCTCACCGCGACCGCGCCGCCGAACTGCACCGAGACGCATCCGGCCAGGACCAGGCCGACCGGGCCCAGGGCTTCCCAGCGGGACGCCGGGGCGGTGCCCGCGCTCTCCGGCCGGACGAGCGCGGCTTCCGGTGCGGGCGCCTGGGCCTGTTCGGTGCGCGAGCCGTTCACGGGCCTCGTTCCTCTTCTCTCGTGTCGGGTCCACCGTCGTGCAGTGCAATATTTTCGACTTGCCCGTTTACGGTACTGCACTCTCCGTCGACCGTGAACCTCCACGCTAGAACCGCCCGGCACGCCGCGTGAAATGCCTTCTGCGCTCCCGTTATGCTCCGCCGACATGACCCGGGATCCGAGCCAGTCCCTTGAGCTGCGCCACCTGCGCTGTTTCCTCGCCGTCGCCGACGAGGGCGGCATCACGCGTGCCGCGGCCCGCCTCGGCATCACCCAGCCCGCCGTCTCGCGCACCCTCGCCGCGCTGGAGGCCTCGCTCGGTGTGCGGCTCGTCGACCGCTCCACCCATCATGTGGAGCTGACCGCCGAGGGGCGGGCGTTCCGTGCGCGGGCGGCGGCCGCCGTCGACGCGTTCAAGGACGCGGTCGCCGTGGCCCGGGCCCCGCGGCGGCCGCTGCGGCTCGGGCACGCCTGGTCGGCGGCGGGCGCCTATACGACCCCGCTGCTGCGGCGCTGGCGGCGGGAGCATCCCGATGTGCCGCTGGAGCTGCTGCGCATCGACGACCGTACGGCCGGGCTGACCCGGGACGCCGGGAGCCGGGTCGACGTGGCGCTGCTGCGGGGGCCGGTCGACTCGGCGGAACTCGTGACCACGCTGCTGCACCGGGAGGCCCGGGTGGCGGCGCTCCCCTCCGACAGTCCCCTCGCGCGCCGCTCCGCACTGGTGCTGGCCGATCTCCGCGATCAGGTCATCGCCCTGAACACGGTGTCCGGGACCACCACGCTCGGGTTGTGGCCGGCCGATGCGCGGCCCGGGCGGACGCTCACCGTCGCCAACACGGACGACTGGCTCGCGGCGATCGCCGCCGATCGGGGGGTGGGCGTCACGTCGACGGCGACGGTCGCCCTGCATCCTCATCCCGGGGTGGTCTACGTGCCGCTCACCGACGCGCCGCCCCTCCAGGTCCTCCTGGCCCACCGCCGGGGCCCGGGCCACCCGTCGATCCCCGACCTCATCGCCCTCGCCCTGAAAGTGACAGCCGACTGACCGACTGCGGGCCGGTGGGGGCTGGTCGCGCAGTTCCCCGCGCCCCTGAGGCGTGCGCTGCGCGCAGCCTCCCCTTGAGGCCGCGCGTCAGCGCGCCTCTCCTGATGAGATGGCGCACGAAGTGCGCATCTCAGGGGCGCGGGGAACTGCGCGAGAAGCGGCCACCGGCCCGCGGAAGACGACGCTCCCAGGGGCGCGGGGAACTGCGCAACCAGCCGCCCACGCGTCCGCGGACGAACGGCGGTCGGTCAGGGCAGGGCCTCGGCCAGGACCTCCGCCAGGTGCCGGCCCGGCCGCGCCCCGAGTTGGTCCAGCTGGGTCCGGCACGAGAAGCCGTCGGCCAGAACCACATCACCCGGCCCCGCCCCCCGCACCGAAGGAAGCAGCCGTTCCTCGGCGCAGGACACCGACACCTCGTAGTGCCCCGCCTCGAACCCGAAGTTCCCGGCCAGGCCGCAGCAGCCACCGCTCAACTCCCCGACGAGACCGGCCCGCTCACGGAGCCTGCGATCCGCCGCGTCGCCGAGCACCGCGTGCTGGTGGCAGTGCGTCTGCCCGACGGCGGCCCGGTCGACGCGCGGCGGGTCCCAGTCGGGGGCCAGCCGTTCCAGCGCCTCGGCGAAGGTGAGCACCCGCTCTGCGAGCAGCCGCGCCCGCGGATCGTCGGGAAGGAGTTCGGGCAGGTCCGAGCGGAGCGCCGCCGCGCAGGACGGCTCCAGGACGACGACGGGCACGCCGGCGTCGAGGACCGGCTCCATCACCGCCACCGTCCGCCTCAGCACCGCCCGGGCCCGGTCGAGCTGACCGGTGGAGACATAGGTGAGGCCGCAGCAGACCCGCCCCCGGGCCCGTGGCACCGGCAGCGGGACGACCCCGGCCGCCTCCAGGACCCGTACCGCCGCATGCCCCACCTGCGGGGACAGGTGCTCGGTGAAGGTGTCCGGCCACAGCGCCGCCCGCGGCCCGTCACCGCCCCGCCGCCCACCGTCCCGCCACCCGGCGCTGAACGTCGTCCGCGCCACCCGCGGGATCCCCCGCTCCGGCGCGATGCCGCCGACCCGCTTGCCGAGCGCGGCCAACGGCCCGACGGAAGCGAGGGAGTTGACGAGCCCCGCCGTGCGCGTCGCCGCCACCAGCCGCAGCCAGCGCGGCAGCCGGCCCATGGAGTAGTGCGCGGCGGGCCGGCGCCGGCCCGCGTAGTGGTGGTGCAGGAACTCCGCCTTGTACGTGGCCATGTCGACGCCCACCGGACAGTCGCTCTTGCAGCCCTTGCAGGACAGGCAGAGGTCGAGGGCGTCGCGCACCTCCTCCGACCGCCAGCCGTCGGTGACGACCTCCCCGGCGAGCATCTCGTGCAGCAGCCGCGCCCGGCCGCGCGTGGAGTGCGTCTCGTCGCCGCCGGTGGCCCGGAAGGACGGACACATCACCCCGTCACCCGAACCAGCTTCCTGCACCCGGCACTTGGCGACGCCGACGCAGCGGCGGACCGCCGCCGAGAAGTCGCCGCCGTCGTGCGGATAGCCGAAGACGACGTCGACGGGTTCGCGCGGCAGCGGGGCGAAGCGCAGGTTCTCGTCGAGGCGGGCGGGCCGCACCAGCGTCCCGGGGTTGAGGAGGTCCGCCGGATCCCAGACCCCCTTGATCCGCTCGAAGAGGCCGACGAGTTCGGTCCCGTACATCTTCGGCAGGAGCTCCGCCCGCGCCTGTCCGTCGCCGTGCTCCCCGGACAGCGAGCCGCCGTGCGCGACGACGAGGTCGGCCAGGTCCTCGGAGAACCGCCGGAACCGGGCCACTCCGGGCTCCGTCAGCAGATCGAAGTCGATGCGCACGTGGATGCAGCCGTCGCCGAAGTGCCCGTACGGGGTCCCGCGCAGCCCGTGCTCGCCGAGCAGGCTCCTGAAGTCCCGCAGATACGCGCCGAGTCGTGCGGGCGGCACCGCGCAGTCCTCCCAGCCGGGCCAGGCCTCGCTGCCGTCGGGCATCCGGGTTGCGGTGCCGGAGGCGTCCTCCCGGATCCGCCACAGCGTCCGCTGCCCGGCCGGGTCGGCGACCACCAGCGCGTCCAGCACGGCCGAGCCGTCCGCCGCCCGCACGATCCGCTCGGCGGCGGCCCGCGCCTCGGCGGTCGTCGCCCCGCCGGTCTCCACGAACAGCCAGGCGCCGCCCCTGGGCAGCCCCGAGCCGGCCGGGACGAGGTCGGCGGCCATCCCCTCGACGGTCAGCGGCCCGTGCGGCAGCAGGCCCGCCGCCGCCTCGGCCGCCGCGCTCTCGTCCGCGTACCCGAGGACGGCGAGGGCCTTCGCGGGCGGCGCCTCGACGAGCCGCACCGTCGCCTCCGTGACCAGACCGAGGGTGCCCTCGGTGCCGCAGAAGGAGCGGGCGAGATCGGTGCCGTGCTCGGGGAGCAGGGCGTCCGCCGCGTAGCCGGAGATGCGGCGCGGCAGTCCCGCGTACGGGGCGAAGCCGGTGCGGATCGTCGCCAACTCCGCCTCCACCAGGGCGCGCAGGCCGTCCGGGGCACCCTGCCAGCCCTGCCCGAGCCGGTGGGCCGCGCCGTCGGAGGTGAGCACGTCGAGCGCGGCCACGCTGTCGGCGGTCGTCCCCCAGGCCACCGAGTGCGAGCCGCACGAGTTGTTGCCGATCATGCCGCCGAGGGTGCAGCGGCTGTGCGTGGAGGGGTCGGGGCCGAACCGCAGGCCGTGCGGGGCGGCCGCCGCCTGGAGCCGGTCGAGCACGAGCCCGGGCTGCACGACGGCCGTGCGCGCCTCGGGGTCGAGGGCGACGAGGCCGTTCATGTGGCGGGTGAAGTCGACGACGAGACCGGTGCCGGTCGCCTGGCCCGCGATGGAGGTGCCGCCGCCGCGCCCCACGACCGGCACCCCGTACCGCCGGCACACGTCGAGGGCGGCGGCCACGTCGTCGCCGTCCCGCGGGGTCAGCACCCCGAGCGGCACCCGGCGGTAGTTGGACGCGTCCATCGTGTTCAGGGCCCGCGCGGTGACGGAGAAGTCGACCCCGCCGCGCACGGACGTCCGCAGGTCCCGTTCCAGGCCGTCCAGATCATCCATACCGTCCAGGATGCAGCCCCACAGGGCCTCTGACGCCACAGGTCGATGCCCATTTTTTCACGATCCGGACCAGAACATTCCCAAACCGATCATCAACTCTCCTATAGTGACCGCGAATTGACTGAGACCTGTCTTCCGCAGCCCCCTTTCCCCGAGGAACCCGACCGATGACCGCGCCCATCCGGCCCCCTGTACGCCCGGCCGCGCTCACCCTGCTGGCCGCTCTCCTCGTCACCGGAGCGCTCGGCGCGGGGGCAGTCGCCCTCGCGCCCGGTTCGGTGCGCACCCCGCTCGCGTGGGGCGTCGCCGTCGCGGCGCTCGCGATCGGCGCGACGGCCGGTTACGCCGCCCACGCCCGCGCGAGCGTCGCCCTGCTGCGCCGGCGCGCCGAGGAGACCCGGCACACCGCCGAGCGCGGCGCCGCCGAGCAGACCCGCATCACCAGCGAACTGTCCCGCGAGCGGGACGCCAGAGCCGCGCAGGCCGCCGAACTGACCGGCCAGCTGCGCACCGCCCGCGCCGAGCGCGCCGCCGCCATCGCCGCCTGCGCCAACGCGGCGGGCCGGATGCAGGCGCTCGCCACCGGCATGCTCGCCGACCTGCGCGAGATGGAGCACCGGCACTCCGACGAGGACGTCCTCGCCGATCTGCTCCACCTCGACCACCGCACCGCCCAGGCGGGCCGGCTCGCCGACTCGGTGGCCGTGCTCACCGGCGCCCGCTCGGGCCGCCGCTGGGCCCGGCCGATCGCCATGGAGTCGATCCTGCGCGGCGCGATGGGCCGCATCGGCGGCTACCAGCGGGTGCGGGTGCACGCGAACACCTCGGTCGCCGTCGCGGGCCACGCCGCCGAGGGCGTCATGCACGCGCTGGCCGAACTCCTCGACAACGCCGCGAACTTCTCGCCGCCCACCGCCGAGGTCCATGTCTACGTCGAGGAGGTCCCGGCCGGCGTCATCGTCTCCGTCGAGGACTCCGGCCTGGTGATGGGCCCGGTGCAGTTGCGCCGCGCCGAGCACGCGGTCTCCGGCGAGACGACGGGCACCGCGGGCTCCACCGGTCTCGGCGGGCTGTCCGGCACCCGGCTCGGCCTCGCCGTCGTCGGCCGGCTGGCCCGCAAGCACGGCCTGACGGTGTCGTTCCGCCCGTCCGCGCGCGGCGGCACCGGCGTCCTGCTGCTCGTCCCGCAGGAACTGCTGTCCCGCGCCTCCGATTCGACGCCCGTACGCGCCACCGGCACCGGCACGGCCACCGCGACCGCCCCGGCTTCCGCCGCCGAGGAGTCCCCCGCGCACGAGACCGCCGACGGCACGGTCCCCGGACCGGCGGCCCGCGAGCGGGAGACCCCCGGACCCGCCGAGCCCGTCACGCCCGTACCGGAGCAGGCCGTACCGGAGCGGACCGCGCCCGGACAGCCCGCCCCCGGCGACCCGTCGACCGAGGCCGCGCTGCCCAAGCGGACCCGCGGCCGCACCCTGGCCGCCGCCCAGCACGGCCGGGCCCGCGCCGCCGAGCCCCCCGCCGAACGGCCGGGGCCCGCCGCCGCGGCATCGGCCGCGTCCCGCTTCAGCAGCTTCAGCCAGGCGGTCCGCACCGCCCCGGCCGTACCGGAGCCGGCCGAGTCCGGCACCCGGACCGAACCCCGCACCACCACGCACCCCGACACACCCACGCAGGAAGGCGACACCCCCCAATGACCGGGACGACCACCACCGGCGCCGGCCTGACCTGGCTGCTCGAAGGCCTCCTCACGCGCACCCCGGGCACCCGGCACGCTCTGGTCCTTTCGCGCGACGGCCTCAAGCTGTGCCACACCCCCGAACTCATCCCCGACCAGGCGGACCAGCTCGCCGCGATCGCCGCCGGGATCCAGGCGCTCGCGCACGGCGCCTCCGCCGAGTTCGGCGACGGGAGCGGCGGTGTGCGCTCGTCGATGACCGAGTTCCACGGCGGCACCCTGTTCATCGTCGAGGCCGGCGAGGGCGCCCACCTGGCGGTGCTCGCCGCCGAGGACGCCGACGCGGGCCTGGTCGGCCACACCATGGTCGAACTCGTCGAGCAGCTCGGCGAGCACCTGCGCGCCCTGCCCCGCAGCCCCGACCTGGCCACCAGCACGCCCCCGGCGTCATGAGCCGGCCCGGCCGGGACGACGCGCCCGACCGGCTGTACACCCTCACGGGAGGGCGCAGCCGGCCGGCCTCCGACGTCTCGTTCGACCTGGTGTCGCTCGTCGTCGCCGAGTCGGACCCGGCGCCCGGCATGCCGTCCGAGCACGCCGCGATCCTGCGGATGTGCGCCCGGCCGACGGCCGTGGTGGAGGTGGCCGCCGAACTCGGCCTGCCGGTGAGCATCGTGCGCGTCCTGCTCTCCGACCTCCTGGTGCAGGGCCGCATCGGCGCCCGGCACCCGCGCACCGCCGACACCCCGCATCGCCTTCCCGATCCCGACATCCTGGAGCAGGTGCTCGTTGGACTCCGCAACCTCTGAACCGCCGGACGGCCGCCGGGAGTTGGCGGCCGGAGCCGACAACGGTCTGAAGATCGTCATCGTCGGCGGCTTCGGCGCAGGCAAGACCACGCTGGTCCGTTCCGTGAGCGAGATACGTCCCCTCAACACCGAGGAGACAATGACGCAGGCGGGAGCGGGCGTCGACGAACTGGCCGACCTGGACGGCGTACGCGGCAAGACGTCGACGACGGTCGCCTTCGACTTCGGCCGCATCACGCTCGACGCCCGCAACGTCCTCTATCTGTTCGGCGCCCCCGGCCAGGAACGCTTCTGGTTCCTGTGGGACCGGCTGTTCTCCGGCACGCTCGGCGCGGTCGTCCTCGTCGACACCCGCCGCCTGGAGGACTCCTGGTACGCGATCGACCGCCTGGAGCAGCACGGGACGCCGTTCATCGTCGCCCACAACGACTTCGGCGGCCCGCCGCACACCCTGGAGCAGCTGCGCGAGGCCCTCGACCTCGACCCCGAGGTGCCGCTGGTCCGGTGCGACGCGCGCGCCCGCGAGTCCAGCAAGGACGTCCTGATCACGCTCGTGGAGCACCTCAGGACCCTGTACGCCCGTCAAGCCAGCCCCAGTGCGCTGCCCGTGCCCCAGGAGGCCGCCCCGTGACAAGCCCCGGCTGCCCCGCGTCCGCGCACGGCGCCGTCCCCGTGCCGCTGTCGGGACCCCGGTTCGCGACCGAACCCGCCACGCTGTACCGGGAGATGCGCCGCGACCACGGCTCGGTCGCGCCCGTCGTCCTCGACGGCGACATCCCGGCCTGGCTGGTCGTCGGCTACCGCGAGCTGCATCAGGTGACCGGTGATCCGGCGCTGTTCAGCCGCGACTCCGACCTGTGGAACCAGTGGGAGAACATCCCCGACGACTGGCCGCTGCTGCCGATGATCGGCCACAAGCAGCCGTCGATCCTCTACACGGTCGGCGACCGGCACCGCCAGCGCGCGGAGATGATCAGCCACGCCCTGGAGTCGGTCGACCCCTTCGAACTCAAGGCGCACGCCGAGCAGTTCGCGGACGAGCTGATCGACGGGTTCTGCGGCAAGGGGGAGAGCGACATCATCGCCGACTACGCGATGATGCTGCCGGTCCGCGTCCTGGCCCGGATCTACGGCTTCTCCGACGAGGCGGGACCCGCCCTGGTCACCGCGATGAACGACATGATCGACGGGCGGGAGCGGGCGCTCGCCGGCCAGCAGCACCTGGGCCGGTCGATGGTCGAGCTGATCGCCGAGAAGCAGGCGCGGCCGGGCGATGACGTCGTCTCGTCCATGCTCCGGGACACCTCGGGCTTCACGCCCGAGGAGATCGCCCAGGACCTGATGGTGATGATGGCGGCGGGGCACCAGCCCACCGCCGACTGGATCGGCAACTCGCTGCGCCTGATGCTGACCGACGACCGGTTCGCCGCGTCGCTGTTCGGCGGGCGGCACAGTGTCGCCGAGGCGATGAACGAGGTGCTGTGGGAGGACGCCCCGACGCAGAACGTCGCCGGGCGCTGGGCCACCCGCGACACCCGGCTCGGCGACCGCCACATCCGGGCGGGCGACCTGGTGCTGCTCGGCCTCGCCGCGGCCAACGCCGACCCGCAGGTGCGCACCGACGCCTCGGTGCTGACCGGCGGCAACAACGCCCACTTCTCGTTCGGGCACGGCGAGCACCGCTGTCCGTTCCCCGCCCAGGAGGTCGCCGAGGTCATCGCGCGGACCGGTATCGAGGTGGTCCTCGACCGGCTGCCCGACATCGATCTGGCCGCCCCGGCCGACGCGCTGACCCGCCGCCCCTCGCCGTGGCTGCGCGGGCTGACCGATCTGCCGGTCCGTTTCACGCCGACGGCCGCCGTGCCGTCGGCCGCCCTGTGACGATCCACCGCTTCCCTTTCCCGTATCCCGGACTCCTGGAGCTCTCGTCATGACGACATCCGCAGCAACGTGCCCCCACGCGTCCGCCGCCCGTATCCCGCTCGACCCCTTCGTCACCGATCTGGACGCCGAGACGGCCCGGCTGCTCGCGGCGGGCCCGCTGGCGGAGGTCGAACTGCCCGGCGGCGTCCCGGTGTGGGCGGTCACCCACCACGCGGAGGCCCGCCAGCTCCTCACCGACAAGCGGCTGGTGAAGGACATCGAGGTGTGGGGCGCCTGGCAGCGCGGCGAGATCCCCGCCGACTGGCCGCTGATCGGCCTGGCCAACCCGGGCAGATCGATGCTGACCGTGGACGGCGAGGACCACCGCCGGCTGCGCGCGCTGGTCGCCCAGGCGCTGACCGTGCGCCGGGTGGAGCGGATGCGGGAGCGCATCACGGAGCTGACCACGGGCCTGCTCGACAAGCTGCCCGAGGCGGGCCCGGTCGACCTGAAGGCCGAGTTCGCCTACCCGCTGCCCATGTACGTGATCAGCGATCTGATGGGCATAGACGAGGCGGACCACCCGCGCCTGAAGGTCCTGTTCGACAAGTTCTTCTCCACGCAGACCCCGCCCGAGGAGGTCATCGCGACGCTCGGCGAGCTGGCGGCGATGATGGGCGCGGTCGTGGCGGCCCGCCGCGAGAAGCCCGGCGACGACCTGACCAGCGCGCTGATCCAGGCCTCGGAGAACGGCGACCGGCTCACCGACGCGGAGATCGTCTCCACGCTCCAGCTGATGGTCGCGGCGGGCCACGAGACGACGATCTCCCTCATCGTCAACGCGGTCGTGAACCTCTCCGCCCACCCCGACCAGCTGGCCCTGGTCCTCGCCGGCGAGGCCACCTGGGAGCAGGTCGTGGAGGAGACGCTGCGCTTCTCGACGCCGACCTCGCACGTGCTGATCCGGTTCGCCGCCGAGGACGTGCGGGTCGGGGAGCAGACCATCAAGCAGGGCGACGCGCTCATCGTGTCGTACGGGGCGATCGGCCGCGACGAGCAGGCGCACGGCCCCACCGCGGACTCCTTCGACATCACCCGCGCCTCGGAGACCCGGCACATCTCCTTCGGCCACGGCCCGCACGTCTGCCCGGGGGCCGCGCTGTCCCGGCTGGAGGCGGGCGTCGCGCTCCCGGCGCTGTACGCGCGTTTCCCCGGCCTGCGGCTCGCGGTCGAGCCGGGTGAGCTGCGCAACAAGCCGGTGGTGACGCAGAACGACCTCTTCGAGCTGCCGGTGCTGCTGGGCGGCTGATCAGCGGGCCCGCGAGGGCCCGCACCCGTAGATCACCACAAGTCCACGGGCCGGAGAAGTCGTCTCATCGAACGGACACGTTTCCGTCCGGTTTCACCGAGGCGATACCCTCCGGCTCGTGGCTGAGATCCAGATTCCCGCTGACATCAAGCCCGCCGACGGACGTTTCGGCGCGGGCCCCTCCAAGGTGCGGACGGAAGCGCTGGACGCGCTGGCCGCCACCGGTACCTCCCTGCTCGGCACCTCACACCGCCAGGCCCCGGTCAAGAACCTGGTCGGCCGGGTGCGCGACGGCGTCAAGGACCTCTTCTCCCTCCCCGAGGGCTACGAGGTGATCCTGGGCAACGGCGGCTCCACCGCGTTCTGGGACGTCGCGACGCACGGCCTGATCGAGAACAAGTCGCAGCACCTGAACTTCGGCGAGTTCTCGTCCAAGTTCGCGAAGGCGTCCAAGCTGGCGCCGTGGCTGGCCGAGCCGACCGTCATCTCGTCCGACCCGGGCACCCACCCGGAGGCGCAGGCCGAGGCCGGCGTCGACGTCTACGGCCTGACCCACAACGAGACCTCGACCGGTGTCGCGGCCCCGATCAAGCGCGTGGCCGGTGCCGACGAGGGCTCCCTCGTCCTGGTGGACGCCACCTCCGGCGCGGGCGGCCTGCCGGTCGACATCGCCGAGACGGACGTCTACTACTTCGCCCCGCAGAAGTCCTTCGCCTCCGACGGCGGCCTGTGGATCGGCGTCTTCTCCCCCGCCGCGATCGAGCGCGCCGAGCGCATCCACGCGTCGGGCCGCCACGTCCCGGAGTTCTTCTCGCTGCCGACGGCGATCGACAACTCCCGCAAGAACCAGACGTACAACACCCCGGCGCTCTCCACGCTCTTCCTGCTCGCCGAGCAGCTGGACTGGATCAACGGCCAGGGCGGTCTGGCCTGGTCCACGGCGCGCACGAAGGACAGCTCGACCCGCCTCTACTCGTGGGCCGAGGACTCCAAGTACGCGACGCCGTTCGTCACCGACGCCGCCAAGCGCTCGCAGGTCATCGGCACGATCGACTTCTCCGACGACATCGACGCCGCCGCCGTCGCGAAGGTGCTCCGCGCCAACGGGATCGTCGACACCGAGCCGTACCGCAAGCTGGGCCGCAACCAGCTCCGCATCGCGATGTTCCCGGCCATCGACCCGTCCGACGTCCAGGCCCTGACGGCCTGCGTCGACTACGTCATCGGCCAGCTCTAAGCCCCTTAGGGGCGCGGGGAACTGCGCGAGCAACCCACGACAAGCCGCGGACGCGACCGCTCATCAACCGGGCAGACGCGTCCGCGGCTTTTCCGTGCCCGAGCCCCGGCGGGGCTAACGCCCCAGGGCCGCGAACTTCCGCGCCGCCAGCGGAAAGAACACCAGCGTCAGAACGGCAGGCCACACCCACGCCATGAGCAGCGCGTGCTGCTCGATCCAGGAATCCCCGGCCCCCACGGGCGACCCGAAGAGCTCCCGCACCGCGGCGACGGTCGACGACAGCGGATTCCACGCCGCGACGGCCCCCAGCCAGTCCGGCATCAGCTGCGGCGCGACGAAGATGCTGGAGATCATCGTCAGCGGGAACGCCACCGCGAACAGCCCGCCGGCCGCCTCCGGATTCGGCACGAGCAGCCCGAGCCACACCCCGAGCCAGATCAGGGCGAACCGCAGCCACAGCAGCAGCGCGAACGCCGCGAGCCCGCCCCCGACACCTCCGGCCGGCCGCCAGCCGATCGCGAGCGCCGTCAGCATCAGGATCGTCAGCTCGGCGCAGGCGACGAGCAGATCGGTGACCCCGCGCCCGGAGACCACCGCCGACGGTGCCATCGGCATCGAGCGGAACCGGTCGATGACCCCCTTCGTCGCGTCGTACACCACGAGCGTCGCGGTGTTGATGAAGCCGAACGCCATCGTCATCGCGAACATCCCGGGCATCAGGAAGTCCCGGTAGTCACCGCCGCCCGGCACCGTCATCGCGGAGCCGAAGACATACCCGTACAGCAGCACGGACAGAATCGGGAAGCCCAACTGCCAGGCGATGTTGACCGGTTGGCGCTGGTAGTGGGTGAGGCCGCGCCGCACCACGTTCCAGCAGTCGGCCACCGCCCAGTAGACCGTCGTACCCATCACACACCCCTCCCGGTGAGCCGCAGGAACACGTCGTCAAGGCTCGGCCGGCGCAGCCCGATGTCCTCGACCGCGACGCCCTCGTCCTGGAGGGTGCGCGCGGCGTCCGTGAGCGCGGCGACCCGGTCCGCGACGGTGGCGTGCACCCGGCGCTCCGTCTCGTCGACCACGGGCTCGGCGCCGCTCCGCGCCACGATCTTGGCCGCGCGCGGCAGATCCGCCGCGTCCGCGACGACGACCTCGATCCGGTCCCCGCCGACGGACCGCTTCAGCCCCTCGGGGGTGTCGTCGGCGATGGTCCGCCCCTGGTCGATGACGGTGATCCGCGAGGCCAGCCGGTCGGCCTCCTCCAGGTACTGGGTGGTGAGCAGCACCGTCGTGCCGGCCGTGACCAACTTCCGCACGCTCTCCCAGACTTCGCCGCGTCCGCGCGGATCGAGCCCGGTCGTCGGCTCGTCCAGGAAGAGGATGTCGGGAGTCATGATCATGGACGCGGCCAGGTCCAGCCTGCGCCGCATGCCGCCGCTGTACGAGCCGACGCCCTTGTCGCCCGCGTCGGCGAGCCCGAACTGGTCGAGCAGCTCGGCCGCCCGCGCCTTCGCCCGCCGGCCGCCGAGGTGGAAGAGCCGGCCGAACATCTCCAGGTTCTGCCGGCCCGTGAGCACCTCGTCCACCGCCGCGTACTGCCCGGTGAGCCCGATGCGGCGGCGCACCCGGCGGGGCCGGGCCGCCACGTCCACCCCGCCGACCTCGGCCCGGCCCCCGTCGAACCTCAGCAAGGTGCCGAGCACGCGCACGGCGGTGGTCTTGCCCGCCCCGTTCGGCCCGAGCAGGCCGTGCACCGTGCCGCGGCGCACCGTCAGATCGAACCCGTCGAGCGCCCGCTTCTCCCCGTACGTCTTGCGCAGGCCCACGGCCCGCACCGCGTAGTCCCCGTCGCCTTCCACGGCAGTCGCCTCCCTCACCCCGGCCAAACAACTGAGTACACCGTACCCAAAAGAGAGTACACCGTACTCAGTTTCTGGCGGGCGGTTTACGCTGACTCCATGACGAGCGGCACCAGCAGCACGACCGAGACCAGCGGCAGCGGCGACATCCAGCGCAGCCTGGACCTGTTGTGGGGCACGGGAAGCGCGCCCCGCCGCGGCCCCAGGCCCGCGCTCTCGCTGGACCGGATCGTCACCACCGCCGTCGCGGTCGCCGACGCCGAGGGCATCGCGGCCGTCTCGATGCGCCGCCTCTCGCAGGAGCTCGGCACCGGCACGATGTCGCTGTACCGGTACGTGCCGGGCAAGGCGGAGCTGCTCGACCTGATGCTGGACAAGGTGCAGACTCCGTACGAGCCGGGAGAGCACCCGAACGCCATGGAGGAGACGGGGAGTTGGCGCACGGCCGTCGAGTCGGCGGCCCGCGAGACCCTCGCCCTCTACCAGCGCCACCCCTGGCTGCTCCAGGTCAACCAGGCCCGCCCCGTGCTCGGCCCCGGCGCCCTGGCCGGCATGGAGAAGGTGCTGTCCCGCATCCGGCCGATGGGGCTCTCCGACCCCGAGCTGCTCTCCGTGCTGATCATGGTCGAGGGGTATGTCTCGGGGGCCGCCCGCACCCGGGTCCACGAGCAGGAGGCGGAGCGGACGACGGGGATGACGGACGCCGACTTCTGGGCGGCGCAGGGCCCGACCCTGGAGACGGCCATGGCGAGCGGGCGCTACCCGGTCATGGCGTCCCTGTCCGAGGACACCTTCGGCCCCGGCTTCGACCACTTCGAGTTCGGGCTCCAGCGCATCCTGGACGGCCTCGACGTCCTGGTCGCGGCGCGCCTCGGCGACTAGCTACTTCTGCTTGGGCTTGCGCAGCAGACGCCCGATGCCGATGACCGCGATGAGCACGACCGCCGCCCCGACGGCCCCGGCCTTCCCGGTGAAGCCGCCGTCGTCGCCGCCGTCACCGCCGTCACCGGACGCCGAACTCCCGCCTCCGTCCGAGCCCTTGGCCACCCCCTCGACCTCCACGGGCTCCACGGAACTGTTCTTGCCCTCGCTGCCGTAGAGCAGCGTCCTGCCGTCCGGGGTGTACGTCACCGACTCGCCCTGCGGCTGGAGCGGGACGTGCAACTGCCCCTGCCGCTTGGGCTTTCCGTCGTTCCAGGAGTACGAGATACCGCCGAAGTAACCGCGCACCGCGAGCTGCTTCCCGTCCGGGGAGAAGGCGGCGTCGGTCGCCCACAGGTCGATGTCGCCGACGCGCCGGAAGGTGTTGGTGGCGGCGGAGTCCAGCGTGGCGGGGCCCTCGTAGAGGCCGCCGCCGTCCTCGCCCTTCTCGATGATGTACACCCGGCCGGTCTTGGGGTGGACCATCATCGACTCGGCGTTGCGCGGCCCGTCCGCGTACTTGACGACGTACTGGGTGGCCCGCACGGTCTGGTCGACGAGCTTCTTCGGCTCGGGCAGCTTGTAGATCCACACGTGGTCCCACTTGCCGCCGAGGTTGTCGCCGATGTCGCCGACGTAGATGTTCCCGTCGGGCCCGATCGAGATCGCCTCGACGTCGCGCGGCGCGCCGACCCCGGTGAGGGTGACCCGGGCGAGCGTCTTTCCGGTGCGGCCGTCGATCGCGAAGATGTACGCGCCGTCGGAGCTGTCGTTGTGGGTCCAGTAGACGCCCGGGTGGGCGCGGGACGCGGCGAGGCCGCTGGACTCGGTGATCCGCGGGTCCTCGATGGTGAAGCCGGAGGAGCCGACGGACGGCGAACTGTCGGCCGTGGCGGGCGCCGTGGCGCCTCCGAGCACGAGAACGACCGCGGCCCCGGCCGCACCCAGATACGAACGCATGACCCCAGCTTGCCAGGCGTGTCAGGGCTCACACACACGCGGCCCGGCCGATCGAGGATGATGAGCGGATGCTCAGGTTCATGTTCGTCGGTGACAGCCAGACCATCGGCAGCGCGGGGGAGCACACCTGGCGGCACCGTTTCTGGTGCCATCTGCGGACGGCCTGCGGGGACGGGACCGTCGCGGTCGTCGGACCGCGCGAGACCCTCTACGACAAGACCGCGGACGCCCCGACGTCCCTCGCGTACGCGGACCCGGGCTTCCCGCGCCGGCATCTGGCCGGCTGGGGCGAGGGCTGGCTGCACATGGCGCCGGTCGTCGCCGACGCGGTGCGCACCTGCGGCGCGGACGTGCTGCTGGTCAACCTGGGCCTGATCGACCTCGGTTTCTACACGGACGCCGAGCAGACCGCGGCGAACATGCGCCGCTTCGTCACCGAGGCACGCACCGCGAACCCGGCGGTCCGCATCGTCCTGCTCCCGGTGATCCCGAACATCAGGGCCGAGACGGACGTCCTCTTCGCCGCCGAGGTCGCCCACTTCAACACCCTGCTCGCCAAGGCGGTCGCCGACCTCTCCGAGCCCCGCTCGCCCCTGCTGCTGGCGACGGTCCCGGACGCGTACGACATCCACCACGACACGTACGACGGTACGCACCCGAACGCGTCCGGCGAACACAAGGTGGCCGCCGCCTTCGCGGACGCGCTGCACCAGGCGTGGGGGCTGGGCGGTCCGTACGCCCCGGACCCGGTACTTGCCTAGAGCGCACTCCACGTTCTTGGCTGAGCGGCATGAAGTACACGCAGCTCGGACGCACGGGACTCAAGGTCAGCCGGCTCGTCCTCGGCACCATGAACTTCGGACCGCAGACGGACGAGGCCGACAGCCACGCCATCATGGACGCGGCCCAGGCCAGTGGCATCAACTACTTCGACACCGCCAACGTGTACGGCTGGGGTGAGAACAAGGGCCGTACCGAGGAGATCATCGGCACCTGGTTCGCCCAGGGCGGCGGCCGGCGCGACAAGACCGTCCTCGCCACCAAGGTCTACGGGAACATGGCGGGCGACGGGGACGTCTGGCCCAACCACGACCGGCTCTCCGCGGTGAACATCCGCCGGGCCGTCGACGCCTCGCTCAAGCGGCTCCAGACCGACTACATCGACATCTACCAGTTCCACCACATCGACCGCCGGACCCCCTTCGAGGAGATCTGGCAGGCCATCGAGGTCCTGGTCCAGCAGGGCAAGATCCTGTACGCCGGTTCGTCCAACTTCCCCGGCTACAAGATCGCCCAGGCCAACGAGACGGCCGCCCGGCACGGCCGCGTCGGCCTGGTCAGCGAGCAGTGCCTGTACAACCTCGCCGAGCGGCGCGCCGAGATGGAGGTCATCCCGGCCGCGCAGGAGTACGGCCTGGGCGTCATCCCCTGGTCCCCGCTCCACGGCGGGCTGCTCGGCGGCGTGCTGAAGAAGGAGGCCGAGGGCAAGCGCCGCAAGGACGGCCGCTCGGCGTCCGCGCTGGAGAACACCAAGGTGCGCGACCAGGTCCAGGCGTACGAGGACCTGCTCGACAAGCACGGCATCGAGCCCGGCGAGGCGGCCCTGGCGTGGCTGCTGACCCGTCCCGGGGTGACCGGGCCGATCGTCGGCCCGCGCACGGCGGAACAGCTCGACTCGGCGCTGCGCGCGGTCGAGCTGGAGCTGGGCGAGGACGTCCTGGCCTCGCTGGACGAGATCTTCCCGGGTCCCGGCCCGTCGCCGGAGGCCTTCGCCTGGTAGCGCGCAGGTGAGCGGCGGTCGCCGGGGAAGGGGTCAGTTTCCGACGGCCGCCGCCACCGCCACCACGACGAACATCAGCACAAGCACACCGGCCATGATCCGGTTCCGCGTCTTCGGGTCCACGTATCGAGCCTAACGCGCACCGGCGAGCGGCCAGCCGCCGACCTTCTCGTACCTGGGCCGCTCGCCGGGCACTCCCGACCTCGGCAGATTGCTGCGGACGAGGGCCAGCTCGCCGACCGTCCACGGGGTGCCTGCGAAGTCGTCGAGCGCGGCGAGGTACGGGGTGAAGTCGTACGTGTCGCGGGCGCGGGCGAGGGTCAGGTGCGGGCGGTACCTGCGGTGCTCCCCGTCGATCCCGGCCTTCCTGCCCGCCGCCTCGGCCCGCTCGGCGAGCCGTCGCAGCGCGGCCGTCTCCCCGGCGACCCCGGCCCACAGGGCCCGCCCGCCGAAGTGCCCGCCGCCGCGCAGGCCGACCTCGAACGCCTCGGTCCGCGCGGCGGCGCGCGCAAGTCGCTCCGCGAGATCCGGCGCCGTGGCCTCCGGCACGTCCCCGTAGAAGGCGAGGGTGAGATGCCAGCCGCTCCGCCCGGTCCAGCGCAGCCCGTCCCCGTCCGGCAACCGGTCGACGCGGGCGCCGAGTTCGTCGATGACATCGTCCGGCGGCAGCACGGCGGCGAAGAGTCTCATGGGGCCAGTCTCCCGGGTGCGGCTCTCGTCGTGGCCGGTCGCGCAGTTCCCCGCGCCCCTTCACCCAGACGGTCTTCATGGGCGACTTCCCGCTCATGACCAACAAGGGCACCTTCGTCATCAACGGCACCGAGCGTGT
>NZ_JBEYYU010000084.1:0-30218 GCF_040645755.1 Streptomyces sp. NPDC046716
TCCGCACGGTCGGCCTCCGCGGGCGCGGCGTCCGGTTCCCGGGACCGCTCCGGGTGCCCGAGCCGTCCGGTCAGCCAGTACAGCAGCCCGGCGCCGACGGCGGCGCCGGCCACCGAGGGCAGGGCGTCGGCGGCGCTGGTGGAGTCCGGCCGGCCGGTGGCGGCCAGCGCCCCGACCACGCCGAACGCGAGCACGCCCAGCGAACCGGGCAGCCGCCAGCGCGTGGCCAGCGCCCCGAGGACCAGGGCGAGCACGGTGAGGACGGCCAGGATGCCGAGTTGCAGGACGAGTTTGTCGTTGGTGCCGAAGTTCCGGATCGCCCAGTCCTTGACGGCCGGCGGGGTGCGGTCGATCGCCGCGCCGCCGACCGCGATGACGGGACCGGACTCGGGCCGCACCGCGGCCGAGACCAGTTCCGCCACGGCGATCGCCGCGTATCCGGCGAGCAGGCCGCTCAGCGCGCCGAGCGACAGGCGCTTGATGCCGCGCGGCGGCGGGTGTCGTGCGTCGTCGTCCATGACCGGAATCCGTTCTGGTGGCGCGCCCGGATTGGTCCGTTCACGCCATTGGGCGTGGAGCGCCGTCCCGCGGCCATGGCAAGCAGACGTGAACGGCAAAGGCCGTCTCGGGCCTGCGGGCAGGGGCTCGCGAGTGGGAGCCGGCCGGCCTCTAGAGCCAGTCCCGCCGCTTGAAAATCACGTACAAACTCACACAAACCACCCCCATCAAGCCGATCGCGAAGGGGTACCCGAAGCTCCAGCCCAACTCGGGCATCTGCTCGAAGTTCATGCCGTAGATGGTCCCTACGAGTGTGGGAGCAAAGAGAATGGCCGCCCACGACGAGATCTTCTTGATCTCCTCGTTCTGCTCGAACCCCGCCTCCGCCAGCGCCCGCATCTCCGCGTTCTGCTGCTGGGTCACCAGGGTCGCGTTCACCGTCAGGATGTCGGTGAGGGCCTGGCGGAAGCCGTCGACGCGTTCGCTGGTGTGGGTGACGTGGTCGGCGACGTCGCGCAGGTAGCTCTGCAACTCCTCGTCCGTGCCGTACTTGGCGAAGCCCGCCATCAGGCCGTGCAGTACGCCGATCAGGGGGCGGGTGGCGCGCTGGAACTCGACCATCTCGCGGGAGAGTTCGTAGATGCGGCGGGACACCTCGGGGGCGCCGGAGAAGACCTCCGTCTCGATCTCGTCGATGTCGTTCTGGACGCCGTCCACGACCGGGGCGTAGCCGTCGACGACCGCGTCGAGGATCGCGTACAGGATCGCCTCGGGGCCCAGCTTGAGCAGGTCGGGGGACTTCTCCATGCGGCGGCGCACCGCCGACAGGTCCGGTGCCGCGCCGTGCCGGACCGTGATCACGAAGTCCGCGCCGACGAACACGTGCAGCTCGCCGAAGTCGACCTCCTCGGCGGCGTCGAGATAGCGGGCCGCGCTCAGGACGACGAAGAGCGTCTCGCCGTACCGCTCCAGCTTCGGCCGCTGATGCGCCTCCAGCGCGTCCTCGACGGACAGTTCATGCAGATCGAACTCGGCCGCGAGGGACTTGAGTTCCGTCTCCGTGGGGCGGGCCAGACCGATCCACGCCGTCGTCCGCGGCATCTCGCGCAACTGACGGTACGTGTCCGTCAGCGACGTGGGGCTCGCCACCCGCACCCCGTCCCGGTACAGCGCCGTGTGCACCACGCTGTCGGGCGGCGGATCCTGCGGCGCGGCGGGTTCCACGTCGGGCGCGGCGGGGGATCCGGCCGGCGGGCGCGGGTCCGTGCCCCGGCGCCAGGTGTAGCGGCGTCCATCCTGCCGTCGCGGCATCGCCGCCTCCTTCCGGTGTTGCGAGGGGGGTCCCGCGCAGCCTAACCAGCGGAGGCCACCTGCCCGGGCAGCGGCATCGCGGACAGAAGATGACCTCATCGACCGCTACCGTCCCCTCATGACGACGAAGCCGATCACCGCGCGCGCCCTCGGCCGGGCCACCCTGGAGCGGCAACTCCTGCTCCGCCGCAGCCCGATGAAGGCCGAGGAGGCCGTCGCCCACCTCGTCGGACTCCAGGCACAGGAGGTCCGCCCGCCCTACCTCGCGCTCGCCGCCCGCCTCGACGGCTTCACGCCCGCCGACCTCTCCGACGCCCTCGCCGCGCGGCGCGTCGCCCGCATCGTCACCATGCGCTCCACGATCCACCTGCACACCGCCGAGGACTGCATGACGCTGCGCCCCCTGGTGCAGCCCGCCCGCGAGCGCGAACTGCGCCTCTTCCGCAAGGGCCTCCACGGGGTCGACCTCGACCGGCTCACCGCCCTGACCCGCCCGTACGTCGAGGAGGAGCCGCGCACCCCGACGGAGATCCGCCGGCTGCTCCTCGCCGAGTGGCCGGACGCCGACCCGCAGGCCCTGATGATCGCGGCCCGCGCCGGTCTGCCGCTCGTCCAGGCCACCCCGCGCGGCCTGTGGCGGCGCAGCGGCGGCGTGCGCCTGACCACGGCCGAGCGCTGGCTGGACCTGCCCACCGCGCCCACGCCCGCTCCCGACGCCACGATCCTGCGCTACCTCGGCGCCTTCGGACCCGCCTCCGTGAAGGACTTCCAGCAGTGGGCCGGCCTCACCCGCACCAAGGAAGCCTTCGAGCGGCTGCGGCCCCGGCTCGTGACGTTCCGCGACGAGCACGGCGTGGAACTGTTCGACCTCCCCGACGCGTCGCGGCCCGACGAGGACACTCCGGCGCCCCCGCGGCTGCTCGCCGAGTTCGACAACCTCCTCCTCTCGCACGCCGACCGCACCCGCGTCGTCGCCGAGGCCGACCGGGGCCGCAACTGGCAGGTCAACACCGCCTACTTGACCTTCCTCGTCGACGGGATGCTCGCGGGCCTGTGGACCCTGAAGGAGCCGAAGGGCGCCAAGGACGAGGGCACCGGCAGCGTGCTCACCCTCGAACCCTTCCGGCCGCTCACCCGCGCCCAGCGCGAAGAACTCGTCGCGGAGGCCGAGCGCACCGCCACCGTCCTTGAGGCTCCGGGACCGGTCACCGTCGACTTCGGCACCGTACGCACCTGAGCACCTGAGCACCTGAGCCACAGGCACCGCAGAAGTCAGTCGGCGCGGCCCGTCGCCGCCACCGTCACCCCGAGCCCTATCAGCGCGAAGCCCCCCGTCCCGCCGATCATCGACAGCCGACGGTCCGAGCGCGCGAACCAGTCGCGCGCCGCCGACGCCGTCAGCCCCCACAGCGTGTCCGTGACCAGGCCGATGCCGATCGGTATCAGACCGAGCAGCAGCATCTGGAGCGGGACCCGCCCCGCGTCGTGGTTCACGAACTGCGGCAGCACCGCCGCGAAGAACACGATCCCCTTCGGGTTGGTGACGCCCACCAGGATCCCGTCGGCCACCGTGCGCCCGGTGCCCTTCGCGGGCCCCGCCGGGCCGCGCAGCTCCGAGGTCTTCAGGGCGTGCCGGTGCCGGAACGCCTGGATCCCCAGGTACACCAGGTACGCCGCGCCCGCCAGCTTCACCGCCACGAACAGCGCCGCCGACCGCTCCACCAGCGAACCGACGCCGAGGGCGACCGCCACCACCAGCAGATACGACCCGACGAGATTGCCCAGCGCCGTCGCCACCGCCGTGCGTCTGCCGTGCGCGAGCGCCCGCCCGATCACGAACAGCACGCTCGGGCCCGGAATCACGATCACCAGCAGCGACATCGCCGCGAAAGCCAGAAATCTGTCCGTCGACACCATGCGCCCACCCCCTCGTCCTCCATTGAAGACCACGGCACCGACAATCGGCCCGGGCCCGACCGGCTACGGCAGCAGCCCCGCCCGCCGCGCCTGCGCAACGGCCTCACCACGGGTGTGCGCCCCCAGCCTGCGCATCGCCGAGCGCAGATAGCCCTTGACGGTCTCGGGGCGCAGGCCGAGCCGCTCGGCCGCCACCGCGTTCGTCGCGCCCGCCGCCACACACGCCAGCACATCGACCTCGCGGGGCGCGAGCGTGAGGGCCGCCTCCCGCTCGGGCGGCGCCCCGGCCAGGGCCAGCCTGCCGCACACCGCGAGGAGTTCGTCCCGCAGCGCCGGATCGACGATCCTCGGGGCGAGAGCGCGCAGCGCCCCGTGCGCCTCGCGGACCTCCTCCCACGCCCCGGTGCCCTCGGCGGCCGGCGCGCTCGCCGCGGACAGCAGCTCGTGCGCCTCGTCCCGCACCACCAGCGCCTGCTCCACGTCACGGGCCGCCGCGAGCGCCGCGGTCAGCACCCGGTCGCCGAGCGGCTGGGCGGTGCGCAACGCGCCGTACAGCACGCCCCGCACCCGGCGCCGTACGACGACGGGCACCGCGAGGACCGAGCGCAGGCCCTCGGCCGCGACGGCGGTGTCGTACTCGTGGCTGATGTGCCGCGAGTCGTGGTAGTCCGTGACCGCGCAGGCCCGGGCCAGGGAGAGGGCCTTGCCGCCGAGCCCGTTGCCCGTCGCCACCGCGAGTCCGCGCAGCGAATGGGTCGCCGCGCCGCTCAGCTCGCCGATGCGCACCTGTCCGGGGCCCGCCGTCAGCCCGCCGAACGCGACCGGCAGCTCGGTGCCCCGGCGCAGCCGCACCAGCGCCGTCCGCAACTCCACCGCCTCGGAGATGTCCGCGCTCACCCTCGATCTCCCTGCTGTGCTCTGTTCACCCCCGTTCGGGGGTGGTGAGATCCGCGTCACGGACTACACGATGTCAGACACGGTCCGCAAGGGCCGGGGCCGCGGCGCCGCGGGTACCCAGGGAGCAGGGGAGAACGATGCGTGTTCCGATGACGATCAGCGACTTCTTGGACCGGGCCGAACTGGGATTCGCCCGGAGTCCCGGCGTGATCGACGAACCCGATCAGCCGAGCACGCCCGTGCCGACCTCCACGTACGGGCGTCTGGGCGAGCGGGTACGGGCCTGGCAGGCCGGTCTCGACGCGCTCGGCGTGGGGGAGGGCGAGCGCGTCGCGGTGCTCAGCCACAACTCGTCCCGCCTCCTCGAGCTGCTGTTCGCGGTGCCGATGAGCGGCCGGATCGCCGTGCCGGTCAACTTCCGCCTGAAGGCCGAGGAGATCGAGTACGTGGTCCGGCAGAGCGGCGCCTCGGTGCTGCTCGTCGACCCCGAGGTGGAGGAGGTCAGCGCGAAGGCCGAGACGGCCCACCGCTTCGTCCTCGGCGAGCAGACCGAGACCGAGCTGATGCGCTTCGGCGTGGAGCCGCGCCCCTGGTCGGCCCCCGACGAGGACGCCACCGCCACCATCAACTACACGTCGGGCACGACCGCGCGCCCCAAGGGCGTCCAGCTCACCCACCGCAACATCTGGGTGAACGGGCTGACCTTCGGCCTGCACACCCGGGCCTGGGAGCAGGACGTGTACATGCACACCCTGCCGATGTTCCACTGCAACGGCTGGGGCATGCCGTTCGTCGCCGCCGGACTCGGCATGAAGCAGGTCGTGCTCCGCAAGGTCGACGGGACGGAGATCCTGCGGCGCGTGGACGAGCACGGGGTGACGCTGATGTGCGGCGCGCCCGCGGTGTGGAACGCGGTGCTCGACGCGGCGGCCGGCTGGGACGGCGCGATCCCCGGCCGCGACCGGGTGCGGATCGTGTGCGCGGGCGCCCCGCCGCCGAGCCGCATGATCCAGCGGGTGGAGCAGGAGCTGGGCTGGGAGTTCACCCAGATCTACGGCCTGACGGAGACGTCCCCGGTCCTGACCTTCAACCGGGCACGGCCGGAGGAGTCCCTGCTGCCCGCGGAGGACCGGGCGCGGCGCCAGTCGCGCGCCGGGGTGCCCGCGCTGGGCGTGAAGCTGCGCGTCGCCGACTCCGGCGAGGTCCTCGCCCGGTCGAACGTCGTGCTCGACGGCTACTGGGAGAAGCCGGAGGAGACCGCCGCGGCGCTGGAGGGCGACTGGTTCCACACCGGTGACGGCGGCACCGTCGACCCGGCGGACGGCCATCTGACGATCTCGGACCGCAAGAAGGACGTCATCATCACCGGCGGTGAGAACGTGTCGTCGATCGAGGTCGAGGACACCGTCTTCAGCCACCCGGCGGTGGCGGAGGTCGCCGTGATCGGGGTGCCGCACGCCAAGTGGGGCGAGACGATCAAGGCCCTGGTGGTGCTCGTGGACGGCGCCACGGTGACGGAGGCCGAGATCATCGCGTACTGCAAGGAGCGGGTGGCGGGGTACAAGGCGCCGACGACCGTGGAGTTCCGGGACGCCATCCCCCGTACGGCGACGGGCAAGATCCAGAAGTTCAAGCTGCGGGAGCCGTACTGGGAGGGGCGGGACCGGGGGGTCAACTGACCGACCCGAGCCGGAGCTCGCGCCCCTGCCACCTGCGCCGCAGCCACCGGTCGTGGCTCGCGACGACGATCGCGCCGGGGCCGCTGCCCAGGGCCTCCTCCAGCTCGTCGCACAGGCGCGGCGAGAGATGGTTCGTCGGCTCGTCGAGCAGCAGCAGGTGGGGCGGGCGCGCCACCAGGAGCGCCAGCGCGAGCCGCCTGCGCTGTCCGACGGAGAGCTGTCCGACGGGTTTGTCGAGGTCGGCCGCGTGCATCAGGCCGAGCGAGAGCAGCGGCACCCGGTCGGCCCGGGCCGCCCCCACCCCGGACGCGTAGACCGCCGCGACCGTCCGGTCGGGGCGGTCGAACACGGTGTCCTGGGCGAGCAGCCCCACCGTGAGGCCCGGCCGTACGCGCCGCTCGCCCTCCGCGGTGAGCCGTCCGGCGAGCACGGCGAGCAGCGTGGACTTGCCCGTGCCGTTGCCGCCCGTCACCAGCAGCCGGTCGTCCGCCGCGACCTCGAGGCCCGTCGGCGCGAGCCGGCCGGGCACCCGGGCGTCCCGCAGCTCCACCAGCGGCCGGGGATCGTCCGCGGCGGGCGCGGCCAGCTCCCCGGCGGCGAACCGCAGCGGGCTCGGCGGCTCGGCGACCTGGGCGTGCTCCAGCTCGTCGAGGCGCCGGCTCGCGTTGCGCACCCGGCGCGAGACCTGGCTCTGGACCCGGCCCGCCCGGTGGCCGTAGCCCATCTTCTCGTTGTCGCGCGGCCCCCGGTCCGGCGCGACCCGGTGCGCGGTCACGCCCGCCGCGTGGCGCAGCCGGACCAGCTCCTCCTGCTCCTCGGCCCACCGCCGCTCCCAGCGCGCCCGCTCGGCGCGCTTCTCGCCCAGGTACGCGCTGTAGTTGCCGCCGTGGCGGACCGGGCCGTCCACCGCCGGGTCGAGGTCGATCACATCGGTGCAGACGGCGTCCAGGAACGCCCGGTCGTGGCTGGCGATCACCACGGCCGAGGGCAGCTCCCGGATCCGCTCCTCCAGGAACGCGGCGGCCTCGTCGTCGAGGTGGTTCGTCGGCTCGTCGAGCAGCAGCGCCGACGGCCTGCGTACGAGGAGCGCGGCCAGCGCGAGCCGGCCGCGCTGCCCGCCGGACAGCCCGCCGAGGGTGCGGTCGTGGCCGAGCGCCCCGAGACCGAGGCCGCCCAGCATCAGGGCCGCCCGCCGGTCGGCGTCCCAGGACTCCCGGTCCTGGGCCTGTTCGAGCCGCCGGCCGTAGGCCTCCAGGAGGTCCTGATGGCCGGGGGAGTCCTCGGGGACGGCGGCCAGCTCGGCGCCGAGCCGGTCCAGCTCGGCGAGGTCCTCGCGGGCCTCGCGCAGCGCCTCGTCCAGCACCTCGTCGAGGGTGGTCGCCGGGTCGAAGGGCATCTCCTGGTGCAGCAGGCCGAGGTCGTCGGGGCGCTCGACGCTCCCGGAGTCGGGCGCGTCCACGCCGGCCAGCACCCGCAGCAGGGTGGACTTGCCGACGCCGTTCTCACCGATCAGGCCGATGCGGTGGCCGGGCGACGCGGTGAGGCCGACGCCGTCGAGGACGCGCCGGTCCCCGAGGATCCGGACGACGTCATGGGCGAGCAGAGCGGTCTTTGACACGGGGAACCGTCCGATGCGATCGAGGGGCGGCCCGCCGGGCGGCAGCCTCGGGCGCGGGCCATCGAGCACACCGGCCGGTCACACCTCGGGGCCGCCGCTCTCCTGGAGCGTGCCGTCGGCCACGCGCAGCCAGCGGTTCACCCCGATCTCGGTGAGGAACCGCTCGTCGTGGCTGACCACCATGAACGCTCCCTGGTAGGAGTTGAGGGCGCTCTCCAGCTGACCCGCGCTGACCAGGTCGAGGTTGTTGGTCGGCTCGTCGAGCAGCAGCAGGTGCGGGGCGGGCTCCGCGCACAGCACACAGACCAGCGTGGCGCGCAGCCGCTCGCCGCCGGACAGCACCCCGACCGGCAGATGCGCGCGGGCGCCCCGGAAGAGGAACCGGGCCAGCAGGTTCATCCGCTCCGCCTCGGGCCGCTCGGGGGCGAACGCGGCGAAGTTCTCCGCCACCGTCAGCTCCGGGTCCAGCAGGTCGAGCCGCTGCGACAGATACGCGATCCGGCCCTCACCCCGCTTGATCTCTCCGCCGTCCGGCGCGAGGTCGCCGGTGATCAGCCGCAGCAGCGTGGTCTTGCCCGCTCCGTTGGGCCCGGTCAGCGCGATCCGCTCGGGGCCGCGCACGGTCAGGTCGACGCCGCCGTCGGCGAACACCGGCCGGCCGTCGTGCCGGGCCTGGAGGGCCTCGCCGATGAAGACGTTCCGTCCGGCGGGCACCTGGGTGTCCGGCAGCTCCAGGATCAGCCGCTGCTCGTCACGGACGGCCCGGCCCGCCTCGTCGAGCCGTGCCTTGGCCTCGCTGACCCGCGAGGCGTGCATCGTGCCGGACCTGCCCGCGGCCTCCTGCGCGCCGCGCTTCATGTTCCCGGCGAAGATCTTGGGCAGCCCGGCGCTCTTGAGGTTCTTGGCGGCGTTGCTCTGCCGGCGCTCGGCGCGCTCGCGGGCCTGCTGCATCTCCCGCTTCTCGCGCTTCAGTTCCTGCGCGGCGTTGCGCACGTTCTTCTCGGCGACCTCCTGCTCGCCGCGCACGGCCTCCTCGTACTCGGTGAAGTTGCCGCCGTACAGGCGCAGTTCACCGCCGCCGAGTTCGGCGATGCGCTCCATGCGGTCGAGCAGCGCCCGATCGTGGCTGACCAGCAGCAGACAGCCGGTGAAGTCGGACAGCACGTCGTAGAGCTTGTGCCGGGCCGCCAGGTCGAGGTTGTTGGTCGGCTCGTCGAGCAGCAGCACGTCGGGCCGCTTCAGCAGCTGGGCGGCGAGGCCCAGCGAGACGACCTGGCCGCCGCTGAGCGTGCTCAGGCTCCGGTCCAGGGCGAGCCCGGCGAGCCCGAGCCGGTCGAGCTGGGCGCGGGTGCGCTCCTCGATGTCCCAGTCGTCGCCGATGGTGGTGAAGTGCTCCTCGCCCACGTCGCCGGACTCGACGGCGTCGATGGCCCGGATGACGGGCGCGACCCCGAGCACCTCGGAGACCGTGAGGCCGCTGGTCAGCGGCAGGCTCTGCGGGAGATAGCCCAGCGTGCCGTCGACCGAGACGGAGCCCGCCGTGGGCTTCAGCTCGCCCGCGATCAGCTTGAGCAGGGTGCTCTTGCCGGAGCCGTTGGGCGCGACCAGGCCGGTGCGGCCCGGGGCGACGGTGAAGGAGAGGTCCTGGAAGACGGGGGTGTCGTCGGGCCAGGCGAAGGAGAGGTTCGAGCAGACGATGGAGGCGTCGGACATGGAAGTGACCTCGCGGAAGAGCGGGCAGGCAGATTTTTGCCCTGAGCGGCGTGGGAAAAAGGGGTACGACGAACGGGCCACTCCGGCTCGGCGCTCTCTCAGCGCCCTCCGGTGGCCTGTCAGAACCGGGTCTCACCCGGAGATGTCGTCGTCACCCGCCACGACTGCCACTCCTCGCTCACAGACTGTTCGCATACAACAGATCACATAAACCCTAGCAGGCACCCCGTCGGTACGGCCGTTCGTCAGCCCCGCAGATGGCGGCTCACGTCGCCCACCAGATGGATGCGCACCCGGCGTTCGACGAACCGCCAGCGCCCGTCGCGGCGGGCGAAGCGGTCCCGGTAGCGGCCCGCGGCCACCGGCTGCAACGGCAGCTCGGGCAGCTCCTGGAAGACCGTGACGTAGGAGCGGGCCGAGGCGGTGCCGGTCGCCTCGTCGATCTCGACGGCGATGTTGGTCGTCACGTGGTGGGTGCGGGGTGTGCCGTCCTCGTAGAGGATCACGCTGTCCCGGAGCATCCGCTCGACGGCCTCGGCGCCCTCCACGGGCGGGCCGCTGCCGATGAACACGGCCTCGGCCAGCAGCACGCCGACCCCGGCGAAGTCGCCGGTGTCGACCAGTTCCGCGTACCGGGTGATGAGGCCGGTCACGGCGAAGGCGTCCGCGGAGGTGTCCATGTCCGCGAGCGTAGACGATCATCCGCCGCGGCCTGCCGGAACGCCCGGTGGCGAGGGGGTACGAACTCGGCCCGGGCGCCGTTAAGTTGCTCGTGGGGCGGGCCCGCGCATGGCCCGCCCGCCGAGTACTCAAGGAGGACCGCCGGTGACCGCCCCCTCGACCGCAGTCTCGTACGCGCACGGCACCAGTGCGACACCCCTGCTCGGCGACACCGTCGGCGCCAATCTCCGGCGCGCCGTCGACGCCTGGCCCGACCGCGAGGCGCTCGTCGACGTGCCGAGCGGGCGCCGCTGGACGTACGGCCAATTCGGTTCGGCCGTCGACGAGTTGGCGCGCGGACTGCTCGCGCGGGGCGTCGCCAAGGGGGACCGGGTCGGCATCTGGGCGGTCAACTGCCCCGAGTGGGTGCTCGTCCAGTACGCGACCGCGCGCATCGGCGCGATCATGGTGAACATCAACCCGGCCTACCGGGAACACGAGCTGGGCTATGTGCTGCGGCAGTCGGGCGTCAGCGTGCTCATCGCGTCCCCCGGGCACAAGGGCACCGACTACCGCGAGCTGGCGCGCCGCGTCGCGCCCGAATGCCCGGAACTGCGCCAGCGCGTCTTCATCGGCGACCACAGCTGGGACGCGCTCGTCGGAGCGGCGCAAGCGGTGACCCCCGCACAACTGGCCGCACGTGAGGCCGAGTTGTCCTGCGACGACCCGATCAACATCCAGTACACCTCGGGCACGACCGGCTTCCCCAAGGGAGCGACCCTCTCCCACCACAACATCCTCAACAACGGCTTCTGGGTGGGCGAGACGGTCGGCTACAGCGAGCAGGACCGGGTGTGCCTGCCCGTCCCCTTCTACCACTGCTTCGGGATGGTGATGGGCAACCTGGGCGTCACCTCGCACGGCGCCTGCATCGTCATCCCCGCCCCGTCCTTCGAACCGGCGGCCACGCTGCGCGCCGTGCAGGAGGAGCGGTGCACCTCGCTGTACGGCGTCCCGACCATGTTCATCGCCGAGCTGAACCTGCCGGACTTCGCCGACTACGACCTCTCCAGCCTGCGCACCGGGATCATGGCGGGCTCGCCGTGCCCCGTGGAGGTGATGAAGCGGGTCGTCGCCGAGATGCACATGGCCGAGGTCTCCATCTGCTACGGCATGACCGAGACCTCGCCCGTCTCGCTGCAGACCCGCCGCGACGACGACCTGGAGCGCCGCACCGGCACCGTCGGCCGCGTCCTGCCGCACATCGAGGTCAAGGTGGTCGACCCGGTCACCGGCGTCACCCTGCCGCGCGGCGAACCCGGTGAGCTGTGCACCCGCGGCTACAGCGTCATGCTCGGCTACTGGGGAGAGCCCGAGAAGACCGCCGAGGTCGTCGACGCCGGACGGTGGATGCACACCGGCGACCTCGCGGTGCTGCGCGAGGACGGGTACGCGCAGATCGTCGGCCGCATCAAGGACATGATCATCCGTGGCGGCGAGAACATCTACCCGCGCGAGATCGAGGAGTTCCTGTACGGGCACCCGAGGATCGCCGACGTCCAGGTGGTCGGGGTGCCGCACGAGAAGTACGGGGAAGAGGTCCTGGCCTGCGTGATCCTGCGGGACCCGGCGGACCCCCTCACCCTGGACGAGCTGCGCGCGTACTGCCGCGACCGGCTCGCGCACTACAAGGTGCCGAGCCGGCTGCGGCTCCTCGACGCGTTCCCGATGACGGTCAGCGGCAAGGTACGGAAGATCGAGCTCCGGGAGGGGTACGGGGAGGGGTGACGACCCGGCTCACACCGGCGGATTGCCGTGCTTGCGCTCGGGCAGCGCGCTGTGCTTCGCGCGCAGCATCGCCAGCGAGCGGATGAGCACGGCCCGGGTCTCCCCGGGATCGATGACGTCGTCGACGAGCCCGCGCTCCGCCGCGTAGTAGGGATGCATCAACTCCGCCTTGTACTCCTTGATCAGCCGTGCGCGGGTGGCCTCCGGGTCCTCGGACGCGGCGATCTCCCGGCGGAAGACCACGTTGGCCGCGCCCTCCGCGCCCATCACCGCGATCTCGTTGGTGGGCCAGGCGAAGGACAGGTCGGCGCCGATGGAGCGCGAGTCCATCACGATGTAGGCGCCGCCGTACGCCTTGCGCACCACCAGCGAGATCCGCGGCACCGTCGCGTTGCAGTACGCGTACAGCAGCTTCGCGCCGTGCCGGATGATGCCCCCGTGCTCCTGGTCGACGCCCGGCAGGAACCCGGGCACGTCGATCAGCGTGACCAGGGGGATGTTGAAGGCGTCGCAGGTCTGCACGAAGCGTGCGGCCTTCTCCGACCCGTGGATGTCGAGCACCCCGGCGAGCGCCGACGGCTGGTTCGCGACCACGCCGACCACCTCGCCGTCGAGCCGGGCCAGCGCGCACACCACGTTGCGGGCCCATCCCTCGTGCACCTCGAAGTACTCGCCGTCGTCGACGATCTCCTCGATCACGCCCCGCATGTCGTACGCCTGCTGCGGGTCGGCCGGGACCAGCGAGCGCAGCGCGTCCGTGCGGCGGTCGGCCGGGTCGTCGCCGCGGGCGGCCGGCGGCAGCTCGCGGTTGTTCTGCGGGAGCAGCGAGAGCAGATGGCGGACGTCCTCCAGGCACTCCGCCTCGTCGTCGTGGGCGAAGCCGGCGACCCCGGAGACGGTGGCGTGCACATCCGCCCCGCCGAGACCGTCGTGGGAGATCTGCTCGCCGGTCACCGCCTGCACGACGTCGGGGCCGGTGATGAACATCTGCGAGGTGCCGCGCACCATGAACACGAAGTCGGTGAGCGCGGGGGAGTAGGCCGCCCCTCCGGCGCACGGGCCGAGGATCACGCTGATCTGCGGGATCACGCCCGAGGCGCGGGTGTTGCGGCGGAAGATGCCGCCGTATCCGGCGAGCGCCATGACGCCCTCCTGGATGCGGGCCCCGGCGCCGTCGCTCAGCGCGACCACCGGCGCCCCGGCCGCCTCGGCCAGGTCGAGCACCTTGTGGATCTTCTCCGCGTGGGCCTCGCCCAGCGCACCGCCGAACACCCGGAAGTCGTGCGCGTAGGCGAAGACCGTGCGGCCGTGCACGAGTCCCCAGCCGATCACCACACCGTCCCCGTGCGGGGTGCGGTTCTCCAGGCCGAAGCCCGTCGCGCGGTGCCGGCGCAGCGGCTCGATCTCGGTGAACGTGTCCTCGTCGAAGAGGAGGCCGAGGCGTTCGGCGGGGGTCAGCTTCCCCTTGGCGTGCTGGCGCCGGGTGGCCTCCGGGTCGGGGCCGCGGCTCAGCTCCTCCTTCAGCCGGTTCAACTCGTCGGTGGAGCGCCGCAGATCGGGCGCGGGCGCGTGCGCGAGCAGTTCGTCGAAGGTCGTCATCGGGCCACGGTAGGAACGGCCGCTCAAAGGGCCCGGCACGTCCTCTGGAGAACCGCTCGACCCGAGCGGGCCGCCGCGTCAGTCGGCGACGGCCGGGTGCAGCGCGCGGTTCGGATTGCCGGTGAGCACCGCCTGGTGCAGCTCCTTGAGGGCGTGGGACGGTTCGAGACCCAGCTCGCGGACCAGATGGCCGCGCAACTGCTGGTAGGCCTCGAGCGCGCGCCAGCTGCCCCCTGAATGGTGCAGTGCGCGCATCAACTGGGCGCAGAATCCCTCGTGCAGAGGATTGCGCGCCGTCAGCACCCGCAGCTCGGGCACCACCTCGGTGTGCCGACCGAGCCGCAGATCCGCCTCGATGCGCCGCTCCAGAGCCATGGTGCGCTCCTCGGTGAGCCGCAGCACCTCCAGGTCGAGCACCGGCCCGGTCGGTACGTCGACCAGTGCGGGACCCTGCCACAGCGCGAGCGCCCGGCGCAGCAGATCGGCCGCCGTGCGGTGGTCGCCGAGGCCGAAGGCCGTACCGCCGGCCGTGGCGAGCCGCTCGAACTCGTGGGCGTCCACGTGCCCGGGGCCGAGGTCGAGCAGATAGCCGCCGAACCGGGTGACCAGGATGTCCTTCGCGTCGCGCTCGCCGGTGCCGTCGAGCGCCGCGGTGATTCTGCGGCGCAGTTGCAGCACGTAGGTCTGCAGCGTCGTCGAGGCGCTGCGGGGAATGTTCTCCGCCCAGATCTCCTCCATCAGCGTCGGCACGGACACCACTTGGTCCGCGTGGAGGGCGAGCAGGGCAAGGAGCTGGCGAGGCTTCGCCGCGCTCGGTACGACCGAGGTGCCGCGCTCGTGCGCGGCGAGCGACCCCAGGATCTGAATCTCCATCAGTGTCCTCTTCCCCGTTGGGCCACGGCCGCCGGCGATCGTGCGGCCCTGACGAACTCAACGGCTGAGGTTGCCACGGGCTCCGGTCCGCTCCCAGTGACCCACACACGACGGCATTCATGAAAAAGTCATGGGTCACCAGTGAGATTCGCACTGACGGACGGGTCAGTTCCGGACGCAGACTCTCGCCGCGGCGCCGAACCGGTCCCATCCGGCGCCGCGCAGTCCTCGGACCTCGGCGGGGAGACCTTCGTCTTACCACTGCCCGGGTTCCGGTTGCCCAGTCGCTCGCTGATTAGACCCAGGAGTAGGCGTGAACACCACCCAAGAAGTGCTCAGATTCGCGCATCGCGTTGCCCGGGAGGGGCTCGAGCCCGTGTCCGCCGGCCGGATCGAGTCACCCCTCGTCGAGACGGACGGGTCGTTCCTCTCCGTCGAGAGCCTCAGCGGCCCCGGCAACCGCCCGGCCGACTGGTGTGTGTGCATAGCGGCCTTCGCCGACCTGCGGGTGGGCGCGTGACCGAGGCGCAGACCTCGGTGCCCGGTCCGTACGTGGCGCTCAAGCGCCACGTACGGACCGTGACCGTACCGGGTGAAGCCGTCTTCATGTGGTCCGACCGTGAGGTGACCGCCGTGCGCGGGGCCGGTGCCGAGGCGCTGGTGTCGCTGCTCGACGGCAGCCGGACCCTGTCGGAGCTGCTGCGCGACGCGGCGGCCGCGATGCCCGTCGACCAGGTGGGCCTCGCGGTCCGCCGGCTCGCCGAGGCCAATCTCGTGGGATACCGGCACGGCGCGGAGGCCGAGCCGGGGCCCGACCTCGCGTACTGGGACCGTGCCGGGCTCGACGGAGCGCTGGCCGGCACGGCGGTCCGCGCCCGGCGGGTGGCGCTGATCTGCGTCGGAGACGTGGACGCCGAGCAGGCCCGGGCGGCCTGCCGGGCCTCCGGGATCAGCCTGACCGACGCGGACGCGGAGACGGATGCCGCTAGCGACGTCGCCTTCGCGCTCGTCCTGTGCGACGACTATCTCGCCCCCGAACTGGCCGCCGTCCAGGCGCGGTTGCGTGCCGCGGGGCGTCCCTGGCTCCTGGCGCGGCCGTTCGCCGCCGAGCCGTGGACGGGCCCGGTCTTCGACCCGGCCGCGGACACCGCCTGCTGGTCGTGCCTGACGCACCGGCTGCGCGCCCACCGCGGCGCCGAACTGGAGATGCGCCGGGCGGCCGGGCTCGACGCCCACCCGGGCGACCTCTCGCCGTCCCTCGCCGCCGTGCGGGCCATCGGACTGCACAGCGCCGTCCTGGAGACGGTCAAGTGGCTGGCCGGACTGCGCGGCCCACAGCAGCAGGAGGTCAGCGTCCTGGACAGCCTGACCCTGCGCGCCACCCACCACCCCGTGCGCCGGCGGCCCCAGTGCCCGGACTGCGGCGACCCCGGCCTGATGGCCGAGCGGGCGCAGCGGCCGGTGCGGCTCGAACACCGCCCCAAGGCCCGGGACACGGGCGGCAACGACCGCGCGCTGTCCGCGCGGGAGATGCTGAGCCGGCACCGTCACCTGATCGGCCCGGTCACCGGCATCGTGACCGAGGTGCGGCCCATGACCGGACTGCCCGAGGGTCTGCACGCCTACGACTCGGGGCCCAACCTGGCGCTGCGCGGCCACTCGCCCGCCGGGGTGCGGCGCGTGCAGCGGTCCCGCAGCTCGGGCAAGGGCGTGACGGCCGTCGAGGCCAGGGTGAGCGCCCTGTGCGAGGCCGTGGAGCGCTACTGCGGTGCGCTCCAGGGCGACGAGTGCACGGTCACCGACTCCCTGCGCGGTCTCGGCGACGCCGCCCTGCACCCCAACGCCTACCAGCTCTTCCACGAGCGGCAGTTCGCCGACCGTGACCGCTGGAACCAGGCCCACACGCCCTTCCACCACGTGTCCCGGCCCCTCGACCCGGACGCGCCGATCCGGTGGACCCCGGTGTGGACGCCGGACGGGAAGCGCCGGCTGCTGCCCACCTCCACGCTCTACTTCGACTCCGGCGCCACGGACGGACTGTGGGCGGACTCCAACGGCAACGCGGCCGGCAGCAGTCTCGAGGACGCCGTCGTCCAGGGTTTCCTCGAGCTCGTCGAGCGGGACGCCGTGGCGCTGTGGTGGTACAACCGGCTGCGTCTGCCCGGCATCGACCTCGACGCCTTCGACGCGCCCTGGCTGACCCCGCTGCGCGAGCGCCTGCACCGGGCGGGTCGCGAGGTCTGGGCCCTCGACCTCACCTCCGATCTCGGCATCCCCGTCGTCATGGCGGCCTCCGGCTGCGCGCGCGGCACCACCCCGGACGTCGTCTACGGCTTCGGCGCGCACTTCGACCCGGCCACCGCGCTGCGGCGGGCCCTCACGGAGATGATCCAGATGCTGCCCGCGGCGGCCGCGGGCCACGCCCCGTGCGCGCCCGTGCGGCCCCATCTGCTGCCGGATCCCGGTCAGCGCGGCCGCGGCCCGTCGGCCTGGCCCGCACCCGTGCGCAACGACGACCTGCGCGCGGACGTCGACGCCGTCGGCGCCCTCGTGGCCGCGCACGGCATGGAGCTGCTGATCCTCGACCAGACCCGCCCGGACGTGGCCGTTCCGGCTGTGAAGGTACTGGTCCCCGGGCTGCGTCCGTTCTACGCCCGGTACGCGCCGGGGCGGCTGTACGACGTACCGGTCTCTCTGGGGCAACTCGACCGGCCGACCGCCTACGACCAACTCAACCCCGTTCCCCTGCTGTTGTAGAGGATGTAAAGAGTCCGCAAATTTCCCGGGCTAGGCATGTGTCGGCTTATAGTGCGGTCACGCACGCTCCCTGCTTACACCCCAGGAGTCGACACATGCCTGGCAGTTTCCGGACATCGGGTCATGATGCTCATCCGGTCGAGGGCGGAGCGGAAGCACACGGTCCGGAGAGCGGCGGAGGCAGGCCGGCGCAGGTGGTCGACGGTGACGGGATGAACGGGCCGGTACTGGTGCCCCGCCTGGCACAGGTCATCAGCTCGGTCGCGATCTTCGGATACGGCGTCGTCACCCTGCTCAACGTCCGCAACGCGGTGGCCGGTACGGCACCACTCGTCGTCTCCATCTGCGCCCTCGTGGTCCTCTACGCCGTGCAGATGGCGCTCACCTCGCCGGGCGCCCGGCGCTGGTCGATGCGGCGCAAGACGCTCACCCTCGGCGTCCAAGTGGTGCTGACCCTCTGCCCGTTGGCGTGGCTGGGTGTCTCCTGGGGCAGCATGGCGGGCCCGCTGGCCGCCTCGGTGCTCCTGCTGCTGCCGGGCCGGGTGGCCTGGGCCTGCTACATCGGCATCCCGCTGGTGATCCTCGGCTGGGCCCTCGCCACGGGCGTGCCGGGACCGCAGTCGGCGTACCTCATCATCTCCAGCGCCCTGACCGGACTGGTCATCTACGGCCTGACGCGGCTGACCGACCTGGTCCGCGAAGTCCACGAGGCACGCGCCGAGATGGCCCGGATGGCGGTCACGCAGGAGCGGCTGCGCTTCGCGCGGGACCTGCACGACCTGCTCGGCTACAGCCTGTCCGCCATCACGCTCAAGAGCGAGCTGATCCACCGGCTGGTCACGGTCCACCCGGAGCGGGCCAGGGACGAGGTCGCCACCGTGCTCCAGATCTCCCGGCAGGCCCTCGCCGACGTGCGGCTCGTGGCCAGCGGCTACCGGGACATGTCGCTGAGCGCGGAGGCCCGTTCGGTGGCCGAGGTGCTGGCGGCGGCCGACATCGACGTACGGTTGACCGCCGACGTCGGGAGGCTCCATCCGCTGGTCGACACCGTGCTGGCGACCGCGCTGCGGGAAGGCGTGACCAACATCCTGCGGCACAGCAAGGTGCAGGCCTGCACGATCGACGTCGCCGTGGTCGACGACCGCGTCCGGCTCGATCTCGTCAACGACGGCGCTCCGGTGGCGAACCGGATCGGGTCGCGCGACCGGGGCAGCGGCCTGGGCAATCTCGGCGCCCGGCTCGGCGCCATCGGCGGAGAGCTGACCGCCGGGCCCGTCGCCGGTGGCCGGTTCCGGCTGACGGCCGCGGCCCCGCTGCGACCGTCGAAGGGGGAGGAGCAACCACCGGAACTGTGCCTGCAAGGAGGGCATCCAGCAGCCCCGGCCGAGGCGAATTGGTCGGAACAGCGCGCTGGTTGAGCACGTGGACAAACGGGGGAAGATTTGTTGCTGGTGAAGATTCTGCTGGCCGAGGACGTTCACATGGTGCGCGGTGCGCTCGTGGCGCTGCTGGAGCTGGAGCCCGACCTCCAGGTCGTCGCGTCCGTCGACCGCGGTGACCTGATCGTGCCGTCCGCGCTCGAGCACCGTCCGGACGTCGCGGTCATCGACATCGACCTGCCCGGCACCGACGGCCTGACCGCCGCCGCCGAGCTGCACGAGCGGATGCCGCAGTGCCGCACGCTCATGCTGACCAGCCTGGGGCGGCCGGGGACGCTGCGCCGGGCGCTGGCCGCACGGGTCAGCGGATTCCTGATGAAGGACTCGCCGCCGTCCCGGCTCGCCCAGGCGGTGCGCGCGGTCGCCGTCGGACAGCGGGTCATCGATCCCGAACTCGCCCTCAGTGCCTGGGAGGCCCGGGACAATCCGCTCTCGCCGCGCGAGACGCAGGTGCTGCGGCTCGCCGCACGCGGCGCGGACGCGGCCGAGATCGCGGACCAGCTCTTCCTGACCCAGGGGACGGTGCGCAACTACCTGACGTCCGTCGTCGACAAGCTCAACGCCCGCAACCGCATCGACGCGATACGGATAGCCGAGGACGCCGGCTGGATCCCCTGACGGCCGCCCGGCCGGCCCCCTCGGCGAATCGGTTCAGCGCTCGGCCAGGGGGCCGGCGTCGAGGGTGGACAGCACCCCCGCCAGATCCACCGCGTTGCTGTTCGGCCCCCGGCACACGGCCAGGCACGCCGAGCCCTGCCGGCCGGCCATCCGGCGCAGGAAGGGCGTGAGGACGGCCTTCGGGCCGATCTCCACGACGTGGCTGGGCGTGCGTTCCGCGAGCATCCGGCGGACGGCGTCGGCGAACCGGACCGGCGCGGTCAGCTGGGCGGTCCAGTAGCCGGCGTCCAGCACTCCGTCGTACTGCCGCCCGTGCACGGTCGAGTAGTACGGCAGTGTGGGCCGGTCGGTGCGCAGGTGCCGGGCGGCCTCCGCGAACCTGGAGATCGCGGGCTCCATCAGCGGGGAGTGGAAGGCGTGGCTCACCGACAGGAAGGTGCTGGCGATGCCGACCCGGGCCAGCCGGGACCTGACCCGCTCCAGACCGTCCACGGCACCCGAGAGGACCGTGGCCCGGGCCGCGTTGAACGCCCCGACGGACACCTCGGGCTCGTCCGCCAGCGCGTCCGCGACCTCGAACGGGGAGGCGCAGGTCGCCATCATGCCGCCGCCCGAGGGCAGGTACTGCGTGTAGGCGCCGCGGAAACAGACCAGGCGCGCGGCGTCGTCGAGCGGCATCGCGCCGGCCACCACCGCCGCCGCGACCTCGCCGGTGCCGTGCCCGAGGACGGCCACCGGGCGCACCCCCTCGTCCTCCAGGAGCGTCATCGCCAGCGCGTAGCCCACCGCGAACAGTGCGGGCTGGGTCAGCGCGGTCTGGTGCACCCGCTCGTCCCCGTCGAGGATCAACTCGCGCACCGAGCGCCCGAGATACGGGGCGATCGCCTCGTCGGCGGCGGCCAGGTGGCGCCGGTAGCCGGACAGGCCCTCGTGCAGACCGGCCGTCATCCGCGGATGCTGACAGCCCTGCCCGGTGAACACCAGCGCCGGACGCACCCGGCCGCCGTGCCGGCGCAGGCCCTGGCGCAGCGCCAGGTAGCGGGCGAGGTCGATGGCGGTCGGGTGGGACCAGATGTCCGCCGGTTCGAGCAGCGGCCCGAACTCGGCCTCGATGTCCCCGAACAGGGTGAGCAGCGTGACCGAGTCGAGCCCCCAGGCGGACACCTCCTCGGCGGGGTCGATCCGCCGCCCCGCGTAAGCGCCGATCCGCTCGGTCAGCCAGGTGGCGAAGGACTGCTCGTCGGGGAGGTCGGGGGTCACCTCAGTCACATCCTGCCTGCTCGGGTTGTCTGCAACGTCCGTCCGGCGCGGGCCGGTTCCCGCTCGTCCGCCGCGGCGAGATCGTCGGCCAGGTACTGGTGCAGCGGCTGCAGCCCGCCGTCCAGGAACAGCCTGCGCATCGCCGCGCGCTCGACCTTGCCGCTGGTGGTGCGCCGGACCGTGCCCTGCCGTACGAGCAGGACGCCCGCCACCGGTATCTCGAACTCCTCGGTCAGGCACTGGCGCACGTCCTGCGCGAGCCCGTCAAGATCGAGGGTGTAGCGCTGATGGGTGCGCAACTCCTGTACCAGGACGACCCGTTCGGAGTCGCCGGGTACGGAGAAGGCGCTGCCCGAGCCGAACAGGGCGCTCACGCGCTGGGCGGTGCGCTCCAGGTCCTGGGGGTAGAGATTGCGGCCCGCCACCACGATGACGTCCTTGAGGCGGCCGGTCACGTACAGCAGGCCGTCGGACAGGACGCCGAGGTCGCCGGTGCGCAGCAGGCCGCGTCTGCCGTCCGCGGTCACGGCACCGAACTGCCCGGTGGTCGCCGACCGGTCGCGCCAGTACCCGCGGGCCACCGTGGGGCCGCCCACCCAGATCTCGCCGATCCGCCCGTCCGGCAGCACGGTCCGGCTCTGCGGGTCGACGATCAGCACCCGGTCCGTCGCCTCGCCGCAGGGCACCAGCGTGCGGCCGGCCCGGCCGGGCCGCGGTGCGGTCAGCCTGCCCTGCTCCAACTCCTGCTCGTCCGCCGCGAGTTCGCCGCCCGCCGAGGCGCCGCCGACCAGCAGGGTCGCCTCGGCGAGACCGTACGCGCCGCGCAGTGCCCCGGGGCGCAGGCCCGCGTCCGCGAACCGCTCCACGAAGGCTCGGCGGGTCTCGGCCCGCACCGGTTCGCCGCCGGAGACCGCGACCCGCCAGCCGGACAGGTCGAGCCCGGCCGCCTCCTCGTCGGTGACCCGGCGCGCACACAGGTCGTACGCGAAGTCGGGGGCGCCGCTCACCTCGATCCCGTACCGCGTGATGGCCTCGAGCCAGCGCGCCGGACGCCGCACGAACGACTCCGGGGAGAGCAGGACGGAGGTCGCGCCGAGCCAGAGCGGATGCAGCAACTGGCCGACCAGGCCCATGTCGTGATGGAGCGGCAGCCAGCCCCCGATGCGGGTGCCGGGAGTGGCCCCGAGCAGTCCGGCCAGCGCCTCCTGCTGGGCGAGCAGGTTGCCGTGGGTGATCTCGACGCCGCGCGGGCTGCCGGTGGAGCCGGAGGTGAACTGGAGGTAGGCCACGTCGTCCGGGCCGCTCGTCGGCGGCTGCCAGTCGCCCTGCCCGTTCACCGCGTCCGCGGCCAGACACGGAGTCGAGCCGCGGCCGTGCCGGGCGAGCAGCTGCGAGACGTCCGGGGCCAGGGCCGCGTCGGTGAGGGCGATCCGGGGGGAGGCCTGCCGCAGGACTCCGGCCAGCCGCTCCTCGTGGTGGCTGCGGCCGCCGCGGGCCGGCACCGGCACCGCGATCGCGCCCGCGTACAGGCAGGCCAGGAAGGAGACGGCGAACTGGCCGGGCGCGGTGTGCAGCAGCATGACCGGCTCGCCCGCGGCGCCGTCGGTCAGCAGCCGTCCCGCGAGCCGCCGGGCGCTCGCGTCGAGCGCCCGGTAGGTGACCGCGGCCGGCCGGCCGCGGCTTTCGTCGTCCGGCAGAAGGAGCAGGGCCTCGCGCTCCGGATGCCGTGCGGCCCGTTCGATCATCAGTTCGGTAAAGTTGTCGTGGCTTGTCACGTGGACCCCCTGCGTGTCGTACGGGCGTGACGCCCCCGTCGTCTGCGTCACCCACGTCGCCGCGGTGCGCCCACCGCCGCGAGGACTGTCGGAGCGTCGCCGGTCCGCGGCCCGCCGGTCAGGCGGGCGCCGACCAGCCGACGCGCGGGCGCGGCCTGCGCCGCGCACTCCACGGCGCCCGGGGCGCCGCGCCTGCCGCGGCCTCCTGGGCGTCGTCCGGTGCGGACGACCCGCGCAGCCGTACCAGCAGTACCGCCGTGAGGGCGGCGAGTTCGACCTCGTCCGGCCGTCCGCGGACCACCGCGAAGACCGGTTGTGTTCCGGTGGGCTCGTCCATGCCGACGATGGTGCGGCCACCCGCTCGAGAGGCGCTTGTGGCCGGATGGTGCTCCGGCTGGAACCCGACGGTGCCGCCCTCGCGTGCCGTGGAATCCGGGCCGACGACGCAACCGTCAGAACGCGCCCTGGCCGAGCGGCTCGGCCGGCTCCTCCGTGAGGTGCGCCAGCGTCGCCAGCTCCGCGCGGCGCGCCAGGAGCGGAGCGCCGGCCCAGTCCCGCTCGTAGGCTTCGGCGTCCTGCCACCACAGCAGGCCCGTGTACGCGTACGGATCCGCGACCGAGCGCAGCAGTTCGCTGCCGCCGAACCTCTCGTCGGCCAGGCACGCCCCGGCCAGGGCGCCGAAGGCCAGCTCGAACTTCTCCGGATCGCCGGTCACGGTGGCCCGGACGAAGACCAGCCGGGCCGCCCCCGCGGGCGTGCCGGAGCCCGCCACGGAGCCGACGCTGACCAGGAGTTCGGTGTGCGACGGCGTGGGATCCGAGGGCGCCGGCGTCGCGTGCACCACGCGCAGCAGCAGATCGAGGCCGCTCCAGCGGTCGATGTGCACATAGCCGCGGCGGCCGGTCAGCACGGCCGTCAGCCGTGAGACACAGCCGCGGCGGGTCTCCCGGCGGCGCGCGTGGTCGAGGAGTTCACGCTCGAACCGCGCGGCCGCGGGCGCGGCCGGATATCGCTCGACCACCGTCACTTGCGGATCACGCTGGGACACCGGCAGCTCCCTCCCCATACCGGCATATGCCGCCTGGGCGCATCCGACCACAGGCCGGTGGAGCCGCGCTGGAGTGCCCGCTGAGCGGCGTGCGTACGAGAGTTCCTCGAGGCTGCGGCGAGTCGCCCGGGCGAAGGTGACCCCTGACCAATCTCAGAAGGGACGGCACGACATGCCCGCTATCGGAGACAGCGGCGGCGGTGTGGCTCGAGGGACGCTCGAGCGACTGCTGCGGCCGGTGTGGAACGCACTGGTGGCCTACGGCTCCATGTGGCTGCCCGCCGAACAGAACCACGTCCTCCAGGAGTACTACCGCTCCTTGCCCGCGCCACCGCCCGCCGCACTGCTGACCATGCCCATCCCGGTCGACGCGACTGATTCTGGCCGCACGACCTTGAGCGCGTCTTGAGCCGAGCCGGTCGGGCCGTACGGACAGCGGGGCGCAGGGAGGACGGAGGCAATCATGACCACGGCGCCGACCACGGCGGACTCCGCGGAGGCCGCGGTGCAGGAACGCATCGCACGCCTGGAGTTCGATCTCGCGGGCCTCGACGATCCCGGCAACCCGCTGGGTGCCCAGCAGTTCCTCGCGGCCGACGAGCGACGCCAGTTGCTGCCGGCCGCGGAGCGACTGCTGGACGCCTTCGGGCTCAACGCCGAGTTCGTACCGCGGGAGTTGGGCGGCAGGCTCGACCGGCTCGACGCCCTGGCCCGAGTGCTGCGCGCGGTGTTCCGGCGCGACGCGGCACTGGGCCTCGGCTACGGCCTGACCTCGTTCCTGGCCGCCGTGGCCGTGTGGACCGGGGGCAGCACGGCCCAGCGCAGACACACGGCCGATCTGCTGCTGGCCGGCCACCGGATGGCCTGCGCCTACCCCGAGCCGCCCCAGGGCAACGCCTTCCTGCGCAACCGGCTCACCGCGCGGTCCGACACCGGCGGCTACCGTCTCACCGGCCGCAAGGAGGCCGTCAACAACGCCGCCGGCGCCCGGGCGTTGGTGCTGTTCGCACCCGGGCCCGAAGGCCCGAGCGCCTTCCTGGCCCCCGGCGTCGGCACGGGCGACGGACTGACGCTGCTGCCGCGCCGGACCACCGCGGGCGTACGCGGCTGTGTCATCCAGGGCCTCGCGTTCGACGGGTGGCGGCTGGCCGACGACGCGCTGCTGGGGCCCGCGGGCACCGGACTCGCGCAGGCCGAGGCCGTCTTCCCGCTCACCCGCGGCGCGGGCCTGTCGATGGCCCTCGGCTGCGCCGACACCGCGCTGCGCACCGCCACCGCCTTCGCCCGCTCGCGCCACGCCCGCAGCAGTGCCTCCCTGCACACCGCGAGCACGCGCGCCGCGCTGGTCCACGCCTTCGCCGATCTGCTGGTGTGCGACTGCCTCTCCCTGGTGGCGACCCGGGCGCCGCACCTGCTGCCCGCCGAGAGCCGGACGCTGGGCGCCGTCGCCAAGTACCTGCTGCCGACGGTCCTCAACGACATGATGGACGACCTGTCGATCGTGCTGGGCGTCGAGGCGTACGCGGGCGGCGGCAGCTACGGAACCTTCCGCAAGATCGCCCGCGACCTGCCGATGATCGGCCTCGGCAGTGCGGGCACCTCGGCCAGCCGCACCGAGATCGTCGCCCAACTGCTGCGCGTGCCCTCGCTCGCCCCGGCCGGCGATCCGGACCGGCTCGCCGCGCTGTTCCGCCCGTTCGACGCCGCGCTGCCGCCCTGGACGACGGGCGGGACCGCGGCCGACTGCGACTCCCTGCTCGACTCCGTCGCCCGGACCGCCGAGGCGGCCGCGGGGGAGTGCGGCCAGGCCCTCGCGGAGGCGGCGGGCATCCTCGCCGTCCAGGCACGCCTGCTGCGCGAGGCCTGCGCCGAACTCACCGCCGGCCCCGCCGACCGCCCGATCAGCGCCCGCGCCTACGCACTCGCCGACCGGTACGCCCTGGTCGTCGCCGGCGCCGCCTGCCTGGGGGTGTGGCGGCACCGCCCCGGCAGCGGCTTCCTGTCCGCACCGGCCTGGGCGGCGATGGCCCTGACCCGGGTCGCCTGCCGCCTCGACAAGTCGGCGGCCCGCCGGCTGTCCGCCGGGGCGGACGAACTGCTCACCGAACTGCTGCACCGCTTCGACGACGCCCGCAGCTACGACCTGTACGCGACCGCGCTCGGCCGCTGACCGCACGGCGGCCGCCACGCTCGACCCCACCGTGCCCGGTCGGCGCGCGGTGGCCGGAGAGGACCGTCATGGACGACCGGACCAGCACTGCACCGCTGCGGCACCGCGGCCCGGAACACTCCTGGGAGCCCCTGCGCCGGGCGGTGTCCGAGCGGGGGAGCGGCGTGGTGTTCGGGGCCGTCGACGACTGGCTGCCGCCGGATCTGGCCGACCCCGCGCTGATCGCCGCACTGGGCCCCGACCACGCCCGTCTGGTCCGGATGCCGCCCACGCGCGGGCGGGACCGGTTCGTCGCCGCCCGGATGCTGCTCAAGCACGCGTCGAGCGCCGTGCTCGGCACGCTCCCCGCCGAGCTGGAGCTCGCGTACAAGCCGGGCGGCCGGCCCTATCTGCGCGGCATCGACCAGCTCGACGTGGGCCTCAGCCACACCGAGGGGCTGCTCGTCGTCGGCCTGACCCGGTTCGGCCGGATCGGCGTCGACACCGAGCCCGCGGACCGCCGGATGCTCGATCTCGGCACCGAGGCCAGCGCCTGCACCCCGTACGAACTGGAGGAGCTGCGCCGGGTGCCCGCCCCGCTGCGCAACCGGGAGCTGGTGCGGCTGTGGACGCTGAAGGAGGCGTACAGCAAGGCGATCGGGCAGGGACTGAGGTTCCGCTTCACCGAGTTCGGATTCGGCCGGCTAGACGGCCGGGTCCGGCTGCTGAGCCCCGACGGCCTGCCCGGCACCGGGCCCGAGTGGTCCTTCGACAGCTGGCTGGTCGACGACGCCTACACCGTCAGCGCCGCCGTCTTCGACAGCGACTTCGGCGACCGGCGCGAGGACACCGGGCCGAAACCGCTGCTGCCGGTGCTCCGTGACCCGCGCTCCAGCGCCAGTTGAGCGTTCACCGAGCCCCTGCACCGACGCTCGGGTCGCGCAAGTGACCGAAAGGCGTGGGGGCGTGATCGCGCCACGAAGGGGGATGCGGTGCAGCACTCGCTGGCGGCACGACCGACGTCCGGCACGGACGGGATCCGGCTGTTCTGCTTCCACCACGCCGGCGGCGGTGCCGCGACGTTCGCCGGCTGGCAGCGGCGCACCGGCGACGGTGTGCAGGTGCTGCCGGTGCGGCTGCCCGGCCGGGAGACCCGGCACCGGGAGCCGCCCGTCACGGACGGCGCCCGGCTGATCGACGCGGTCGAGGCCGATCTGGCCCCGCTGCTCGACGAGCCCTACGCGCTCTACGGACACAGCCTCGGCGCCCTGGTCGCCTACCGGCTCGCCGAACAGCGGGTCCGCACCGGACAGCGGCCGCCCGAACTGCTCACCGTCGGCGCGTGCGCCGCGCCCCAGCTGTCCTCGCAGCTGCTGCGGGCGCTGCTCACCCCCGGGCTCCCCGACGAGGAGCTGATCGTGGCCCTCGGCGGCCGGGACAGCATCCCCGCGGTGCTGCGCGACCGGGCCGACCGGCTGGCCCGGACCCTCGCCACGCTGCGGGCCGATCTGTTCCTCGCCGAGAGCCTGCGCCGGCCGCCCGTCACCGCGCTGCCGGGCCCGCTCGACGCATACGCGGGCGCCGACGATCCGCTGGTCGGCGCCGACGAGGTGCGGGCCTGGCGGCGGTGCACCAGTACCCGCTTCCGGTTCCGCACCGTGAGCGGCACGCATTTCTTCGTACGGGACCGCGAGGTGCCCCGTGCGGTGGGCGAGGCGCTGCGTTCCGCGGCACCGCGCCACGTCGGCCGATCCTCGTAACCCAAAGGAGTCCCCATGGAAATCAGCGTGCTCGGACCGTTCAGGGCGACCCTGGCCGGCGTCCCGGTGCACCTCACCGCCGTCAAGCCGCGCAAGGTCTTCGCCCTGCTCGCGCTCCAGGCCGGGGAGGTCGTCTCGGTGGCCGCGCTGGTGGAGGAGGTGTGGGGCGAACATCCGCCGCGCAGCCTCCAGACCACCTTGCAGACGTACATCCTCCAGATCCGCAACGCCATCGCCGCCGCCCTCGGCGACGACGGCACCGGCGCGGGACTGCCCAACGGCGCCAAGAGCATCCTCGTCACCGAGCCGGGCGGCTACCGCCTGGACGTGCACGGCGGGATGCTCGACGCCCACGAGTTCGACGCCCTGTCCTCGGCAGGACACCGAGCCCTGGACCAGGGCGACTGGGCCGGCGCCTCCGCGTACTTCCGCCGGGCGCTGTCGCTGTGGCACGGCCGGGCCCTGGTCGACGTGCCCTGCGGCGCGCTCCTGGAGGTGGAGGCGACCCGGCTCGACCAGTCCCGGATGAGCGTGCTTCAACGGCGTATCGAGGCGGACCTGAGGCTCGGGCGCCACCATGAACTCGTCGGCGAGCTCTCCGGACTCGCCGCCCGCCATCCCCTGCACGAGGCGGTGCACGAGCAGCTGATGCTGGCGCTGTACCGCGTGGGGCGCCGCAGTGACGCCCTCACCGTCTACCGGCAGCTGCGCCGCTGCCTCAACCAGAGCCTCGGGCTCGATCCGTCCCCCAGCGTCGAGCAGCTGCACCGCGCGGTGCTCGACTCCTCGCCACAGCTCGATGTCGACATCACCGTGCCCGTCACGGGTCCGCAACTGGCGAGAGCCAACTGATCCCTCAGGAAGCGAGAGGAAAGCCATCGTGAGTGACATGACCCTGTCCGAACTGGGCGAGCTGCTGCTCGAATGCGTCGGAGCGCCGGAGGAGGGCATGGCCCTGGAGGGCGAACAGGCCCTCGACACCTCCTTCCTGGAGTTCGGGTACGACTCGCTGGCCCTGCTCCAGGTCACCAGCGTCATCAACCGCAAGTACGGCGTCGTCCTCGACGACGACGCGGTCGCCGAGGCGGAGACCCCGCGGATGCTGCTCCGGATGATCAGCGTCGCGCCGCGCGCCGGGGCGGTCCGGTGAGCGACGCCACCGGTCCGGTGCGCGTCGTCGTCACAGGGGGCACCAAGGGCATCGGCCGGGCGACGGCACTCGCCTTCGCCCGCGCCGGGGCCCGCCTCGTGGTCTCCTACGGCCACGACGACGAGGCCGCCGAGAAGCTGGCCGCGGAGCTGGCCGGCCTCGGCGCCGAGGCGGAGACCGTCCGGGCCGACCTGACCACCCGTCAGGGCGCGGCCGAACTGGCCCGCGCGGTCACCGCCCGGTTCGGCGCCGGCGGCCTCGACGTGCTGGTCAACAACCTCGGCGTCGACGGCCACCGGGCGTTCGCCGACCTCACCGACGACGAGTGGCGCCGGGTGCTCGACCACAACACGACCTCCGCCTACCTGGTCACCCAGGAACTGCTCGGCGCACTGGCCGAGGGCGCGTCGGTGGTCAACGTGGGCGCGTCGGTGGGACTGCGCGGCCGCCCCTTCGGCGTCCACTACAGCGCGTCCAAGGCGGCGCTCGTCGGGTTCACCCGGGCCCTGGCCAAGGAGCTCGGTCCGCGCGGGGTGCGGGTCAATCTGGTCGCCCCCGGCGTCACCGAGACCGAACCGGGCGGCGGCCCGCCGCCCCCGGTGGCCCAGAAGCTCGCCGCCCTCACCGCACTGGGCCGCCTCGGCCGCCCGGAGGACGTGACCGGTGCCGTGCTGTACCTGGCCGGGCCCTCGGCCGCGTACGTCACCGGCACCACCATCGAAGTCGACGGAGGAATCTGATGCCCTACGCAGCCATCATGTACCGGGTCAAGCCCGGCCACGAGGACGAGATCGCCGAGATCTTCGAGAACTTCCAGCGCGTCGACACCCCCGACTTCGCGGGCGCCGACGGGCAGGCGGCCGGGCGGCTGCTCGGCACCGCCGTCTTCGTCAAGGACGACGTCGTCGTGCGGTTCATCCAGTACGAGGGCGACGTCACGGCCATCGGCCGGCACATGGGCGCGCAGGCGGGCGTGCACTCGGCCGAGGCGCAACTCGTCCCGCTCCTGGCCGAGGCGCGCGACACCTCCACGCCCGAGGCGTTCGCCGCGCACTTCCGCAACTCCGTCATGCGCAAGGTCTCGGAGCTGAGCGTGGACACGCATCCCGCGGGGGCCACCGCGTCATGACCGAGGTGCTCGGCGTCGCCGCCCTGCTGGGCAGCGGCGTCACCGCGGGAGTGCTGTTCGCCGTCGCCCTGAGCGTGCTGCCCGCGCTCTTCGCGATGGAGACCGGCACCTATGTCCACGCGCACCAGCTGCTCGGCCGGAACTGGGACCCCACGATGCCCGTCATCGTGCTGTCCAGCACGCTGCTCGACATCGTGCTCGCGGTGCTGGCCGACGGCACCGCACCGCGCACGCTGTTCATCGTGGGCGCCGTACTGCTCCTCGGCGTCTCCGGCGTCTCCCACCTGTGCAACGTGCCCATCAACCGGCGGGTCAAGTCGATCAGCGACCCGGCGGACATCCCGGCCGACTGGGAGGACCCGCGCCCGCTGTGGCGCCGCTTCCACTATCTGCGCACCGTGCTGTCCGTGCTGGCCCTGCTAGTCAACGCGGCAGCCCTGACCGCCGTATGACGCACCATCAGTGACGAAGGCGAGGCCGCGCCCCCGGGAACCCCGGGCCGCGCACCGGCAGCGGTTCCTGGCCGAGCAGGGTTACGCGTACCGGATCGTCGACGCCGACGAACTCCTCGCCGAGAGC
>NZ_JBEYYU010000085.1:0-27603 GCF_040645755.1 Streptomyces sp. NPDC046716
TTCGACCTCGACTTCGGGCTCACCGCGAGCGAGGTCCGGGTGAACGGGAAGAAGGCGGCGTTCGCCAGGTCCGGCGAGCAGGAACTGGAGGTGACCCAGGGGAAGGCTGCGCGCAGCGCATGCCTTCAGGGGCGCGGGGAACTGCGCGAGAAGCCCCACCGGGCCCGCACCCGACGACGCACCCCCCTTAAGCGGGCGGCACCAACTCGTCCCGCATGGCCCGGCGCAGCCGCAGCGTGCCGGAGAGGCGCTGAAACGCCTCCGACCAGTACCCCCCGGCCCCGGGCGCCGACCCCTCCGGTTCCTCCACGGCGGCGGTCAGCGCTTCGAGCCGGTCGACCTCGGAGGGGTCGAGGCAGCGCTCGGCCAGCCCCATCACGCCGCTGAAGCTCCACGGGTAACTGCCCGCGTCCCGCGCGATGTTCAGCGCGTCGACGACGGCCTGCCCGAGCGGCACCGCCCACGGCGTGGCACACACCCCGAGCAGCTGGAACGCCTCGGAGAGCCCGTGCGCCGCGATGAACCGGCCCACCCAGTCGGCCCGTTCGTCCCGCGGCAGCGCGGTGAGCAGCTTCGCCCGCTCCGCCAGCGACACCGCGCCGGGCCCCGCCGCCCCGGCCGCCGTCGCGGGCCCGAGCAGCGCCCGCGACCACGCGATGTCGTGCTGGCGCACCGCGGCCCGGCACCACGCGGCGTGCAGCTCGCCCTGCCAGTCGTCGGCCACCGGCAGCGCCACGATCTCCTGCGCGGTGCGCCCGCCGAGCCGGTCCGGCCAGCGGTCGAGCGGGGCGGCCTCCACCAGCTGGCCCAGCCACCAGGACCGCTCGCCCCGCCCCGCCGGCGGCTTGGCGACGACTCCGTCGCGCTCCATCGCGGGGTCGCATTCGTGCGGTGCCTCGATGGTGATCGTCTGTGTCGACCGGTCGAGGGCCACGCACGACAGGGCCCGGTCCGCCATGCGGCCGGCGAGCGCGGAGCCGGGCAGCGCGGACAGCAGCTCGGCCGCCGTGGCCCGTACGTTCCTGCTGCGGTCGCCGAGCGCCCGCTCGAGGAACGGCTCGTCCGCGTCGCCGAGTCCGGTGCGCAGGGAGTCGAGGAACATGAGGCGGTCCTCGGCACGCTCCGAGCCCCAGGTGCCCGCGAGGAGCGTGCGGGCCGCCTCGGGGTCGTGCGCCCGGACCGTGGAGAGCAGCGCCACCCGCTCGGCGAACAGGCCCTCCTCCCAGAGCAGCCGGACCCGCTCCGTGTCCTCGGGGGCGGGCAGTGCCGCGCTCGCACCGGGAGTGGCGCGCAGCGCGAACTTCCAGTCCGTGTTGAGCCGGCCCAGCCACAGGGCGCGCGGCCCGGCGAAGGCGAGGGCCTGGGGACGCAAGTCGGTGCGGCCGCGCGCGGCGTCGAGCAGCGCGGGCAGCAGCTCGGGCGGGGGCGCGTACCCCTGCTCGTTGGCCGCGGCCAGCCACTGCGGGAGCAGTTCGAGCAGGTCGGGCGTGGAGCCGCGGCGGGTGCCGCCGGTGCCGGGGCGGTCGGTGAGCAGCATCGCGAGGCGGCGGCGCGCGGCGGCGGGCAGTGGCGGGCGCGGGTCCGGGCCCGCGGGCTCGGGCGGCGCCACGGCCGGCGCCGGACGCAGGCCCGCGCGGTGCCGCAGGGTCTGGGCGGCGGCCTCGTCGAGCAGCGCGCGCGGGCTGGTGCCCGAGCGCCGCTCCGTACCGAGCAGGGCGGCCGTGACGAGGCTGTCCCAGGTGTGCGGGGTGGTCGTGCTGGTCCCCGCTGTGCTGGTCCGCGTCATGCTGGGTCCCCTTTCCTTTCTGTCGGGTGGGCGGCGTGCGGTGACGGCGGGCGGCTCAGCACAGCGATATGACCTCGCCTGCGGCCCCGGTCCAGGTGGCCAGCGGGCGGAAACCCCGGTGCCCGCACTCGCCGAACACCGTCACCGGCGCCCCGCCGGACACCGCGGCGAGCCGCCACAGCCCGGACGCCGCCGACGCCTGCGGAACGAGCGGCAGCGCCGACTTCCCCTCCGCGTCCGCCAGTTGCCAGCCGCCGCCGTCCGGGTCCCGGGCCGGGACGACGTCCGCGAGGGTCACCGGCCACGACTCGAGCCACGGGTCGGCCGTGAGCGCCTCGCCGTACGCCGCGAGCGCCGCGCCGACATCGACTCCCGCCGGGCGAACGTCCTTCGGCTGCGCCGTCCCGAACTGCTCGCCCAGCTCCGCCCGCAGCGCCCCGGCTCCGGGATACCCCGCGAGCGAGGCGTCCAGGGTCAGGCCGGCGGGCAGGGCCAGCGACGGGGCACGGCCCGCGGCGCCGTAGGAGAGGAGGAGCGCGGTGCGGTGCGTCGCCGTGCCGTACAGCCAGACGCGGCGCGTGGTGAGGTGACCGTCCGCCGAGTCGTACTGGGCGAGGACCAGCCAGTCGTCCCGCACCGCGGGCCCCGTGGCCTGCGCGGGCAGACCGACGCGGGAGCGGACCGTGGCCGCCAGGTCCTCGGGCAGCTCGGCGCGGTGCAGCCAGCCCTGGTCGAGGAGGTGGAGCAGCGCGCACTCCTCAAGCAGCCGCACCGGCCACCCGGCGCCGGAGCCCGGTATCGCCCCCAACTCCCGCACCCGCGCCGCGAGTCCGGGGGCCTGTGCGTCGACCATGCGGGCCGCCGTCTCCTCCCACAGCCCGTACCCCGCCCGCTCCGCCTGGGCCAGACCGCCGCGCAGCAGGTCGGTCAGGCGCTGTTCGAGCTCGGTGGCGCCCGCGGTGATCCGCTGCGCACGCCGCTCCGCTCTGCGAAGGGCCGCCTCCGGGTCGGCCGACGCGCCCCCGTCGGGCGCGTCCTGCGCGGTCTTCTTCGCCGCCGCCCGCTGTCTGCGGCCGGCCAGCCACTGCTCCGTCCACTCCGGAGCCGCCTGCCCGTCCGGCACCTGCTGGTCGCCGCCCGACCAGAGCAGCAGCAGTCCCAGTGCGTGCTTGCACGGGAACTTCCGGCTCGGACAACTGCACTTGTACGCGGGGCCGCCGCCGGCGCTGTCCCCGCCGGTGTCGACGATCGTCTGGTACGGCTTGCTGCCGCTGCCCTTGCACAGTCCCCACACCGCCCCCTCGTCCGAACTCCCGGTCTGCGACCAGGGTCCCGCCGTCCCGAGCTTGCTTCCCGCCTTGCGTGACGCGGCGTCAGGCGCCAGTGCAAGCACCTGGTCCGCTGTCCAGCGCACCCCCTGCTGAGTCATGTCTCCGACGGTAGGTCCCGCCACTGACAATCTCCCCGGGAACCGCTCTGACCTGCGGTGATCGGGAGTGCGAGGTCGATTGTCAGTGGCGTGGTGCACCGTGGAATCCAACGCGCGGCGAAGGCGGTCGGACCGTCTTGTCGTGCTGGTCCGAGCTGGGCGATTCGAAGTGAAGCGACGCGCGTTGGACGCGAGTTGGAGGGGGACAGCCATGACCGTTTCTGTCGAGGAGCAGGCCGGGTCCGACACCGGGGACCAGGCGCTGCGACCGCACGCCGAGCATGCGTTCGCGCACGAGCTCGCCGCGCTGGCCGCGCAGGACGACCGGCCGCGGCCGGCCCGCTGGCGGATGTCGCCGTGGGCCGTCGCCACCTATCTGCTGGGCGGCACGCTGCCGGACGGCACGGTGATCTCACCGAAGTACGTGGGCCCGCGGCGCATCGTCGAGGTGGCCGTGACGACCCTGGCGACCGACCGGGCGCTGTTGCTGCTCGGGGTCCCGGGGACCGCGAAGACCTGGGTCTCCGAGCATCTCGCCGCCGCCGTGAGCGGCGACTCGACCCTGCTGGTGCAGGGCACGGCCGGCACCCCGGAGGAGGCCATCCGCTACGGGTGGAACTACGCACAGCTCCTGGCGCACGGCCCGAGCCGGGACGCCCTGGTGCCCAGCCCGGTCATGCGGGCGATGGCCGAGGGGATGACGGCACGGGTCGAGGAGCTGACCCGCATCCCCGCGGACGTGCAGGACACCCTGATCACGATCCTGTCCGAGAAGACCCTGCCGATACCGGAGCTGGGCCAGGAGGTGCAGGCCGTCCGCGGCTTCAACCTGATCGCGACGGCCAATGACCGGGACCGCGGGGTCAACGACCTGTCGAGCGCGCTGCGCCGCCGGTTCAACACGGTGGTGCTGCCGCTGCCCGCGACCGTGGAGGCGGAGGTCGACATCGTCTCCCGCCGGGTCGAACAGGTGGGCCGCTCCCTGGAGTTGCCCGCCGCCCCCGACGGCATGGACGAGATCCGTCGCGTCGTCACCGTCTTCCGCGAGCTGCGCGACGGCGTGACCTCCGACGGGCGGACGAAGGTCAAGTCGCCGAGCGGGACCCTGTCGACGGCGGAGGCGATCTCCGTGGTCACCAGCGGCCTGGCCCTGTCCGCCCACTTCGGGGACGGCGTGCTGCGCCCCTCCGACGTCGCGGCCGGCATCCTCGGCGCCGTGGTCCGCGACCCGGCCGCGGACCGGGTGGTCTGGCAGGAGTACCTGGAGGCCGTGGTCCGCGAGCGGGACGGGTGGAAGGACTTCTACCGGGCCTGCCGCGAGGTCAGCGCATGACGGGCCCGCTGCTGCTCGGTGTGCGGCACCACGGGCCGGGTTCGGCGCGTGCCGTGCGGCGCGCGCTGGACGAGGCGGCCCCGGCGGCCGTCCTCATCGAGGGACCGCCGGAGGCCGACGCCCTGGTGCCGCTCGCCGCCGAGCCGGACATGCGGCCGCCGGTCGCGCTCCTCGCCCATGTCGTGGACGAGCCGGGGAAGTCGGCGTTCTGGCCGTTCGCCGAGTTCTCGCCCGAGTGGGTCGCGATCCGCTGGGCCCTGGAGCACGGGGCGCCGGTCCGCTTCATCGACCTGCCGGCCGCACACAGCCTGGCGCTGCGCGACGAGGAGGCGCAGGACGAGGAGGCGCGGGACGGGGAGCCGAGGCACGAGGACTCCGTGCGCCTCGACCCCCTGGGCGTCCTCGCCGAGACCGCCGGGTACGACGACGCGGAACGCTGGTGGGAGGACGTCGTCGAGCACCGGGAGGGCGACGCGTTCGCCGCGCTCGGCGAGGCGATGGGCGCGCTGCGCGAGTCGTACGGGGACGGCGGGCACAGCCGCGACCTGGTGCGTGAGGCGCACATGCGGCTCCAGATCCGGTCCGCGCAGCGCGAGTTCGGGTCCGGGGGAGAGGTCACGGTGGTGTGCGGGGCGTGGCACGTGCCCGCGCTGCGCGAGAAGACGACCGTCGCCGCCGACCGGGCGCTGCTCAAGGGGCTGCCCAAGGCGAAGGTCGACATGACCTGGGTGCCGTGGACCCACCGCCGCCTCGCCCGCGCCAGCGGCTACGGCGCGGGGATCGAGTCACCGGGGTGGTACGGGCATCTGTTCGGGGTCCCCGACCGGCCCGTGGAGCGGTGGCTGACCAAGGTCGCCGGACTGCTCCGCGCCGAGGACCGCATCGTGTCGTCCGCCCATGTCATCGAGGCCGTCCGGCTCGCCGAGACCCTCGCCGTGATGCGGGGCAGGCCGCTCGCGGGCCTGACCGAGACGATCGACGCCGTGCGGGCCGTGCTCTGCGAGGGCTCCGACGTGCCGCTGGCGCTGATCCACGACCGGCTGGTGGTCGGAGACGACCTGGGCGAGGTGCCGCGGAGCGCGCCCGCGGTGCCGCTCCAGCGCGACCTCACCAAGCTGCAGCGCTCTCTGCGCCTCAAGCCGGCCGCGCTGGAGAAGGAGCTGGACCTCGATCTGCGCGGTGAGACCGACGCCGCGCGCAGCCGGCTGCTGCACCGGCTGCGGCTGCTCGGCATCGCCTGGGGCGAACCGGCACGGTCCGCGCGCGGCTCCACCGGCACCTTCCGCGAGAGCTGGCGGCTGCGCTGGGAGCCGGAGCTGTCGGTGCGGGTCGCCGAGGCCGGGGTGTGGGGCACGACCGTGCTCGCCGCCGCGACCGCCAAGACGGAGACCGACGCCGTCGGCGCGTCCGCGCTCGCCGACGTCACCGCGCTCGCCGAGGCGTGCCTGCTCGCCGGCCTCGCGGACGCGCTGCCCACCGTCATGCGGGTGCTGGCCGACCGCGCCGCCCTGGACGCGGACGTCGGCCACCTCGCCCAGGCCCTGCCCGCCCTGGTCCGCGCGCTGCGCTACGGCGACGTGCGCGGCACCGACACCGCCGCGCTCGCCGGGGTGGCCGCCGGTCTCGCCGAGCGGGTCTTCGTCGGGCTGCCCCCGGCGTGCGCGGGCCTCGACGCCGACGCCGCCGCCGCACTGCGCGGTCATGTCGACGGGGTGCACGGGGCCGTCGCCCTGCTGGAGGACGCCGGGCTGCGCGACCGCTGGCGGGCCGTGCTGCGCACCCTCGCCGGGCGCGACAGCGTGGCCGGGGTGATCCGTGGCCGGTGCGCGCGGATTCTGCTCGACGAGGGGGAGCTGTCCGACGACGACACCGCCCGCCTGATGGGTCTCGCCCTGTCCCCGGGGACGCCGCCCGGGGAGGCCGCCGCCTGGATCGAGGGGTTCGTCGGGGGCGGTTCGGGCGGTGGGCTGCTCCTGGTCCACGACGAGCGGCTGCTCGCGTTGGTGGACGGGTGGCTCACCGGGGTGTCGGGCGACGCGTTCACCGATGTGCTGCCGTTGCTGCGGCGCACGTTCTCGGCGTACGAGCCGGGGGTGCGCAGGTCTTTGGGGGAGCTGGTGCGGCGCGGGCCGGGCAGTTCGGGTGCCGCGTCCGCCATGGGTGGGCTCCCCCCTGGCTTCGCCGCCGACCTCGACCCGGCCCGCGCCGACGCCGTGCTCCCTGTCGTCCGGCTGCTCCTCGGGGCCGGGGCGTCGGCCGGGGGTGGTGACGGATGAGTCTTCGGCCGCGGCCCGGTGGGGCTTCTCGCGCAGTTCCCCGCGCCCCTGAAGCGAGCTCCGCTCGCTCAGGGGCAGGGGAAGGCGCGCGCAGCGCAGGCCTTCAGGGGCGCGGGGAACTGCGCGACCAGCCCCCACCGGAGCCGCAGTCGCGCACCCACCCCACCCGGCAGACGAGACGGCGTACCAACAATCAAGCGGAGGCGGCGACATGACGGAAGAGCGGATGCGGCGCTGGCGGCTGGTGCTCGGCGGCGACAGCGCCGACGGCACGGGCTGCGCGCTCGAAGGAAAGGACGCCGCGATGGACGGCGCCCTGGCCGCGCTGTACGGCTCGGGGCAGGGAAAGGACCGCTCCACCGGCGGCAGCCGAAGCGCGGGGCTGGGCGCCTCGGCCCCCTCCGTGGCCCGCTGGCTCGGAGACATCCGCACCTACTTCCCCTCCTCCGTGGTCCAGGTGATGCAGCGCGACGCCATCGACCGCCTGGGCCTGTCCACGCTGCTCCTGGAGCCGGAGATGCTGGAGGCCGTCGACGCGGACGTGCACCTCGTCGGCACGCTCCTCTCCCTGAACAAGGCGATGCCGGAGACCACCAAGGAGACGGCGCGGGCCGTCGTCCGCAAGGTCGTCGAGGACCTGGAGAAGAAGCTCGCCACCCGCACCCGCGCCACCCTCACCGGCGCCCTCGACCGCAGCGCCCGCATCAGCCGGCCACGCCATCACGACATCGACTGGAACCGCACCATCGCGGCCAACCTCAAGCACTACCTGCCCGAGTACCGCACGATCGTGCCCGAGCGGCTGATCGGCTACGGCAGGGCCGCGCAGTCGGTGAAGAAGGACGTCATCCTCTGCATCGACCAGTCGGGTTCGATGGCGGCATCCGTCGTCTACGCCTCGGTGTTCGGCGCCGTGCTCGCCTCCATGCACTCGATCTCGACCCGGCTGGTCGTCTTCGACACGGCGGTGGTCGACCTCACCGACCAGCTCGACGACCCGGTCGACGTGCTCTTCGGCACCCAGCTCGGCGGCGGCACCGACATCAACCGGGCGCTCGCGTACTGCCAGTCGCAGATCACCCGCCCCGCCGAGACGGTCGTCGTGCTCATCTCCGACCTCTACGAAGGCGGCATCCGCGACGAGATGCTGAAGCGGGTCGCGGCGATGAAGGCGTCCGGCGTCCAGTTCGTGACGCTGCTCGCGCTCTCCGACGAGGGCGCGCCCGCCTACGACCGGGAGCACGCCGCAGCCCTCGCCGCCCTCGGCGCCCCGGCCTTCGCCTGCACCCCCGACCTCTTCCCCGACATCATGGCCGCGGCCATCGAGAAGCGGCCCTTGCCGATACCGGACGCGGCGGCGGATACCGGGGGAGCGCTGGCGAACCGGATATGAGTACCCATCGGTAACAGGAGTGCCCACAGGGCTTGCGCAGCCTCCCGCGTCCCGTGCGAGGATCGGCGGACCGTGACTTCTCCCGCCGTGACCTTCGCCCCCGCCGCGCGCCTGCTGCGCGTGGCGGGCGGTCGGCGCGCGCTGCAACTGGCGCTGCTGTTCGGCGGGTTGATCGTTCTCGGGCTGCTGTGCGGCGGCCGGGCCCAGGCGTCCGGCGTGTCCGCCGACATCGCCCCGGCCGCGAAGCTCTCCGCCGAGCCGCGGCCGCAGCTGCCCGCGTCCGTGCGGAAGCACGTACAGAAGCCGGTGCAGAAGGCCACGCAGACAGCCACGCAGAAGCCCGCACGGACCGCCGCGCAGAAGCCCGCGCAGAAGCCCGCCCGGACGGCCACACGGACGACTGTGCAGACGACTGTGGAGAAGGCCGAGCGGAACACCGGGGCCGTGGTGCACCGCGTTCGGGAGACGGTGGACGCGGTGGCCGAGCGCGCTGACGCCCGTACACCCCGTACGCCCCTCACGGACGCGGTCCGTGCCACGGTCCGCACGACGGTGGCTCACGTGGTCGAGCCGGTCGAGGAGTTGACCGGTGCGGTCTCCAGGCCGTTGCCGGGGCTGCCCGGTGTGCCCGGCGTTGGGGCCGAACCCCCGCCCCCGTCCGCCGGCGCCGCCGATCCGCGGCCCGTGACCGTGCCCGCGCCCGTGGTGGGCGAGACGGCGCGGCACTCGACGGGGCAGCGGTCCGCCGGAGCCTCAGGCTGCGGCCCCGTGCAGTTCGGCGACGACTCCGCGACGGGTACCGGGCAGCCGGTGGCCGTCGCGCGGCACACCGGGGTGCGGCCCGCCGCGCCCTCCGTGCCGTCCCGCCCAAACGACGCTCCGGTGGCGAACACGTCGCTGGGCGACGGCGGTTCGACGCGGCACGGTGATCTGCACGCGGCGGCGTTCGGCAGCCGCGTGCCCGTTCTTCTGACGCCCGGCGCCACGGCGTCCGGTGACGTTCCGCCGGTGCTGGACCGGCTCCGCGAGATTCCTCGATTCCCCGGCTAGGGCAGCCCTCTCCCCGCTCGTGACCTGCCGCGCGGGGGCGGAACAGGTCTGCCCGACACCGGAAATCCGAAGGAATCACGTACAGATGAACAAGAACATCCGCCGCTCCATCGTCATAGCCGCCGGCGTCTCGGGCGCCTGGGCACTCGGCTCCGCCGTGGCCAGCGCCGACGAACTGCCCGCCCACTCGCTCTCGGTGCCGGACGTGGCGGCCGACACCGTCGCCGGTGTGCAGGACACGGCGTCGCACGTGACGCAGAAGGCCGACGACACCGTCGCCCGCGCCGAGTCCACGACGAAGGCAACCACCAAGACCGCGACGAGGACCGCGACCGACGCCGTCACCCGCACCGCCGACACGGAAGCCGTCACGAAGGCGACCGGGGCAGCCCGCGCAGCCCAGACGGCCGAGCCCGTCGAGGCGGCACACCAGGCGGCACACCAGGCCGCCCACCAGACGGTGCACCAGACCGCCGACCGGGCCACGGACGAGGTCGACTACCTCTTCGGCCCGCTCTCCGCCTTCGCCCCCGAGCTCCGGCAGCAGACCGCGGAGCAGCTGCGCGACCAGGTCACCACCACCGAGCAGTTCGTCGAGGTGTACGCCCAGCACCCCGAGAACGCCCTCAACCTCCTGGACGGACTCGGCGCCCGGCAGGCCACCCCCTACGCGCAGACCGCCGCCGCGCGGACCTCCGCCGTGACCCCCGTCGTCGACGAGACCACCGCGGCCGTGCTGCCGCCCGTCGCGGCCACCGCCGTCCACGGGGTGCTGCCCGTCGCGGGCCGGGCCGTCGGCGACGTGACGGTGCTCGCGGACAACGCGGTCGTGGGCGACGTCGCGCCGTTCGCGACCACGCTCGTCGGCGACGACGTGACGCCGTTCGCCCACGGGGTGACCGGTGAGGTCGCCCCGTTCGCGCAGGCCGTCGTCGGCGACGACGTGCGGCCGTTCGCGGGCGGTGTGGTCGGAGCCGTCCAGCCGCTCGTGCGGACCGTCGCCGACCACGTGGAGCCCGTCGTCGGCGGCGTCGCCACCAGCGCGCACGGTCTGGCGCAGGGCGTGACGGGCGACGTGACCCCGTTCGCGTACGGCGTCGTCGGGGACGGCGTCGCGCCGCTGGCCGCCGGGGTCACCGGGCAGGTCGCCCCGTTCGCGAACGACGTCACCGGCACGGTCGCCGGCGACGCCCGGCCGCTCGCGGGCAACGCGGTCACCGGCGTGCAGGGCGTCGCGGACTCCGTGGCCCCGAGCTACGTCACCGGTATCTGAGCGGTTCCGCGGAATTCCGGGCAGGAGATCCGGAGAGATCGCCCGGCGATCTCCAGAGACCGACGCCGCACAGGACCCGGACGGCCGAAAGCCATCGGCCCGGCCGGATCCGCACCAGGCGTGAGGCGGGTGTTCCGTGGGGACGGGACGCCCGCCGCGGGCCCACCGCGCACCATCGGGCCCTTCGGGTGGCCTCACCGTGTGTACCCCCGCACGGTGAGGCTGCGGACGGCCGCCCGCGAGCCCGCGAAAAAGCGCGCTCTGTGACAGGTATCACCGCTCAGGTGTGATCTGCGATTTAGAAGGCATCGCTGAGCGGCGATAACCTGCGAGACGGACATGCCGCGTACCGGCCACCGTGTACGCCTCCCTAGTGACAGCGGAGTCACAGTTGCCCATCGCGGCACGCCCACGCAGACAGCAACGCAAAACCGCGAATCACTGATAGGGACGGACGCGCGTGGACCTGTTCGAGTACCAGGCGAGGGACCTCTTCGCCAAGCACGGTGTACCGGTGCTGGCCGGTGAAGTCATCGACACGCCTGAGGCAGCCCGCGAGGCGACCGAGCGGCTGGGCGGCAAGTCCGTCGTCAAGGCGCAGGTGAAGGTCGGCGGCCGCGGCAAGGCCGGCGGCGTGAAGCTGGCCGGCGACGCCGACGAGGCGGTGGCCCGTGCCACCGACATCCTCGGCATGGACATCAAGGGCCACACGGTCCACAAGGTGATGATCGCCGAGCTGTCCCCGGAGATCGAGGCGGAGTACTACGTCTCGTACCTCCTGGACCGCACCAACCGCACCTTCCTGGCCATGGCCTCGGTGCAGGGCGGCATGGACATCGAGGAGGTCGCGGAGAAGACCCCCGAGGCCCTCGCGAAGGTCCCGGTCAACGCCGTCGACGGCGTGGACATCGCCAAGGCCCGCGAGATCGTCGCCCAGGCGAAGTTCCCGGCCGACGTGGCCGAGGGCGTCGCCGAGGCCCTGGTCACCCTGTGGGACACCTTCGTCGCCGAGGACGCGCTCCTCGTCGAGGTGAACCCGCTGGTCAAGACCAAGGACGGCCGGATCCTGGCCCTGGACGGCAAGGTCTCGCTCGACGAGAACGCCGACTTCCGCCAGGCCGACCACGAGGCCCTCGAGGACAAGGCCGCAGCCAACCCGCTCGAGGCTGCCGCCAAGGCCAAGGGCCTCAACTACGTCAAGCTCGACGGCGAGGTCGGCATCATCGGCAACGGCGCCGGTCTGGTCATGTCGACCCTGGACGTCGTCGCGTACGCCGGTGAGAACCACGGCGGCGTGAAGCCGGCCAACTTCCTCGACATCGGCGGTGGCGCCTCCGCCGCCGTCATGGCGAACGGCCTGGAGATCATCCTCGGCGACCCGGACGTCAAGTCCGTGTTCGTCAACGTCTTCGGCGGCATCACCGCTTGTGACGAGGTCGCCAACGGCATCGTCCAGGCGCTTGCCCTCCTCGAGGAGAAGGGCGAGAAGGTCGAGAAGCCCCTCGTCGTCCGCCTCGACGGCAACAACGCCGAGCTGGGTCGCAAGATCCTCTCCGACGCCAACCACCCGCTGGTGCAGCGCGTGGACACCATGGACGGCGCGGCCGACAAGGCCGCCGAGCTCGCGGCCGCGAAGTAAGGGACGAGGGACAGAACAGCCATGGCTATCTTCCTCAACAAGGACAGCAAGGTCATCGTCCAGGGCATGACCGGTGCCACGGGCATGAAGCACACCAAGCTCATGCTGGCCGACGGCACCAACATCGTCGGTGGCGTCAACCCGCGTAAGGCGGGCACGACCGTCGACTTCGACGGCACCGAGGTCCCGGTCTTCGGCTCGGTCGCCGAGGCGATGGAGAAGACGGGCGCCAACGTGTCCGTCCTCTTCGTCCCGCCGGCCTTCTCCAAGGCCGCCGTGGTCGAGGCCATCGACGCCGAGATCCCCCTCGCCGTGGTCATCACCGAGGGCATCGCCGTCCACGACTCCGCCGCCTTCTGGGCGTACGCGCAGTCGAAGGGCAACAAGACCCGCATCATCGGCCCGAACTGCCCCGGTCTCATCACCCCGGGCCAGTCGAACGCCGGCATCATCCCGGGCGACATCACGAAGCCGGGCCGCATCGGCCTGGTCTCGAAGTCCGGCACGCTGACGTACCAGATGATGTACGAGCTCCGTGACATCGGCTTCTCGTCGGCCGTCGGCATCGGTGGCGACCCGGTCATCGGCACCACGCACATCGACGCCCTCGAGGCGTTCGAGGCGGACCCCGACACCGACCTGATCGTCATGATCGGTGAGATCGGCGGCGACGCCGAGGAGCGTGCGGCGGACTACATCGCCAAGCACGTCACCAAGCCGGTCGTCGGCTACGTCGCGGGCTTCACCGCCCCCGAGGGCAAGACCATGGGCCACGCGGGCGCCATCGTCTCCGGTTCGTCGGGCACCGCCCAGGCGAAGAAGGAGGCCCTGGAGGCCGCCGGTGTCAAGGTCGGCAAGACGCCGACCGAGACCGCCAAGCTGGCGCGCGAGCTGCTCAGCTAAAGCGTCTCTCGTACCGTACGTACGCGAAGAGGGCCCGCACCGTCATCGGTGCGGGCCCTCTTCGCGTACGCGCCTACTCGGCCACCGGCGCCAGCCGCTCGGGCCCGCCGCTCAGCCGCTTCTTCAGCGCCTCGCGCAGCGCCAGGTCCTCCTGGGTGTAGTGGCCGGGGCCGGTCAGCGGCGGTACGCCACTGATGGGCGCCCCGGGCGCGGGCGTCGGCTCGTAGTGGGTGGGCGCCACCCGCAGCGTCAGCACCGTCATGCCGACGATCAGGGCGGTGACGGCGATCGCGGTCCTGGTCCAGAACCGGACCCGCTTCTCGCCGGCGCCCCGCACCAGTGTCGATCCCGGCGCGTCCAGCTTCTCCGCGCCCGCGAGCTCGGTCAGCCGCCGGTGCAGCTGCTCGGGCACGGCGAGGTCGGGCAGCTGTTCGGCGACGGCTTCGCGGGCGTGCAGGATGCGGTTCGCGGCGGCCGGGGTGCTGGCCTCCGTCTCCGCCGCCGTCTCCGGCAGGTCGAGCCCCACGCCGTCGTAGAGCAGCAGCGTGCGCCGGTAGGCGGGCGGCAGGCTCTGGAGCACGTCCATCAGCTTGCGGTCGTCGGCGTCGGCGGGCGGGGCGTCCGGCTGGCGGTGCGCCGGGCGCAGCCGGTGCCACGGCGACATCGCGTACTCGTAGGCGGCGGCCCGCACCCAGCTCACGGGGTCCGGGTCGACCGCCACCTCCGGCCAGCGCTGCCAGGCCAGCTGGAAGGCCCGCTCGACGGATTCGCGGGCGAGCGTGCGGCGGCCGGTGAGCAGGTAGGTCTGGCGGACGAGGTGCGGGGCGCTGTGCGCGTAGAGGGCGTCGAACGCCTCGGAGGCGCTGCGCGGCCGCTCCCGTGCGGGTCCGTCGCCGGAGCTTTCGTCGGCCTCCGCCGGTTCCGGAGGAGCCTCCCGTACGGCGGCCGGGGCGGCGGCGACGGCCGGTGCGGGCCGTGCGGCCCGCGCTTCAGCCTTCGTACGCGTGTCGGCTTCCTTGCGGGCGCCGGCGTCCGCCGTGCCGGCCTTCCCGGTCTCCGCCCGCCCCAGCTCCGCGAGGAGCCTGGCGTACGCCTCCCGCTTGCGGCCCCGCGGGGCCGTGCGGCCGGTCTCCCAGGAGCGGACGGTCTCGCGGGTCACGCCGACGCGCTCGGCGATCTGAGTCTGTGTCAACGACCTCGCCACACGAAGTCTGCGGCGCTCGGTGGGCGTCGGCAGTGGTGTCGCAGGGCTCTGCGTCATGGGGAACTCCACACACCCTTTCGCGCGAAAAAGTACATAAGCGTATCTTCAGCGACACATCCGCAGTTCGCCTGTTACGCGGCTAAAGCGCGTGTCGTTGGGAGCATGGTCCGGTGACCCAGATGACCGGCCGTGGACTGTCCCTGCCCCTGCTTCTGAACCGGGCGCGGGAACGGGCGCCGGGCCCGGCCGCCGGGGCCCTCGGCGGGGCCGTGGCGGCCGGGCTCGGGCTCGGGGCGTGCGCCGTTCTGGTGATGGTGCTGTGGATCAGCTCGCCGTACCCGGACAGCGGACCCGGCGCCGCCCTGCACACCGCCGCCGCGCTCTGGCTGATCGCGCACGGCTCCGAGATCGTCCGCACGGACACGCTGTCCGGGGTGCCCGCGCCGATGGGGCTCACGCCCCTGCTGCTGCTCGCCCTGCCCGCGTGGCTGGTGCACCGGGCCGCCCGCGACGCCGCGGAGGACAGCGAGGGCGCGGAGGGGGCCGGTGTCTGGGGCGGCGCCGTCTTTGGATATCTGCTGGTGGGGGCCGCTGCCGCCGCCTATGCCGGGGGCGGCGAGATGCGGCCCTCGTGGGTGAGCTGCGGGGTGCATCTGGCGCTGGTCGCGGCGGTCGCGGCCGGGTCCGGGGTGTGGACGGCGCACGGCCGGCCGCGCGGCCCGCTGCCCGGCGCGCTGCGGCGCTGCGCGGAGGTGCTGCCGCGCGTCCTCGTGACGGAGGTGCTGCCGGTCGCCGCGCGGGCCGCCGCCGCGGGGCTCCTGGTGCTCGTCGCGGGCGGCGCGCTGGTGATGGCCGTGGGACTCGTGTGGCACGGCGGGGAGGTGCGGGAGTCGTTCGTCCGGGTGACGGGGGCGTGGTCGGGGCGGTTCGCGGTGCTGCTGCTCTGCCTCGCCCTGGTGCCGAACGCCGTGCTGTGGGGCGCGGCGTACGCGCTCGGCCCGGGGGTGGTGCTCGGCGCGGGGCAGGCGGTGGGCCCGCTGGGCGGTTCCGGCGGTGCGCTGCTGCCCGCGTTCCCGCTGCTCGCGGCGGTTCCGGCCGGGCCCGGGACGCCGTTCACCTGGGCCGTCGCGCTGGTGCCGGTGGCGGCGGCGGCGACCGTGGCGTGGTTCGTCACCGGGGCCGGCGGGGCCGCCGGGTGGACGCGCGGCCGGATCGCCTGCGCGGTGGCGGTGGCGGCCGGGCTGTGCGGGGCGGCGATGGCGTGCCTGGCGGTGGCGTCCGGCGGGGCGCTCGGGGTGGCGGCCCTCTCCGCGTTCGGCCCGGTGGGCTGGCTGACCGGGGCGGCCGCGGCGGGCTGGGTTCTGGCGGTGGGGATGCCGGTGGCGCTGACGGTGCGCTGGTGGCGGGGCCGGGACGCGGTGGTCGGACCCCGGGTGTCGGCCTGGACGGCGGCTCTGAAGACCTGGCGCCACCGTCGCGCCGAAGACCGGGAACAGGCACGGGCCCAGAGGCAGGCCCAGGCGCAGACCCAGAACCCGGCTCCCGCGACCGTGCCCGATGCCGCTACTGGTGCCGGTGTCAGTGCCGACGACGGGTTCGAGCCCTTCGACTACTACTTCGACGAGGCGTCCCGGGGCGAGCGCTGGACCTTCCTGCGGGACGCGTCGGCCCCCGGACCGGCCGCGGAACCTCCGGCCGGTCCGTCGGGACCGGCGGACTAGTCCGAGCCGAGGAGCGGCCGGAGTTCCTTCGGCAGGAGGTCGTCGCAGGACTTCTGCGCCTGGTTCGTCAGGGCGTCCGTGCGGCACTCGTAGAAGTCGCTGTAGACCATCCGGGCCGTGAACACCGACGCGACCAGCGCCAGCGCGAGCCCGCCCGTGACCAGGCCGCTGATGGCGGCCGTCGTCTGCGGGCGCGTGCTGTCGGGCACCGCGGGCGCCGGATTGTCGGGGTCGGGCGTGCGCGGCTTGGCGCGCAGGGAGCTGATGCCCCAGTACAGGGCGAGCGCGCCGAGCAGCAGCGCCACGTACGGCCAGTTGAACAGGGCGAAGAAGAAGCCCCACATGCCGGACAGCAGTGCGTACCGTGCGCGGCGCTGGGCCGGGTCCGTCGGGTCCCAGCGCATCCCGCCGCCGGGGCCGCCGGGTCCCTGCCCCTCGGGCCCGCCCCCCTGTCCGTTCCCCGCACCGGGGCGGTCGCCGAAGCGGCCGCCCTGGGCGCGGCCCGGCTGCCGGTCGCTCCACTGGCTGCCCCAGGGCGAGTGGTCACCGCCACCGCCCTCGGGGGCGTCGGAGCCCTCCGGGCGGCGCGGCTGCCACGGGCGGTCCGGGGCGTCCTCGGGCGGCGGCGCGAACGGGTTGTCGGCCTTGGGCTCGTCCGTCCCCTTGGACGGCGACGGCGGCGTCGGTCGGCCTTCACGCAGCAGGACGGCGCCGGCGGGCAGCGTGTGGCGAAGGCTTCGGTCCGGCATCAGGTGTGCGTCTTCCCCTAGGTCGATGGCCAGGTCTGTTCTCGATCGCTTGGTTCGTTCTTTACGTCAACGTCCCATGGCCGCTCAGCGTTCCGTGCCGCTGACGCTACCTGTAGCTCCTGCCCCCGTCCCGTGGGGGCCGCCGGGCGTGCCGGTATCGTTGCTGGCGGTCGGCCGGTTCGTAGGGTTCCCCGTATCGGGGACACCGAAGCCTTCGTACGACCGTACAAAGACACGCAGGATGTTCTCCCAGAAAGGGCCCCGCCGTGGCCAAGGCCAAGCGCCTCGTCGTGCTGGTCTCCGGATCAGGTACGAATCTGCAGGCACTGCTCGATGCCGTCGCGGCGCAGGGAGTGGAGTCCTACGGCGCCGAGATCGTCGCCGTCGGGGCGGACCGCGAGGGCATCGCGGGTCTGGAGCGGGCCGAGCGCGCCGGACTGCCCACCTTCGTCTGCCGGGTCAAGGACCACGCCTCGCGCGAGGAGTGGGACCGGGCGCTCGCCGAGGCGACCGCCGCGTACGAGCCGGACCTGGTGGTCTCCGCGGGCTTCATGAAGATCGTGGGCAAGGAGTTCCTCGCTCGCTTCGGCGGCCGGTTCGTGAACACGCACCCGGCCCTGCTGCCCAGTTTTCCCGGTGCGCACGGCGTGCGCGACGCACTCGCGTACGGCGCCAAGGTCACCGGATGCACCGTCCACTTCGTCGACGACGGCGTCGACACCGGACCGATCATCGCCCAGGGCGTGGTCGAGATCCGCGATGAGGACGACGAGGGCGCTCTGCACGAGCGCATCAAGGAAGTCGAGCGCACGCTGCTCGTCGATGTCGTGGGGCGTCTGGCCCGTAACGGCTTCAGCATTGAGGGACGAAAGGTAGTTATCCCGTGACCGCCGAGAGCAACAAGCGGCCCATCCGCCGGGCGCTGGTCAGCGTCTACGACAAGACCGGTCTGGAGGAGCTGGCGCGCGGGCTCCACGAGGCGGGCGTCGAGCTGGTCTCCACCGGCTCCACCGCCGGGAGGATCGCCTCCGCCGGGGTGCCGGTCACCAAGGTCGAGGAGCTCACCGGGTTCCCGGAGTGCCTCGACGGGCGCGTGAAGACCCTGCACCCGAAGGTGCACGCGGGCATCCTCGCGGACCTGCGCCTGGAGGACCACCAGAAGCAGCTCGCCGACCTCGGCGTGAAGCCGTTCGACCTGGTCATCGTGAACCTGTACCCGTTCAAGGAGACCGTCGCCTCCGGCGCGACCCCCGACGAGTGCGTCGAGCAGATCGACATCGGCGGCCCGTCCATGGTCCGCGCCGCCGCCAAGAACCACCCGTCGGTCGCGGTCGTCGTGAACCCGGCCGCCTACGCCGACGTGCTGAAGGCCGTCGCGGACGGCGGGTTCGACCTGACCGCCCGCAAGCGCCTGGCCGCCGAGGCGTTCCAGCACACCGCCGCGTACGACGTGGCCGTCGCCTCCTGGTTCGCGGACGACTACGCCGCCGCCGACGACTCCGGCCACCCCGACTTCCTGGGCGCCACCTACGCGCGCAAGAACGTCCTGCGCTACGGCGAGAACCCGCACCAGGGCGCCGCCCTCTACGTCGACGGCACGGGCGGCCTCGCCGAGGCCGAGCAGCTGCACGGCAAGGAGATGTCGTACAACAACTTCACGGACACGGACGCCGCGCGCCGTGCCGCGTACGACCACGAGGACCCCTGCGTCGCGATCATCAAGCACGCCAACCCGTGCGGCATCGCCGTCGCCGGGAACCTCGCCGAGGCGCACCGCAAGGCCCACGCCTGTGACCCGGTCTCCGCGTACGGCGGCGTGATCGCCGTGAACCGGCCGGTCACCAAGGAGATGGCGGAGCAGGTCGCCGACATCTTCACCGAGGTCATCGTCGCGCCCGACTACGAGGACGGCGCCCTCGAAGCCCTCACCAAGAAGAAGAACATCCGCGTGCTGCGCGCCCCGAACGGGCCGTCGGCCCGCGTCGAGACGAAGCAGATCGACGGCGGCGCGCTGCTCCAGGTCACCGACCGGCTCCAGGCCGACGGCGACAACCCGGCCACCTGGACCCTCGCGACCGGCGACGCGCTCTCCCAGGGCGAGCTGGACGAGCTGGCGTTCGCGTGGAAGGCGTGCCGGGCCGTGAAGTCCAACGCCATCCTGCTCGCGAAGGACGGCGCCTCGGTCGGCGTCGGCATGGGCCAGGTCAACCGCGTCGACTCCTGCAAGCTGGCCGTCGAGCGGGCGGGCGAGGAGCGGGCGCGCGGTGCGTACGCCGCCTCCGACGCGTTCTTCCCGTTCCCCGACGGGCCGCAGATCCTGATCGACGCCGGCGTGAAGGCGATCGTGCAGCCGGGCGGCTCGATCCGTGACGAGCTGGTCGTCGAGGCCGCCAAGAAGGCGGGCGTGACGATGTACTTCACGGGGACGCGCCACTTCTTCCACTGATCCGGCGGCGGATACGACGAAGGGGTGGGTACGGGCCGACGGCCCGTACCCACCCCTTCGTGGTGCGTCAGCCGCGGATGACCAGCGTGGAGCAGATCTTGTCGGCGAACGTCTGCTTCTTGGCGTCCCAGATCGGCCACAGGTAGCCGATGTAGCAGAACCCGTCGACGACGTGGCACAGCTTGCGGCCGAAGGCCAGACCGAAGCCCATGGTCTGGCCGTCGAGCTCCTTCAGCGTGCGGATGTTGACGGCCTTCTTGCCGATGGTCTGGCCGGTCTTGCCCTCCTGGTAGATCTGGTAGATGCCCATGGCGAACGCGTAGATGAAGGCCACCAGCATCAGGAGCGTCGCCCCGCCGCTGGGGGACTCACCGGCGTCGAGCGGGGCGAGGGCGAAGAGGAACACCAGCAGGTAGGGGACGGTGATGATGAGTCCGTCGATGAGCGCGGCGCCCACCCGCAGGCCCCAGTGGGCCAGTTGCGGGCCGCCCGGCTGGCCGGGGCCGACGCCGTAGCCGCCCTGCTGCGGGTAGCCGCCGTACGGCTGGCCGGGCTGCTGCGGGTAGCCGTACCCCTGCGGGGGGACGCCCTGCGGCGCCTGCGGGTAGCCGTAGCCGGGCTGTCCCTGGGGCTGGCCCTGGGGCTGTCCGTAGGGGTTGCCCTGCTGCGGCTGCTGGCCGTAGGGGTTGTTCGGGTCGCCGTAGCTCATGGCGGAATCCTTCGATGGTGCCGATGGGGACGAGACCGGGGCATCGAAGGAGGGCGAGCGCACTACGATCGACCGCCCCATGGACGATCGCCCCCCTGCCGCTGCCTGCGGCGCTCTGCGCCGTTCATGGTTCTGGGCCGCGCACCGCTCTGTCCAGCCAGGGTGACGACTGTTGTGCAAGTGCAACTTGGGTGAATGACGGCCGCCCTGAAAGAATGGACGGCATGACCGCCCAGATTCTCGATGGCAAGGCCACCGCAGCCGCGATCAAGTCCGACCTGACCGTCCGCGTGGCGGCCCTGAAGGAGAGGGGGGTCACGCCCGGCCTCGGCACCGTCCTCGTCGGTGAGGATCCCGGCAGCCAGAAGTACGTCGCGGGCAAGCACCGCGACTGTGCGCAGGTCGGCATCGCCTCCATCCAGCGTGAACTGCCCGCCACGGCCACGCAGGAGGAGATCGAGGCCGTCGTCCGCGAGCTCAACGCGGACCCGGCCTGCACCGGCTACATCGTCCAGCTGCCGCTCCCCAAGGGCATCGACGAGAACCGCATCCTCGAACTGATGGACCCCGACAAGGACGCCGACGGCCTGCACCCCATGAACCTGGGGCGTCTGGTGCTCAACGAGCCGGCGCCGCTGCCCTGCACTCCGTTCGGCATCATCACGCTGCTGCGCCGGCACGGCGTCGAGATCAAGGGCGCGGAGGTCGTGGTCGTCGGCCGCGGTGTCACCATCGGCCGCCCGATGCCGCTGCTGCTCACCCGCAAGTCCGAGAACGCGACCGTGACCCAGTGCCACACCGGCACCCGTGACCTCGCCTCCCACCTCAAGCGCGCCGACATCATCGTGGCCGCGGCCGGTGTCCCGCACCTGATCAAGCCCGAGGACGTCAAGCCGGGCGCCGCCGTGCTCGACGTCGGTGTCTCGCGCGACGCGAGCGGCAAGATCGTCGGCGATGTCCACCCCGGTGTCGCCGAGGTCGCCGGCTGGATCTCCCCGAACCCGGGCGGCGTCGGCCCGATGACCCGCGCCCAGCTCCTGGTGAACGTCGTGGAGGCAGCGGAACGGAACGCCGACGGTGTCCGCTGAGACCTCCGGGGGCACGCCGGTGAACGGCTCGGCCGAGGCGTCCGGGACGGCGGCGGAGCCGGCGGGCGGCAAGAAGCGCGGGACGCGCCGCTTCCCCCTGTGGACCCGCGACACCGCGCGCCCCGAGGGCGGCGGCCGGGCCGCCCCCGGTGACGCCCCGGCGCCCGCCCGCCAGTGGCCGCTGATCTCCGTCCTCGCGGTGACCGGACTCGGCCTGCTGCTCACCGCGTTCGACGTGTTCCGGATCGGCACCATGCTCGTGGGCCTGGCGCTGATCGGCGGGGCCGTGCTGCGCTGGGCGCTGCCCGGCGTCGGCATGCTCGCCGTGCGCTCCCGCTTCACGGACATGGTCACGTACGGGCTTCTCGGCCTGGTCATCGTGCTGCTCGCGATGATGGCGCAGCCCGACCCCTGGCTGCGGATCCCGTTCCTCCAGGACACCCTGCACTTCACCGTGCGGTGACGGACGGGACTCCCGTGGCGGAGTCCCGTCCTCCTTGTGTGGGGATGTCCGGCCGACTTCCGGGATCGCTCGCACGGGGACGGACGGCGCGCCTAGCCTGGGCATTCGGGACTAGCCCGGAGAAGTCGGGGCGTCCCGGAACCGGCGGTGTGCGAGGGGGCACACCCTGGTGTCGAATAGTGTCGAATGCCTCCGTGCGCCCCCGTCCGGGGACCTGACATCCTGGCTACTCGCATCCCATTGGGTAGCCACTGGGGGCCGACGCGCGGCGCGGCGCGGGTCATTCGGACACGTATGGGGGGAATAGGGGGAACGCAATGCCTCGTTGGAGGGCGCTACCGGACGAACTCGACCCGCAGGTGAAGGAGTTCGCCAGCCAGTTGCGCCGGCTGGTGGACCGCAGCGGGCTCGGGATCGCCGCGCTGGCGGACCGCACCGGGTACAGCAAGACCTCGTGGGAGCGGTATCTGAACGGACGACTGCTCGCGCCCAAGGGAGCGATCGTCGCGCTCGCCGAGGTCACCGGCACCAATCCCGTCCACCTGAACACGATGTGGGAGCTCGCGGAGCGCGCCTGGAGCCGTTCCGAGATGCGCCACGACATGACCATGGAGGCGATACGGATCTCCCAGGCGCGCGCCGCGCTGGGGGAGTTCGGAGCGCCCGCCGCCCAGACGGCGGCCGGCGCGAGCAGGAACGGCAGTGCGACGGCCTCCCGGTCCACCGAGGTGGCGGAGCCCGCCGTGGCCCCGGCGTCGCCGAGCGTGCCGCCGCAGGTGAGAACCCAGGGCCCGGACCAGTTCGGCCCGCCGCCGGTGCTGACGCCGGACCCGCCGGGCGGCGGCGGACAGGGCGGCAGACGGCGCCTGTTCATGGTCCTCGCGGGAGGCATCGGCGCGGCCCTCGTCGTCCTCATCGCCTACGTCCTGACCAGCGGCGGCGATGACAAGGGCACCGAGGCCGGACCGTCGAAGCCGCCGACCACCAGCGCCCCCCAGCTGCCCGCGGGCGTGCAGTGCGTGGGCGACGGCTGCACCGGCAAGGACCCCGAGGCGATGGGCTGCGGCGGCGATCTGGCCGACAGCCCGACGAAGACCGCGCTCGGCACGGCCAATGTCGAGGTCCGCTACAGCAAGACGTGCAAGGCGGCCTGGGCGCGGATCCAGTTCGCGGCGCCCGGTGACAGCGTGACGCTGTCCGTCGGTGCCAAGACGTCGAAGAAGGGCCTGGTCGGCGACGCGGACACCGACGCGTACACCCCGATGATCGCGGTCGGCTCGGCCGCCGAGGCGAAGGCGTGCGGGGCGCTCGCGGCGGGCCGGAAGGGCTGCACTCCGTAGCCCGGACGCCCCGTCGCACAGGAAGTCGGACAGGAACAGGTATGGGGGAGCGCCTTCGGGGAAGGCGATCGATACCCCCACGGGATGGCCACACGGTGGCACCCTGGCGGCCGCCGGCCCCCTCTCTCCCGGGGCGGCGGCCGCCGCCGCCTTCCGGCTCTGTGGGGTGAGCCACACGGACCCGGGGGTCGTGTCCGGCCGAGAGGCGATAGCCTGACGAGCGGATCTCTTGGTATCAAGAGATCGATCAAAAGCCTCGCTGTCATACGGAGAACGCCATGACCCGCACTCCCGTGAACGTCACCGTCACCGGCGCCGCCGGCCAGATCGGCTACGCACTGCTCTTCCGCATCGCCTCCGGCCAGCTGCTGGGCGCGGACGTGCCGGTCAAGCTGCGCCTCCTGGAGATCACCCCCGCGCTCAAGGCCGCCGAGGGCACCGCCATGGAGCTCGACGACTGCGCCTTCCCGCTGCTCCAGGGCATCGACATCACCGACGACCCGAACGTCGCCTTCGACGGCACGAACGTCGGTCTCCTCGTCGGCGCCCGCCCGCGCACCAAGGGCATGGAGCGCGGTGACCTGCTCTCCGCCAACGGCGGCATCTTCAAGCCGCAGGGCAAGGCGATCAACGACAACGCCGCGGACGACGTCAAGATCCTCGTCGTCGGCAACCCGGCGAACACCAACGCCCTCATTGCCCAGGCCGCCGCGCCGGACGTACCGGCCGAGCGCTTCACCGCCATGACGCGCCTCGACCACAACCGCGCGCTGACCCAGCTCGCGAAGAAGACCGGCTCGACCGTCTCCGACATCCAGCGCCTGACGATCTGGGGCAACCACTCGGCCACCCAGTACCCGGACATCTTCCAGGCGTCCGTCGCGGGCAAGCCGGCCGTCGAGGCCATCGGCAACGACGAGAAGTGGCTCGCCGAGGACTTCATCCCGACCGTCGCCAAGCGCGGTGCCGCGATCATCGAGGCCCGGGGCGCGTCCTCCGCCGCCTCGGCCGCCAACGCCGCCATCGACCACGTGTACACGTGGGTCAACGGCACCGCCGAGGGCGACTGGACCTCCATGGGCATCCCGTCGGACGGCTCCTACGGCGTCCCGGAGGGCCTGATCTCCTCCTTCCCCGTCACCACCAAGGACGGCAAGTACGAGATCGTCCAGGGCCTGGAGATCAACGAGTTCTCGCGTGCGCGCATCGACGCGTCCGTCAAGGAGCTGACCGAGGAGCGCGAGGCCGTGCGCGGTCTCGGCCTCATCTAGGTCCCGCTCGCTCCGAGCGCCTGTTCCGACCGCCCGCGGCCGGGTCCTTCCGTGACCCGCCCGCGGGCGGTCGTGCTTCGCGGCGGGCCCGATGTTCCGGGGACTATGCTGTCTCTTTCGCAACTGCCGTACCAGCGACGGCAGTTCGAACAAGCTGCATCGATGGGAACATTCGGGGGAGTGGCGTGAGTACCGCCTATGTACCGCAGCAATCCGCGCCGGACACCGGCGACGGCGGGGTCGGCCCCCTGCCGCCGGCGAAGCCGCCCTACGCCAGTGAGGCCACCCGGCTGCTGTGCGCCGGCGCCTATCTCGACCAGGACTACCGCGACCGCGTCATCGAACAGCTGCATCTGCACGAGCAGCGCATCGCCGCCCCGTCGCTCGGCTTCGACGCGGCCCGCGTCCTCGCGCACGCGCTGCGCGCCCGGCGCCTCGAAGTGGCGTGGGCCGGGGCCGTGCTCGGCCTGTGGGTGGTGGGCCTGCCGCTGACGGGCTACTGGATCCTCACGTTCCTGCTGCCGTCCGCGCTGCTCGCGCTCGGCGTCTGGGTCCACGGACCGGAGGCGCGCCCGCCGGTCTACCGCAGGGTGGCCGCCTGGTACCTGCGCTGGTGGGGCCGGATCATGCTGGCCCTGCTGCTGATCACCACCGTGGTCATGGCCACCGGCGACGACGACGGCAGCTTCTCCTACGAGGTCCGGTCCGGCCTGCGCGAGGGCCTGCCGGACTTCCTGAGCTGGCTGGTCCCCGAGGGCAGCGGCACCGGCGACACCCTGCACGGCTGGCTCACGCTGCTGCTGTTCGCCCTGATCGCCCTGTGCGCGGGCGCCCAGCGCGGCCAGCTCGCCCGCGTGCTCGGCATCGAGCTGTCCGAGGAGCGGTTCGCGAACGCCTCCGCCGACCCCGCGGAGAGCACCGAGGGAGCCCGCTTCGCGCGGGTGATGCGGCGGATCAGGACCGAGCAGCACACGCCGCTGATCATGTACCACGCCGTCCGCCCGTTCTGCGGCGCCGGCGAACCGGTCGACACCTGGACCCTCGCCGTCGAGCTGCGCCCCGACCGGACGAAGAAGCAGCAGCCGCTCAACAACCGGGGCATCCTGGAGAAGATCCGGCCGCTGCTCGAACAGCTGCGGCTGCCCGCCGAGTTCGCGAGCACCACCGTGCGCGACCGGCTGCGCTGGCTGGAGATCGACGAGTGCGTCTTCCTGCCCGCCGAGGGCCTCGCCCGGCGCGAGGACGCCCCCTACCGGCCGGAGGAGTTCGAGAAGCACCGCGAGCGGTCCGTCGAGGAGGGCGCCGAGAAGCGGCGGCACTTCCTGCGGATCCGGGTCGGCGGCTGGGAGGAGGAGCTGGTCGTCACCGTCTTCGTCCGGGTGCACACCCAGGGCCGGATGCTGATGCTGGAGATCGCGCCGCACGTCCTCACCCCGATCCGCGAACCGTTCCGCGACGCGGACCGCACCGCCCACCAGTTCCGCAACAACAACCCGCTCGGCAAGGCCGCCTGGGCCGTCGGACGCATCGCGGGATCCCTCGCGCGCTCCCTCGTGACCGTGGGCCGCTGGATCGGCTACGGCTGGCAGGTCCTCACCGGCGGGCACGGCGGAGCGCTGCCCGACGGCCCCGCCCTGTCGGTGCGGGAGCTGGGCTCCGAGGGGCCCGGCTCGCTGTTCCAGCGGATGGACGTCGAGCGGTACCTCAAGTCGGTGCAGGACCGCATCGCGGGCGGAGTGCGCCAGGCCCTCGCCGAATCCGGCTACCAGACCGGCGAGTTCGTCCAGAAGATCGTGAACATCAGCAGCGGCGGCGTGAACATCGACCGGGTCGAGGACTCGACCTTCGCCGTCGGCAGCCACGCCAGCGCCACGTCGGGGAGCGCCGACGACACCCCGGCCAAGAAGGGATCCGACGACCATGACAGCGAATGACGAGCCCTCGGTCAGCATCGGCGACGTCCACGGCAGCACCTTCGCCATCGGCAGCCACGCCCACGCGGAGAGCCACACGCACGGCGCCCCGCAGCGCGACGAGGCGATGCGCGAACTCCTGGAAGCCGTACGGGAATTGCGCGCCGACCTGACCCGGCTGCGCGACGACGGGAACCTGCGCGTCCTCGACGCCGAACTCGCCGAGACGGAGGGCGAACTCGTCCGCACGGGCACCGCCCCGGCGACCCGCATCGAGCGGCTGCGCGCGCTGCTCGGCGACTCCCAGGCGGTCGTCTCGCTGCTCTCGTCGGCCGGCACGGTGGCCGCGATGCTGGGGAACCTGAGATGACCGGTCGCCAGTGGAACGAGGAGACCCAGCGCTGGGAGGAGGCCGGTTCGGGCCCCGCGACGCTGTCGTCGCCGCCTCCGCCGCGCCCGGACTTCGCGCCCCCGCCGACGTCCTGGCCCGAGCCGGAACTGGCGGGACCCGCCGCCCCGCCGACCGGCCGGAACCGCCGCTTCGTCCTCGTGATCGCCGGTGCGGCCGTGCTCGGCGCCGCCATCGCGACGACGGTGGTGCTGGTCGGTCGCGGGGACGACACGCGGCCGGACCCGAAGCCGACCCGGGCCGCCGCCTCCTCCTCCAGCCCCGGGCCCACCGCCACCCTCACCAGCGCGACGCCCACCCCGTCGTCCACCGAAGCGCTGCCCTCCGGATACCGGGAGGCAACCGACCCGGCGGGCTTCACGCTCGCGGTGCCGGAAGACTGGGAGCGCTCCGAGAGCAAGCAGGGCGTCTTCTACACGTCCGCCGACGAGTCCTCGCTGATCCAGGTCTTCACCATCGAGGAGCCCGACAGCACGCCGCTCGCCTCGCTCCGTACGGCGTCCACGACCCTCTCGTCGACCAATCCCGGGTACGAGGAGGTCTCGCTGGGGGAGACGCCCGCTCCCGACGGGGCCTCCGACGCCGTCACCGACGACGCCGCCGAGCTCGTCTACGCCTACGACAGCGACAAGCTGGGCGCCCGCAGAAAGGTGGTCGACTTCTCGTTCACCGCGCAGGACGGAGCCCAGTACGCGGTGCTCGTCGCGGGACCGGACAGCGAATGGCCCGCCCAGCGCGACCGGCTCGCCACCGTGCTGTCCCGGTTCGCTCCTGCCTAGTCCGAGGCTCTGAACTGGCTCAAGCGCGGTTTCGGCGGGTACCGGCCGGTGACCGCTTCTCGCGCAGTTCCCCGCGCCCCTGGGCAGTTCTCCGTGCGCGGCCCGGTGGGGCTTCTCGCGCAGTTCCCCGCGCCCCTGAGATGCGCACTTCGTGCGCCATCTCATCAGGAGAAACGCATCCCGTGCGAGGCGGCACCGGAGAAACGCATCCCGTGCGGGGCGGCACCGGAGAGGCGCATCCCGTGCGGGGCGGCACCGGAGAGGCGCATCCCGTGCGGGGCGGCACCGGAGAGGTGCGCCCCCTGTGGCGCCTCGTCTGAGAGGCGCGGCGGAGCCGCAGCCTCAGGGGGAGGCTGCGCGCAGCGCATGCCTCAGGGGCGCGGGGAACTGCGCGAGAAGCGGCCACCGGCCCGCGGACGAAGCGCGACC
>NZ_JBEYYU010000085.1:27699-29755 GCF_040645755.1 Streptomyces sp. NPDC046716
GACCCAGGGGCGCGGGGAACTGCGCGAGAAGCGGCCACCGGGCCGCGCACGAAGAACGACCCAGGGGCGCGGGGAACTGCGCGAGAAGCGGCCACCGGGCCGCGCACGAAGAACGACCCAGGGGCGCGGGGAACTGCGCGAGAAGCGGCCACCGGCCCGCGGACGAAGCGCGACCCAGGGGCGCGGGGAACTGCGCGGCCGGCCACGACGAGAGCCGCGCCCGGCGTACGACCCCGAGATCGCCGCCCCCCAGTGACACAGCACACTTCTGCGCACCGTTCACGCATGTTCTCCGCGCCCCCGGGCAGGGCCATCGACGTCACCCCGGGACACGCCGACCGGCGATCCCGTGGTGCACGGGGGCAGCTCATGAACGGAAGGCAAAACAGGACGTGTCAGCACAACAGACCATCCATGTCGACGGCGAGTGGCGCGGCGCCGCCTCAGGGGCGACCCGCGAGATCCTCGACCCGGCGGATGCCACACCGTTCGCCGTGATCGCCGAGGGCGACGCCGAGGACGCGGACGCCGCGATCACCGCGGCCCGCCGCGCCTTCGACGAGGGCCCCTGGCCGCACACGCCCGTCGCCGAGCGCGCCGCGCTGCTGCGCCGGGTCGCCGACCTCCTCGTCCGCGACCGGGAGAAGATCGGCCTCCTGGAGAGCCGCGACGCCGGAAAGACCGTCGAGGAGGGCCGCGTCGACGTCGACTGCGTCGCCGACGCCTTCCGCTACTTCGCCGACCTCGTCGTGGGCGAGGGCGCCGGACGCGTCGTCGACGCCGGGTCCGACGAGATCCACAGCGTCGTCGTGCACGAGCCCGTCGGCGTCTGCTCGATGATCACGCCCTGGAACTACCCGCTGCTCCAGGCGAGTTGGAAGATCGCCCCGGCGCTCGCCGCGGGCAACACCTTCGTGATCAAGCCGAGCGAGATCACCCCGCTGACCACGGTGGTGCTCATCGAGCTCCTGGTGGAGGCCGGACTGCCCGCCGGAGTCGCCAACATCGTGACGGGCCCCGGGAGTTCGGTCGGCGCCCAGCTCGCCGACCACCCCGACGTCGACCTCGTCTCCTTCACCGGCGGCCTGGTCAGCGGCACGAAGGTGGCCCAGGCCGCCGCCGCGTCCGTGAAGAAGGTCGCCCTCGAACTCGGCGGCAAGAACCCCAACATCGTCTTCGCCGACGCCTGCGAGACCGAGGACGGCTTCGACACGGCCGTCGACCAGGCGCTGAACGCCGCGTTCATCCACAGCGGCCAGGTCTGCTCCGCCGGGTCCCGGCTCATCATCGAGGAGTCGGTGCGCGAGCGATTCGTCGCCGAACTCGCCCGCCGCGCCGAGAAGATCCGGCTCGGCCGCGGCACCGGGAAGGACGTCGAGTGCGGGCCGCTCGTCAGCGAGCAGCAGCGCGACAAGACCGAGTCGTTCGTCGCCTCGGCCCTCGCCGAGGGCGCCGTGCTCCGGTGCGGCGGCAAGCGGCCCGAGCCCAGCGACGTACGCCCGGCCGCCGGGTACTTCTACGAGCCGACCGTCCTCGACCAGTGCCACCGCGAGATGCGCGTCGTGCGCGAGGAGACCTTCGGGCCGATCCTCACCGTCGAGACCTTCCGCACCGAGGACGAGGCCGTCGCCCTCGCCAACGACACCGAGTACGGGCTCGCGGGCGCCGTCTGGACCGCCGACGCGGGGCGCGCGCGGCGGGTCGCCGGGCGGCTGCGGCACGGGACCGTCTGGATCAACGACTTCCACCCCTATCTGCCGCAGGCCGAGTGGGGCGGGTTCGGGAAGAGCGGCGTCGGCCGTGAGCTGGGTCCCGCCGGGCTCGCCGAGTACCGCGAGACCAAGCACGTCTACCAGAACCTGGCGCCGAAGCCGGTGCGCTGGTTCGCGGGCTGATCTTTTCCGGGTCGTCGTTCGGGTGCGGCTCTCGTCGTGGCCGGTCGCGCAGTTCCCCGCGCCCCTGAAGGGCGCACCGACGTGGGCCTGCCAGGCGATGCCGCTCCAGGTGAACGTGATGATCAGGTTGATCACGAGCAGCCCGATGACCGGCCGCAGGT
>NZ_JBEYYU010000086.1:0-29367 GCF_040645755.1 Streptomyces sp. NPDC046716
GGCGACATGTCCTGCACCGGCGCCGTCGACTCCGACGCCACGACCATCGAGAAGGTCATCGCCGAGATCGCCGCCTCCCGGCTCACCGAGCGGGGTGCCACCCGCGCCGACGACAAGATGTCCGAGGCCGCGATGGAAGACCGCAAGCGCGAAGGGTACTTCTAGACATGAGCACCACCCCCGCCGTCTGCGCGGTTCCCGAGGCCGGAACGCTGCGGCTCGCCACGGCCGGTTCCGTCGACGACGGCAAGTCCACGCTGGTCGGCCGTCTCCTGCACGACTCCAAGTCGGTCCTCGCCGACCAGCTGGAGTCGATCTCCCGGACCGGCACGCCCGATCTGGCGCTGCTCACCGACGGCCTGCGCGCCGAGCGCGAGCAGGGCATCACCATCGACGTCGCCTACCGCTACTTCGCCACACCCCGGCGCCGCTTCATCCTCGCGGACACCCCGGGACACGTGCAGTACACGCGGAACATGGTGACGGGCGCCTCCACGGCGGAGCTGACGGTCATCCTGGTCGACGCGCGCAACGGTGTCGTCGAGCAGACCCGGCGGCACGCGGCCATCGCCGCGCTGCTGCGCGTCCCGCACGTCGTGCTCGCCGTCAACAAGATGGACCTCGTCGACTACGAAGAGGCCGCCTTCGCGAGGATCGCCGATGAATTCGGAGCACTGGCAGCCGAGTTGGGGGTTCCCGCGGTCACCGCCATCCCGATCTCGGCGCTCGCCGGGGACAACGTCGTGGACCCGTCCGCCCGCATGGACTGGTACGGCGGCCCGACAGTCCTGGAGCACCTGGAGACGGTCGAGGTCACCGCGGAGTCGCCGGACGCGCCCGCCCGCTTCCCCGTGCAGTACGTCATCCGGCACGGCGAGTCGCGGCACTACGCGGGCCGACTGGTCTCCGGCACCCTGCGCGTCGGCGACCGGATCGCCGTGCTCCCCTCGGGCCGGACGACGACGATCACCGCTCTCGACGTCCTCGGCACACCCGTGCACGAGGCGCACGCGGGATCGTCCCTGACGGTGCGGATCGCCGACGAACTGGACGTGGCGCGCGGCGATCTGCTGGCCCCGGCCGGTTCCCGGGCGCCGGAGATCACCCAGGACGTACGGGCCGCCGTCTGCCATCTCGCGGACGAGCCGCTGACCGTGGGGCAGCGCGTCCTCGTACGGCACACCACCCGCACGGTGAAGGCCGTCGTCAAGTCCTTGGGTGAGGCCGAGCAGTTGACGGCCAACGACCTCGGGCACGTCGTGCTGCACACCGCCGAGCCGCTGGCGCTCGACGCGTACGCGGAGATCCGGCACACCGGCGCGTTCCTCCTCGTCGACCCGGCGGACGGGACGACGCTGACCGCGGGGATGGCCGAGTCGGCCCGCTGACCTCCCGTGCGCCGTGTGCCCGGCCCCACCGCTCTTCGCGGGGGCCGGGCACACGGCGTCCGTCGGCGGTCAGTCGTCGAGCGCCTGGTACAGCGTGGTCCAGAAGTCGTGCATCAGGTGGATCGAGGACGGCGTGGAGGCGCCGACCTGGGTGAGCAGGATGCCGACGATCCCGTTGACCGGATCGGCGTAGGTCGAGGTGCCGCTGCCGCCGTCCCAGCCGAACTGGCCGACGGGTGCGTAGTCGCCGCGGTAGGTGCGCACCGCCATGCCGATGCCCCAGCCGCCGTGCTGGCCCTGCCCGAAGGAGATGTGCACGCTGTTGAGCGCCAACTCCTGGCGCGCCGCCTGCTGTTCGGGGGTGAGCCGGTTGGTCGTCATGAGTTCGACGGCGGGCCGGGACAGGATCCGCTCCCCGTCGTGCACCCCCTTGGCGAGCAGCATCTTGAAGTAGGCGTGGTAGTCGTCGGCCGTGGAGTTCACCCCACCGCCGCCGCCCTGGAACGCCGGTGGCGTGCTGTGGCGGCCGGTCGCGGCCTCGTCCCACACATGGAACTCGCCGGTCGCCGGGTCGGGCGCGTACAACGGGGGCAGCCGGTGCAGCTGGTCCTGCGGGACGTGGAACCCGGTGTCCTTCATGCCGAGCGGGTCGAGGATCCGCTCACGCAGGAACGCCTCGAAGGACTGGCCCGTGACCCGGGAGACGAGCACTCCGACCAGGTCGCTGGCGATCTGGTACTGCCAGCGCTCGCCGGGCTGATGCATCAGCGGAAGCGTGCCGAGGCGGCGCATCCACTCGTCCTGCTCGGGCATGGGCTCGGGCAGGTTGGGAGTGATCCCCTGCTCGAAGACGGCGTTCATGACCGGCGTACCGATCACCGTCATATCCATGCCGAGGCCGAACGTGGAGGTCAGTACGTCCCGCACGGAGATCGGGCGGCGGGCCGGAACGGTGTCGTCCAGCGGGCTGTCGATCGTCCTCAGCACCTGACGGTCGGCGAGCTCGGGCAGCCACTGCTCCACCGGGTCGTCGAGGTGGATCCGACACTCGTCGAGCAGGACCATCGCCGCCGCGACCGACAGCGGCTTGGAGGTCGAGGCCATCCGGAAGAGGGTGTCCCGGCGCATCGGGTCGCCGCCGTCGTGGCGCATGGTGCCGATCGTCTCGACGTGCGTCTCGTCGCCACGGCTGAACAGGGCGACGACCCCGGGGATCCGGCCCGTGTCGACGCCTCGCGCCAGTACGTCGTGCACCTTGCGCAGTCCCGCTTTGGAGAAACCGGCGCTGCTCTGTCCCATCACGTAACTCCCCCTGCGCCGCCGTCGGCGCCCGTGCACATGGTCAGGATTCGTCGAACGCCCGAAAGGTACATTGCGTTCACGAAGGCGTCAACGATCAATTTCGTCAATGCCTGTGAGGTAAATGGGCGTTAAGAAGGCGTCATTGCAATGAGGTGTGGTGAACGCTCGATCCGTCGGGCCAGGGGTGTCAGTTCGGCAGTGCCAGACGGGGTTTGGGGGCGTCGAGTCGGCCGGTCCGGGGCGGCCTGCTGCCCGCGCGGTACGCGTCCGGCCAGCCGACACCCTCACCCGCGTAGCCCTGCTCGGCCGCAGCGTGCAGGGTCCAGTGCGGGTCGTACAGGTGCGGGCGAGCCAGCGCGCACAGGTCCGTACGCCCGGCCAGGACAAGGGAGTTGACGTCGTCCCAGGAGGAGATCGCACCGACGGAGATCACCGGGACGCCGGTCTCGCCACGGATCCGGTCGGCGTACGGCACCTGATAGGAGCGCCCGTACGCCGGTCGCTCGTCGGCGACGACCTGGCCGGTGGAGACATCGATCGCGTCGGCGCCGTGCGCGGCGAAGGCCCGGGAGACCGCCACCGCGTCCTCGGCGGTCGTCCCGCCCTCGGCCCAGTCGGTCGCGGAGATCCGTACGGTCATGGGCCGCTCGCCGGGCCACACCTCGCGCACCGCGTCGAAGACCTCAAGGGGGAACCTGAGCCGCGCTTCCAGGGAGCCCCCGTAGGCGTCCGCGCGCCGGTTCGTCAGCGGGGACAGGAAGCCGGACAGCAGGTAGCCGTGCGCGCAGTGCAGTTCGAGGAGGTCGAAGTCGGCGCGGGCGGCCCGCCGCGCGGCGGCCACGAACTGGGCTCTGACATCTGCGAGTTGGGTGGTGGTCAGCTCCGCCGGGGTCTGACTGCCCGGCTTGTACGGGATCGGGGACGCGGCCACCAGGGGCCAGTTGTCCGCCGGGTCGGGCAGCGGTTCGTCGATGCCCTCCCACATCAGGCGCGTCGAGCCCTTGCGGCCGGAGTGGCCGAGCTGCACGCCGATCGCGGCGCCGGGCGCTCCGGAGTGCACGAACTCGGTGATCCGCCGCCAGGAGGCCGCCTGCTCGTCGGTGTAGAGACCGGCGCAGCCCGGGGTGATGCGGCCCTCGGGGCTGACGCAGACCATCTCCGTCATGATCAGGCCGGCCCCGCCGAGCGCCCGCGCGCCGAGGTGGACCAGGTGGAAGTCGCCGGGCACGCCGTCCACGGCCGCGTACATGTCCATCGGGGAGACCACGACGCGGTTGCGCAGCCGCAGTCCGCCCAGCCGGAACGGCGTGAACATCGGCGGGGTGCTCTCGGGGCAGCCGAACTCGCGCTCCACCGACGCGGTGAAGCGGGCGTCGCGCAGCCGCAGATTGTCGTGGGTGACACGGCGACTGCGGGTGAGGAGGTTGAACGCGAACTGTTTCGGGGGCTGGTCCAGATAGCGCGGCAGGTCCTCGAACCACTGGAGGCTGGCCCGTGCGGCGCGCTGGGTGGAGGCGACGACGGGCCGCCGCTCGGCCTCGTACGCCCGCAACGCCTCGTCCGTGGTGGGGTGTTCGCCCAGGCACGCGGCGAGGGCGAGGGCGTCCTCGACGGCCAGCTTGGTGCCGGAGCCGATGGAGAAGTGCGCGGTGTGGGCGGCGTCGCCGATGAGGACGCAGTTGCCGTGCGACCAGTGGTCGTTGACGACCGTGCGGAAGGTGAGCCAGGAGGAGTCGTTGGACTTCAGGGCGCGTCCGCCGAGCGCGTCGGCGAAGGTCTTCGCGCAGGCCGCGACGGACTCCCCCACGTCCAGGTCCGCCAGTCCGGAGGCCCGCCACACCTCGTCCCGCATCTCGACGATGACCGTGGACGCGTCGGCGCTGTAGGGGTAGCCGTGCAGCTGCATCACACCGTGCGGGGTCTCGGCGATCTCGAAGCGGAACGCGTCGAGGGCGAAGTCGGCGGCGAGCCAGATGTAGCGGTTGCGGTGCTCCTCGATGTGCGGGCGGAACGCGTCGGCGCAGGCGGTGCGGGTCGCGCTGCGCACCCCGTCGGCGGCGACCACCAGGTCGTACTCGGCGCGCAGCCGGTCCAGGGGCGGGGCCGGGGTGCGGAAGCGCAGCTCGACGCCGAGCCGGCGGCAGCGGTCCTGGAGTATCTCCAGCAGGCGGCGCCTGCCGAGCGCGGCGAAGCCGTGGCCGCCGGAGGTGTGCCGCACGCCCCGGTGCACGATGTCGATGTCGTCCCAGCGCACGAACTCGTCCCGGAGCGCCGCGTACACGACCGGGTCGGCGTGCTCGATGCCGCCGAGGGTCTCGTCGGACAGGACGACGCCGAAGCCGAAGGTGTCGTGCGGTGCGTTGCGCTCCCAGAGCGTGATCTCGCGGTCCGGGTCGAGGCGCTTGAGGAGCGCGGCCGCGTACAGGCCGCCGGGGCCGCCGCCGACGACGGCGATCCTCCGCGCGGTGACGGGGGTCACCGTCCCTGCCACTTCGGCGGCCGCTTCTCGGTGAAGGCCGCGTGGAACTCGGCGTAGTCCTCGCCGTTCATGAGCAGGGCCTGGGTGGCGGCGTCCAGCTCGACGGCCGCGGCGAGCGGCATGTCCAGCTCGGCGGTGAGCAGCGCCTTGGTCTGGGCGTGGGCGAGGGCGGGTCCCGCCGCAAGCCGCTGGGCGAGGGCCAGCGCCGCCTCGTCGGCCCGGCCCTCGTCGGTCAGCTCGCTGATCAGTCCGATCCGCTCGGCCTCCGGCGCGCGCACGGCGTCGCCGAGCATCAGCAGCCGGGTGGCGTGGCCGAGACCGACGACGCGGGGCAGCAGGTAGGCGGCGCCCATGTCGCCGCCGGACAGTCCGACCCGGGTGAACAGGAACGCGAAGCGGGCGCTGGGGTCGGCGACCCGGAAGTCGGCGGCGAGCGCGAGCACCGCGCCGGCGCCCGCGGCGACCCCGTGCACGGCGGCGATCACCGGGAACGGCGCCTCGCGCACGGCCCGCACCACCTGCCCCGTCATCCGGTTGAAGTCGAGCAGCTGGGCGGTGTCCATGGCGAGGGTGGCGCCGATGATCTCGTCGACGTCGCCGCCGGAGCAGAAGCCGCGGCCCGCGCCGGTCAGGACGAGGGCGCGGACCGCCCGCTCCCGGGACAGCTCGGCGAGCAGATCGCGCAGGTCGGCGTAGGCGCCGAAGGTGAGGGCGTTGAGCTTCTCGGGCCGGGCGAGGGTGACAGTGGCGACGCCGTGCGGGTCCACGGTGTACGCGAGGTGGTGCCAGGTCTCGGTGCGGGGGGCGGAGCCGGTGAAGGGACTCATGCGCGTACGGCCTCCTGCGGGCAGGCGTGCTCCGACGGCTGTCCCACGAAGGTATCACCGCTTTGTGACCGTCGTCAGTAGAACGCGATACGGCTACGGGGAGCCCTGGGGGAGCCGAGGAGGAGGACGGAATAAGGAACAGTTCAGGTCATAGAGCCCAATGTCCCGAGGAAGACCACCGGGAGCCTCTATCGACGCACGCCGTACCATTCATAAGGTTGAACGCAGGACGGCCACCCCACGCACCATCCTCCGGCGCCCGTCCCGCCCGAACCGCCCCCACCCGCCCCCTCAGGACCCGCTTTGACTCCTCCCCCCGGGCCCTCCACGCCCACGTCGTGGCGTATAGCCCTGCCGCACACCGCGGCCGCCGTGCCCGTGGCGCGCGCCCTCGTCCGTACCGCGCTGACCGAGATCGACTCGCCGGCCGCCGACATGGACACCGCGGAGCTGCTCACGGCGGAGCTCGTGGCGAACGCCGTGGAGCACACCGCGGGCGACGCCCCCATCGAGCTGGTGGTGGAGCTGCTGGAGACCGGCTGCCAGGTCGAGGTGCACGACGCCGACCCGGCGCCGCCCGCGGACCTCACCAATCCGGACGACGCCGAGGAGCCCGATCCGTGGCAGGAGCACGGACGCGGCCTGCTGCTCATCCGCACGCTGTCCTCCTCGTGCGGACACCGCCCCACCGAGTCCGGCAAGGCGGTGTGGTTCACGCTTCCGGCGGTGCCCCGGCAGCGGCCCCCGTCCGAGGCGTAGCGCCGAGCCGCGAGTTCTTGCGCCCGTAGCCGCCGTAGACGAGCACGCCGACGGCGAGGAACACCGCGAACTGCACCCAGGTCGTCCAGCCGGTGCCCCAGATCAGGTAGAGGCAGAAGGCGACGCCCAGGACCGGGCTGAGCGGATACAGCGGCACCCGGAACGAGCGCTTCAGGCCGGGGTGCGAGCGGCGCAGGGCGACGACCGCGACATTGACGGCGACCATGGTGGCGAGCGTGCCGATGGTCGTCAGGTTCACCACGGCGTCCAGCGACGAGAACGCGGCCGGGACCGCGAAGACGACCGCCACGATCCAGGTGCCCCGCACCGGCGTCGACGTCCTCGGCGAGACCCGCTCGAAGACGCGCGGGATCAGTCCGTCGCGGGACATCGACATCAGGATCCGGGTCTGCCCGTACATCACCGCGAGCACGACGGACGCGATGGCGACGACCGCGCCGAAGGCGATGATCCCGCCGCCGACGGTGGAGTGCGTGACGTCATTGACCACGAGGGAGAGCGCGGCCGGCTTGTTCCCGACGGCGTCCGCGCCGAGCGCGCCGATGGCGGCGACCGCGACGGCGCAGTACAGCAGGGTGACGATGCCGATGCAGATCATGATCGCGACCGGGATGTTGCGCCGGGGGTTCTTCACCTCCTCGCCGGCGGTGGTGATCGCGTCGAAGCCGATGTACGAGAAGAAGGCGAGCGAGGCGCCGGAGGTGACGCCGCCGACCCCGTTCGCGAGGAACGGCGTCAGGTTGTGGTCCTCGAACGCGGTGAAGGCGACGGCGCAGAACGCGACCAGGATGCCGATCTTCAGGACGGCCATCGCGGCGGTGGCCCGCGCGCTCTCCCGGACGCCGCGCACCAGCAGCGTCGCGGCCATCAGCAGGACGACGACGGCGGGCAGATTGACGACGCCGCCGTCGGACGGCCCCGCGGACAGGGCGGCGGGCAGCTGCCAGCCGAAGAGGCTGTCCAGCAGTTCGTTGAGGTACTGGCTCCAGCCGACGGCCACGGCCGACACCGAGACGCCGTACTCCAGGAGCAGACACCAGCCGACGAGGAACGCGACGCGCTCGCCCAGGGTCGCGTAGGCGAACGAGTACGAGGATCCGGAGACCGGGATCGCGCCGCCCAGCTCGGCGAAGGAGAACGCCGTGAAGACGCAGGTGATCCCGGCGAGCACGAACGACAGGAGTACGGCCGGGCCGGCCTCGGCCACCGTGTCGGACAGCCCGACGAAGATGCCCGTGCCGACGATCGCGCCGACGCCGAAGCACACGAGCTGGAAGAGCCCCATGGTGCGCTTGAGGCCGTGGCCTTCGAGGTCGGCGCCCGATTCGGCGATGAGGGATTCGGGCGACTTGAGACGCATGGGGTGGTGCTCATTTCCGGTGGTGCGGGTGCGGCGGGGGTGGTGCCGCATGCCGATGGGGCCGGAGAGGTGTTCCGGCCCCATCAGTGTGAACGGTTCTGTGGTGTGTGCCCTGCTGCCTACGGCCGGCCGAGCGTGGCGACCATGACGGCCTTGATGGTGTGCATCCGGTTCTCGGCCTCGTCGAAGACGACGGAGTGCGCCGACTCGAAGACCTCGTCGGTGACCTCGAGGGACTCCAGGCCGTACTTGGCGTGGATCTCGCGGCCGACCTTGGTGCCCAGGTCGTGGAAGGCGGGCAGGCAGTGCAGGAACTTCACGTCCGCGTTGCCCGTCGCGCGCAGCACGTCCATGGTGACGGCGTACGGCGTGAGCGCCTTGATCCGCTCGTCCCAGATCTCCTCGGGCTCGCCCATGGAGACCCAGACGTCAGTGACGACGAAGTCCGCGCCGGCGACACCGTCGGCGACGGACTCGGTGAGCGTGATGCGCGCGCCGCTCGCCTCGGCGAGCTTCTCGGCCTGCGCGACGATCTCGGCGGCGGGCCAGTAGCTCTTGGGCGCGACGATCCGTACGTCCATGCCGAGCAGGGCGCCGGTGACGAGGTAGGAGTTGCCCATGTTGAAGCGGGCGTCGCCGAGGTAGGAGAAGACGATCTCGTTCAGCGGCTTGTCGTTGTGCTCGGTCATCGTGAGCACGTCGGCGAGCATCTGGGTGGGGTGCCAGTCGTCGGTCAGGCCGTTGTAGACCGGCACGCCGGAGAACTCGGCGAGCGTCTCGACGATCGCCTGCTCGTCGCCGCGGAACTCGATGGCGTCGAACATCCGGCCGAGCACGCGCGCGGTGTCCTTGCTCGACTCCTTCTTGCCGATGTGCGAGCCGGCCGGGTCGATGTACGTCGTCGAGGCGCCCTGGTCGGCGGCCGCGACCTCGAACGAGCAGCGGGTCCGGGTCGACGCCTTCTCGAAGATCAGCGCGATGTTCCTGCCCTTGAGGTACTGCGTCTCGGCGCCCGCCTTCTTGGCGGCCTTCAGCTCGGCGGCCAGCTCGACGAGACCGCGGAACTCCTCCGCGCTGAAGTCCACCTCCTTCAGGAAGTGGCGGCCTGCGAGGTCGGGGCGGGCGGTCGTCGCCATGGGGCGCTCCTGGATGCGGATCGGGACGGGCAGGGGAACAACAGGACGATGTAAGTCTATACGATGCCCCACATTTATATTCAGCCCTTGGTGTCGTGATCGCTCACCGGGGCGCCGGGGACCCGGCGGTCGCCGCCGTTGCGGTCCTGCCACAGGCGGTAGACGTCCACGGCGTCCTCGCGCGGCTCGTGGCGCATCGGCAGCCTGCGCTCCTGCCAGGGCTTGGCGAACTCGTCGTAGAACGTGCTCAGCTCGAAGTACTTGCGGTCGTCCACGTAGTGCGGCTCGTAGGCGTCCCGGGTCGTGACGAAGACGACCTCGTCGGGAGAGCAGTAGTAGAGCGCGCCCAGACACATCGGGCACGGCTGCGCCAGGACGTAGATCGTGGCGCCGGTCAGGTGCTCGGTGCCGAGCCGCACGCAAGCGTCACGGACGGCCAGCACCTCGGCGTGGGCCGTCGGGTCGTGGGTCTGGGCGACCTGGTTGGCGCGCTCCGCGATGATCTCGCCGTCCTTGACGACGACGGTGGCGAAGGGGCGGCCGCCGTCCAGGACGTTGGCGCGGGCCAGGTCGACGGTGCGCTGGACGAAGTCCATGAGGTACCTCCGGTCGATGCGTTCTCGGCTTCTGCCGAACCGCTACCCAGCCTGACTGAACTGCACCTATAGCGTCCAAGACGCATTGCCCATGTCCGCTATCGATGACATCTATGTCCGGCGCTAGGCTCGCCGTATGGCTCCTGTGGAACTACGACACCTGCGCTATCTCCTGGCCGTCGTGGAGCACGGCACGTTCACCCGGGCCGCCGAGGCGCTGCACATCGCGCAGCCCACCCTGTCGCAGCAGATCCGCGCGCTGGAGCGGGCCGTGGGGCAGCCCCTGCTCGACCGGTCCGGACGCACCGTGCGGCCCACCGACGCGGGCGAGGTCTACGCCGGCCACGCGCGGCGGGCGCTGCGCGAGATCGCCGCCGCCGACGCGGCCGTGCGCGACGTGCGGGACCTCTCGCGCGGGCGGCTGCGGCTCGCGGTCACGCCCACCTTCACCGCCTATCTCGTCGGACCGCTCCTGGCCGCCCTGCACGCCCGGCACCCCGGGCTCGACCTGACCGTCCGGGAGACGACGCAGGAGCACATCGGGGAGGGGCTGATCGCCGGCGACCTGGACGCGGGCATCGCCTTCACCGGCGCACCGGTGCCGGGCGTCGCGGCCGAGCCGCTGTTCGTCGAGACGCTCGGCGTGGTCGCGGGCGCCGGGGCCGGGTCCGCGCCGCTGCCGGTGGCCGCGCTGGCCGGCCGGGACCTCGCGCTGCTCACCGGTGACTTCGCGACCCGCGCCCGGATCGACGCCTACTTCGCGGAGCAGGGAGTCGCGCCCCGGGTCGTCGTCGAGGCCGACTCGGCGCTGGCACTCCTGGAGATCGTGCGGGGCGGGGCGCTGGCCACCGTGCTGCCGGACGCCGTGACCCTGGACCGGCCCGGGCTCTGCCAGGTGCCGCTGCGCCCGCCGCTCCCACGGCGGACGGCGGCGCTGCTGACCCGCTCGGGCGGTCACCGCTCGGCGGCCCTGCTGGCGTTCGCGGCGCTGCTGCGCGCGCAGGTGACGGAGCGGGGGCTGCCGCCCGCCCCGCCCGGTTGAGCCCCGGGGCGCGCCTCAGCCGGCGGTCACCGGGTCCCGCTCCACCGGGCAGCTCATGCAGCGCGGGCCGCCGCGGCCCCGGCCCAGCTCGCTGCCCGGGATCTCGATGACCTCGATGCCCTGCTTGCGCAGGAAGGTGTTCGTGGTCGCGTTCCGCTCGTAGGCGACGACGACGCCCGGCTCGACCGCCAGCACGTTGCACCCGTCGTCCCACTGCTCGCGTTCGGCGGCGTGCACGTCCTGGGTGGCGGTCAGGACCCGGATGCCGCTCAGGCCGAGGGCCGCCGCGATGGCCCGGTGCATGTGCTCCGGCGGATGGTCGGTGACCTTCAGCTCCCGCCCGGAGGTGCCCGGTTCGATGGTGTACGAGCGGAGCATGCCCAGGCCCGCGTACTGGGTGAACGTGTCCCCGTCCACCATCGTCATCACCGTGTCCAGGTGCATGAAGGCCCGCCGCTTCGGCATGTCGAGCGCGACGATGGTGCGGGCCGAGCCCGCGGCGAACAGCTTGTGCGCGAGCATCTCGACGGCCTGCGGGGTGGTCCGCTCGCTCATGCCGATGAGGACGGCGCCCTCGCCGATGACGAGCACGTCGCCGCCCTCGATGGTGGACGGGTAGTCGGCCTGCCCCTCGGACCAGACGTGGAACCTCTCGTCCCGGAACAGCGGATGGTGCCGGTAGATCGCCTCGAAGTGCACCGTCTCGCGCTGCCGGGCGGGCCAGCGCATGGCGTTCACCGACACCCCGTCGTAGATCCAGGCCGAGGTGTCGCGGGTGAAGAGATGGTTGGGCAACGGCGCCAGCAGGAAGTCGTCGAGGTCCATGACGTGGAAGCGGACGGACGTCGGTTCCGGATGCCTCGCCAGGAACTCACGCTTCGTCATTCCGCCGATCAGCGCCTCGGCCAGCTCGTGCTCGGGCAGCGTCTCGAAGGCGGCCCTGAGGTGGTCGGTGGCGAGCGGGCCGTACTCCTTCTCGTCGAACACCCGGTCCAGTACGCGGATGCGGGCGGCCTCGTCGGCCAGCGCCTCGGTGAGCAGGTCGCCGAAGAGGTGCACCGTGACGCCCCGGTCGCGCAGCACGTCGGCGAACCCGTCGTGCTCCTGGCGCGCCCTGCGCACCCAGAGCACGTCGTCGAAGAGCAACTGGTCCTTGTTGCTGGGCGTGAGGCGCTTCAGCTCCAGGTCGGGCCGGTGCAGAATCACGCGGCGCAGCCGCCCGGCCTCGGAGTCGACGTGAAATCCCATGGAGCCATCCTTCCCCGGGGAGCACAGGATGCGCTCTGTGTGTCGCCGAGTGCGGGCCGGTGGGGGCTGGTCGCGCAGTTCCCGCGCCCCTGAGGGCCGCAGGCCTTCCAGGGGCGCGGGGAACTGCGCGACCAGCCACGACGGCGGTGCACCCGACGGTCAGAGACGGGGGTCCACCGGCTCCGACTCCAGAGCCAAGACCGCGAAGACGGCCTCGTGCACCCGCCACAACGGCTCCCTGTCGGCCAGCCGGTCGAGCCCCTCGAGCCCGAGCCCGTACTCCCGCACCGCCAGAGACCGCTTGTGCCCGAGGAACCGCTGCCGCAGCGTGGCGAGATTCTCGGGCCGCGTGTACTCGGGACCGTAGATGATCCGGAGGTACTCGCGCCCCCGGCACTTGATCCCGGGCTGCACCAGCCGCCCCTTCTCGTCGCGCACCAGCGCCCCGACCGGCTTGACGACCATGCCCTCGCCACCGCGCCCGGTCATCTCCAGCCACCAGTCGACACCGGCCCGCACCGACTCCGGGTCCCCGGTGTCGACGAACAGCCGCCGCGTCGTCCGCAGCAGCCCACTGGCGTCGTGCTCGACCATCCGGTCGACGAGTGCGAGCTGCTCGTCGTGCGGCAGCCCGGCGAGGGACCGGCCGCGCACGGCGAGGACCTGGAACGGCGCGAGCCGCACCCCCTCCATCCCGTCCGTGCTCCAGCAGTAGCGCCGGTACGCGTCCGTGAACGCGGCGGCGTCGGCCGCCCGCTCCCGCTGCCGGTCGAGGAGACCGCCCACGTCGACCCCGCGCCCGGCCGCGGCCTCCAACGCGCCCAGCACACCCGGGAACACGGCCCCGGCGGCGGCGCCCACCGCCGCGTACTGCGAGCGCAGCAGCCCGGACGCCTTCAGCGACCACGGCATCAACTCGGCGTCGAGCAGCACCCAGTCGGTGTCGAGCTCGGCCCAGAGTCCGGCCTCCGTGACGGCGTCCCGCACCCGCCCGAGCACCGCCTCCGTCATCTCGGCGCTGTCGAAGAACGGCCGCCCGGTCCGGGTGTAGAGCGCGCCCGTCACCGCCTCGTCGGCGACGCCGAACCTCTCCCGCGCCACGACCGCGTCCCGGCAGACCAGGGCCACGGCCCGCGAGCCCATGTGCTTCTCCTCGCAGACGACCCGGCCCACGCCGTCGGCGGCGTACTGGGCGAAGGCCTCGGCGGGGTGCTCCAGATAGCCCTCCTCCTGCGACGTCGCCGTCGGCGCCATCGTCGGCGGCAGATACGGCACGAGCCGCGGGTCGACCGCGAAGCGGCTCATGACCTCCAGGGCCGCCGCCGCGTTCTCCTCGCGCACCGTGATCCGGCCGCCGTGCCGGGTCTCCACGGTCCGGCGCCCCCGCACGTCGGCGAGGTCCAGCGGCCGTCCCTCGTGCCCGCCGGGCGCCTCCGTGGCCAGCGGCCGCGTCGGCTCGTACCAGACCTGCTCGGCCGGTACGTCGACCAGCTCGCGCTCCGGCCAGCGCAGCGCGGTGAGCCGGCCGCCGAAGACGGCGCCGGTGTCCAGGCAGATCGTGTTGTTGAGCCAGGTCGCGGTCGGTACCGGGGTGTGTCCGTAGACCACCGCGGCCCTGCCGCGGTAGTCCTCGGCCCACGGGTAGCGCACGGGCAGCCCGAACTCGTCGGTCTCGCCCGTCGTGTCCCCGTAGAGCGCGTGCGAGCGCACCCGGCCCGAGGTCCGCCCGTGGTACTTCTCGGGCAGGCCCGCGTGGCACACGACGAGCCGGCCGCCGTCGAGGACGTAGTGGCTGACGAGGCCGCGCACGAACTCCCGCACCTCGGACCGGAACTCCTCGCTCTCCGCGCCCAGCTGCTCGACGGTCTCGGCGAGGCCGTGCGTGTGCTGGACCTGGGCGCCCTTCAGCCAGCGGCCCAGCTTGTTCTCGTGGTTGCCCGGTACGCACAGCGCGGTGCCGGCCTTCACCATGCCCATCACCCGGCGCAGCACGCCGGGGGTGTCGGGTCCGCGGTCGACGAGGTCGCCGACGAACACCGCCGTGCGTCCCTCCGGGTGCGCCCCGTCGGCGTACCCCAGCTTGCCGAGCAGCGTCTCCAGTTCGCTCGCGCAGCCGTGGATGTCGCCGATGATGTCGAACGGTCCGGTGAGGTGGGTCAGGTCGTTGAACCGCTTCTCGCGCACGATGTCCGCGCGCGCCACCTCGTCCACGCCCCGCAGGACGTGCACCTTCCGGAACCCCTCCCGCTCCAGGGACCGCAGCGAGCGGCGCAGTTCGCGGGTGTGCCGGGTGATGACGCGGCGCGGCATGTCGGCCCGGTCGGTCCGCTGCGCGTTGCGCGCGGCGCACACGTCCTCCGGCACGTCGAGCACGACGGCGATCGGCAGCACGTCGTACTCGCGCGCCAGGTCGATGAGCCGACGGCGCGCGTCCTGCTGCACGTTCGTCGCGTCGACCACCGTCAGGCGGCCGGCCTCCAGGCGCTTGCCCGCGATGTAGTGCAGCACGTCGAAGGCGTCGCGGCTGGCGCTCTGGTCGTTCTCGTCGTCGGCGACCAGGCCGCGGCAGAAGTCGCTGGAGATGACCTCGGTCGGCTTGAAGTGGGCGCGTGCGAAGGTCGACTTGCCCGAACCCGACGCGCCGATCAGGACGACCAGGGAGAGGTCGGTGACGGGCAGCACCCGCCCCGTGTTCTCGCTGTCGGTCATGCCGCCGCCTCCTTCGCTGCCTTCTCGGCCTTCTCGGCCTTCTCTGCTGTCTCTGCTGTCTCTGCTGTCTCTGCTGTCTCTCGTACGGTGAAGACCGCCATCTGGGTCGGCGGGCCCACCTCGGGGTCGTCGGGACCCACCGGCACGTACCGCACGGCGTATCCGTGCCGTCCGGCCACCCGCTCCGCCCAGGTGCGGAACTCCTCTCGGGTCCATTCGAACCGGTGGTCACCGTGCCGGACGTGCCCGGCGGGCAGGGTCTCCCAGCGGACGTTGTACTCGACGTTCGGCGTCGTCACGAGGACCGTGCGGGGCCGCGCGGACCCGAACACCGCGTACTCCAGGGCGGGCAGCCGGGGCAGGTCGAGGTGCTCGATCACCTCGCTGAGCACCGCCGCGTCGTACCCCTTGAGCCGCTTGTCGGTGTAGGCGAGCGAGCCCTGGACGAGCCGCACGCGCGAGGCCTGCCGCTCCCCCATGCGCTCCAGCCTGAGCCGTCGCGCGGCGATGGTGAGGGCGCGGACGGACACGTCGAGCCCCACGATCTCGGTGAACCGGACGTCCTTCAGCAGCTCCTGCACCAACTGGCCCTGCCCGCAGCCCAGATCGAGCACCCGGGCCGCGCCGGAGTCGCGCAGCGCGTCGAGGATCGCCTCGCGCCGTCGCACCGCGAGCGGCACCGGCTTCTCCTCGGTGTCGGTCGACTCGTCCACGGCGTTGTCGATCTCGTCGACGTCCGTGTCGTCGGCGTCCGCGAGCCGCACCAGTTCGAGCCGGCGCATCGCCTCCCGGGTCAGGGCCCAGCGCCGCGACAGATACCGGCCGGCGATCAGGCGCTGCTCGGGGTGGCCGGCCAGCCAGCCCTCCCCCGCGCGCAGCAGCTTGTCGACCTCGTCGGCCGAGACCCAGTAGTGCTTGGCGTCGTCGAGCACCGGAAGCAGCACATACAGGTGGCGCAGCGCGTGCGCGAGCCGCAGCTCCCCTTCCAGGACGAGACGCACGTACCGCGAGTCGCCCCACTCGGGGAACCGCTCGTCGAGCCCGATGTGCTCCACCTCGACGGTCCACCCGAGCGGCTCGAACAGCTTCCGTACGAGGTCGGGGCCGCCGCGCGCGGGCAGCGCGGGCACCTCGACGCGCAGCGGCATCGGCTCCGCGGCCCGCTCGGGACGCGCCTTGCACACCCCGCGCAGCGCGCTGGAGAACACGGCGCTGAGCGCCACGGCGAGCAGCGACGAGGCCGCGTACGGCCGGTCGTTCACATACTGCGCGAGCGCCGCGTCGGCCGCCTTGTTCTTCTTGCCGCGCCGGACCAGCGCCACCGGATCGACCTCGAGCAGCAGCGCGGCCGTGCACCGCTCCGCGCCGGCCTCGGGATAGAGGACGTGCGCGGTGCCGTAGGAGGTGGAGAACGCCTGCGCGTTCTCGGGATGCTTGTGCAGCAGGAACCCGAGGTCGGTCGCGGGGCGTTCAGGGGTACCGGTGGTACTGATCGTCAGGAACACGCCACCCAGTCTCCCCGGCGGCCGCCACGGCGACCAGCGAGTTTTCCCTCGCGCGGCCCGGCCCCGGGCATCATGGCTGCATGGATCTTCGAGTTTTCACCGAACCGCAGCAGGGTGCCACCTACGAGACGCTGCTCCGCGTCGCGCAGACGGCCGAGGAGCTGGACTTTGACGCTTTCTTCCGGTCCGATCACTACCTCCACATGGGCTCCGCCGACGGGCTGCCCGGCCCCACGGACGCCTGGACGACGCTGGCCGGTCTGGCCCGCGAGACGCGGCGGATCCGCCTGGGCACCCTGATGACCGCCGGCACCTTCCGGCTGCCCGGTGTCCTCGCCATCCAGGTCGCCCAGGTCGACCAGATGTCGGGCGGCCGGGTCGAGCTGGGTCTCGGCTCCGGCTGGTACGCCGAGGAGCACGCGGCGTACGGCATCCCGTTCCCGAAGGAGAAGTTCGGGCGTCTGGAGGAGCAGCTCGCCATCGTGACGGGGCTGTGGGAGACGCCGGTCGGCCAGCGCTTCACCTTCGAGGGCACCCACTACCAGCTGAAGGACTCCCCCGCGCTGCCGAAGCCCGCCCAGGCGCGGGTGCCGGTCCTCGTCGGCGGCCACGGCGCCAAGAAGACGCCGGCGCTCGCGGCGCGCTTCGCCACCGAGTTCAACATCCCCTTCGCTTCCGTCGCCGACAGCGAGGCGCAGTTCAAGCGGGTCCGGGCGGCCGCCGTCGAGTACGGGCGGTCGGCGGACTCCCTCGTCTACTCCAACGCTCTCGTCATCTGCGTGGGCCGCGACGACGCCGAGGTGAAGCGGCGCGCGGACGCGATCGGGCGGGACGTCGACGAACTCAAGGCGAACGGTCTCGCCGGCTCCCCCGCGGAGGTCCTGGAACGCATCGCCGCGTACCAGGCCGTCGGCTCGCAGCGGATGTATCTGCAGATGCTCGACCTGGACGACCTCGACCACCTGGAGCTGATCGCCTCCGAGGTGGCCCCGCACCTCTCCTGATCCGACACCTCCTGATCCGGCACCTCCTGACGCGGCACCTCTGATTCGCCTCCTCTTGATCCGGCACCCCTGACCCGGTCGCCCGGGGCCGGGCGTCAACTCCGCTGTCGCCCGGTCCCGCCCGACGGCCCCTCTCGGGTGAAATTGCGTCAACCCGTGGCGCGGGGCGGTCCCGCCGCAGTGACTCGGCCCGCCCGATGATCGTTGGCTCGGGCGGAGCCGGACCGCCCGGCCCCCGCGCCGGCGGTCGCTGCCGCGCGTCACTTGCGTCAGCTGCCTTCCCCCAGGTGGGAGGGCGAAGGCCAGGAGGCCGTCATGTCCCAGGAAGCCGTGCCCGAGCAGGCCGCGCACGATACGAACGTGCCGGAGCAGCAAGGAGCGCCCAAGGGTCTGCTGCAGCAGATGGAAGAGCTGATGGCGGCGCTCAACGCCGATCTGTCGCAGCTCGACGCCGACCTCCAACAGCCCCCGGGCACCTCGCGCCCGGCCGCCGACGAACTCTGAGGCAGCCGCCCGCCGAGGCATCGCCGCGCTCCCTCAGCAGCCCGCGGGGAGCGCCGCGCCGGGAGCGCCGCAGTCGCGGGTGCGCTCCCGGTCAGGCCGCCGAGTCGGAGCCGGGCTCCGGTCCGGGGTCCGTCAGGCGGCTGTCCCGCTCCGGCAGCCGGCGGAGTATCTCCAGCACGCGGTCCCGGGACTCGTCCGCCGCGTCGATGGCTTCCATGCACTGCCAATAGGCCCCTTCCTCGAAGGACCCGCTCGCCACCGCGACGAGCGCGATCCCCACATCGCCGAGCAGCGCGCCGAGATCCATCAAGGCCCCGCGCACATCGCCCAGTTCGGTCAACTGCGCCGCCCGTATCCCGCCGGCTCCCACCACCGGAACCGCCGAGCCGCCGCTGCCCCGCGCTCCCGCCTCGCACAGGCCCAGCGCCTCACCTCTCATCTCCGCCGGCCCCAGCATGGCGAGGCGGCTGCCGATCGCCTGTGCCAGAGCCTGCGCCTGCCACGCCTCCCTCATGATGTCCGGCGCGTCCTGGCTCTCCGCCAAGGCCCGTCGGCCGACCCCGATGAGCCGCACCGCATCCATCCGCGCCTCCGCCCGTCACGCCCGAACTCCCTTGTCCACTACCCAGAGTGAGGGCTCGTGAGGCGAAAAGCCAGGGGAGGCCCGAAATCTGTGGAGAAGTAATCCGCTGTGGATATTTCTATGACTCCGGAGAGTGACGGATTCCCTTTTTCGGTTCTTCCGGATCCCCCACATCCCCCGGCCCCTCCGGCACCGGGAACCGGGTCTCGTTGCGGTCGATCTTCGCCGCCAGCGCGGCGAGCGCGTCGACGCCGAGCACCTCGCACAGTTGCAGCAGATACGCGAGGACGTCGGCGACCTCGTCGCGGACCCGGTGCGCCGACTCCGGATCGTCCATCACCCGGGCCGACTGCTCGGGGGTCAGCCACTGGAAGATCTCGACGAGTTCGGCCGCCTCGACGCTGAGCGCCGTGGCCAGGTTCTTCGGGGTGTGGAAGGGCTGCCAGTCGCGGGCGGCGGCGAAGCGGGCGAGGCGGTTCTGAAGGGCCGCGACGTCGAGGTCGCCGCCGCCGGCCGGGAGTGCGGCCCCATGGTCCTGTGCGTCTGTCACGGCTCCAGGTCTACCACCGTCGCACCGTGCGCCCGCGCCTCCCGTTCCGCGCTCGCCCCCTGGCCCACCGCGGCGACGAGCCGGATGTGGCCGCGGGCGCACATCCGGGCGGCGAGCGCGGTGAGTTCGGTGCTCTGGACCGGGTCGAGACCCCGGTCGAAGCCGTCCGCCGCGACGGTCAGGGTCTGGTACGCCTCCGGCACCTCGGCCGCCGCGTCCACCTCCAGGACCTGGGGCCCGGTGAGCAGGACGAGCGCGAGGGCGAGGTATCTCAACTCGCCGTCCGCGAGCCGCTCGACGGGGGTGCGCAGGCCGTCGCCGCGGTCGATGAAGGCGCGGACCGAGCCGTCCCGGCCCGCGGGCTCGGCGAACACGTCGAGGACCGGTCCGGCGAGGCCCGCCCGCGCCGCGGCGACCAGCAGCGCGTGCCGGTTGCCGCACTCGCTGCGGGTCCTGCCCAGCACGGCCGCGAGGTTGTCGCAGCCGCCGAGCAGCCGGTCGGCGCGGGACGGGGCCGGTGCGCGCATCCGGGCGGGGTCGGGGTCGCAGGCGAACGCCGAACGGAGCCCGACGACCATCTGTTCCGCGGCGGCGAGCACCTGGAGCTGGCCCTCCGTGCGGCCGGAGACGCGCAGCGGGAGCAGGGCCGTGCCGAGCAGGTCGTCGGGGAGCGGGCCCCGGGTCACCGGCACCGAACCGGCCGTGTGCCAGGCGGCCTGGACGTCTCGGCGGCCCGGGTCGCGCAGGGCGGTCTCCAGGTAGACGACGCCGGGGCCCGTCAGCCGCTCGCCGACGACGCGCAGTTCGGGCTCGGCCTGGACGGCGAGGTCGAGCCGGACGGGTCCGGCCGGGCCCTCGACGGTGCAGCCGATCCGGAAGCCGCGGCGGCGCTGCGCGTCGGGCCGCGCCCGCTCGGGGACGTAGGCCCGCGGGTCGGGGAACACCTCCCCGAGGTGCGCGCCGCCGCCGAGCCGGGCGAGCGCGTCGAGGGCCCGCAGCACGCTGCTCTTGCCGCTGCCGCTGGGGCCGGTCAGCGCGGTGAAGGGGCCGAGGGGGACGGTGGCGCCGCGGTGGCGGGCGAAGGCCGAGAGCCGCAGCTCGGTCACGCGCGGGCGGCCGGGGAACGCGCCGGGGGGTAACGGGGGCGCGCCCCGCTGGAGCACGGTCATGAGGTGAACGTAGGCGGACCGGCGCCGCAGAACCGTTCGTCCCCGGTGACCTTCCTACGATCGAGCGATTATGCCGAAAGGGATTGCCAGCCGGGGCGCGATGGGGACGGTGCCGGTCGGGGCGGTGCCGGTCAGGACAGCGCGCCCGCGCCCGCCACGAGGCCCTGGACTTCGGTGCCGGGCGGGGCGAGCAGGAACACGTTGCGGTCGACGCGGTGCATGCCGCAGCCGAGGCCGAGCACGACGCCGCTGCTGAAGTCGAGGACGCGCTTGGCGACTTCGGACTCGGCGCCGCTCAGGTCGAGCAGGACCGGGATGCCGGACATGACGGTCTCGGCGACCTCGCGGGCGTCACCGAAGACGTTCACCCGCAGCACCACGAAGCGGCGGCGCGGTTCGGTGTCCACATCCGGCATCGCCCGATGGTCGATCGCCGACGGCCACTCGTTGCGGCTGCGCAGCGGTACGACCTGGGCGAGCCCTTCCCATTGTTCGTCGGTGACGTCGTGGCTGTTCACTGCCCCCACCCCGTCCGGGCTCGCACTGTTGTCTGCACCGACCAATTCTTACGTCATGTCACCCGCTTGGCCCAACACCGACACGGGCGGGTGTCCCTGCCGGTCATGCCGCCAGGGTCACCGCGTCCACCGCCGGGACCCGCAGTCCGCGCCGTGCGGTGAGCAGGCCGGTGACCATGGTGGCCGTCCCCGCAATGGCCACGACCGTGATCCAGATGCCGAGGCCCCGGTCCGGGAGGAGCCCGTCGGTGCGTACGGCGGTGAACGGAAGGATTCCGGCGAGTGCGGCGAGTGTGCCGAAGAACACTCCGGTGACCGTCAGGACGGCGCCCTCCACCGCGACGGTTCCCAGAATCTGCGCGGGGGTCGCGCCGGCGAGGCGCTGCTGCCCGAACTCCCGTACCCGGGCGGCCGTGTCCGCGTACAGCGAGTTGATCAACATGACGCAGGCGAAGACGACGATGATGCCGACCACGGTCAGGTTGAGCGTCTCAAGGTTCTTGTCCTCTGTTGACCGGGTCAATCCCGATGCCTTGATCGTGTCGTTTTCGACGGTCTGCATGTAGAGCGTCGCGGTGGCCATGGCGGTGAACAGGATCAACGGGACGAGGACGCCGGACAGTTGGGAGGCCCGCTGGCGCATGTTCCGCACACCCAGGTAGCCGCTCGCGCCGGTGAGGGCGGTCAGGAGCGGTTCCGCCCGGCCGAGGACGGAGCGCAGCAGACCGGTCGAGACGAGTGCGAGGCCCACGGAGAGGAGGATCGCGCCGTAGGCGGGGGCGGCCATCAGCGCGGGGTCCGTGGCCTTCATCGCGAAGGTGGAGCAGACGGAGGCGGCGCCCAGGACGAGGGCCGCCCAGGACAGGAACCTCCGTGTCCCGCGCCTGCCCCGACGGGTTCCCGCCGCCTCCCTGGTGACCCTGCGGACGGCGAGGAACGCGGCGCCCGCGGCGGCGGCGAGCGTGACGTCGATGCCCGACAGGAGGGCGATCGGCCCGAAGGAGTAGTCGACGGAGCCGGCGACCTGGCCGCTGTCCTTGAACACGTCGAGCAGCACGGCGCCGCCGAGCGCGGCCGGGCCGATGGCCAGGAGGGCTCCGGCGAGGGCGACCGCGACGGACTCGCCGACGACCATGCGCTTGATCTGTCCCGGGGTCGCGCCCGCGGTGCGCAACAGGTTGATCTCGTCCGTACGTTGACGGACGTTGACCGTCAACGTGGAGGCGACCGCGAAGAAGACGAGCAGGGTGCCGTAGCCGCCGACGACGCTCGCCGCGGTGGTGAGGGTGTCCGCGCTGGTGCCGTCGACGCCGCTCCCCGCCGCCGTGTCGTGCATCGCGTTGAAGGTCATGATGATCGCCGCGCCGAGGAAGGCGGACAGGAGGGTCGCGAGGAAGCGACCGGGGCGCTGCCGTACGGAGCGGGCCGCGAGGCCGAGTGTCGTGAACATCGCTCACACCCCCGCTGCCGCGTCGTCGCCGAGGTGGGCGAGGCGTTCGGCGACCGCGTCGGCCGTGGGCGCCGTCAGGTGTCCGGCGAGCCGGCCGTCCGCGAGGAACTGGACGGCGTCGGCGTAGGACGCCGCGACCGGGTCGTGCGTCACCATGACGACGGTCCTGCCGTGGGTGCGCACCGCGTCCCGGAGCAGGGCGAGCACGTCGCGGGCGCTGCGGGTGTCGAGGGCGCCGGTCGGCTCGTCCGCGAAGATCACCGAAGGTTCGGTGACCAGGGCGCGGGCGATCGCCACGCGCTGGCGCTGCCCGCCGGAGAGCTGGTCGGGGCGGTGGCCGAGCCGGTCGCCGAGGCCGACGGCGGTGAGGGTCCGTTCGACCCGGGCCCGGTCCACGCGCCGGCCCGCCAGCCGGAGCGGCAGGACCGTGTTCTGGGCGACGGTGAGCGTCGGCAGCAGGTTGTACTGCTGGAAGACGAAACCGATGCGGGTGCGGCGGAAGCGGGTGAGCGCGGCCTCGCCGCGCGGCGGCTTCGCGGAGTCCGTCATCTCCTCGCCGTCGACGATGACGAGACCCTGGTCGGGGCGGTCGAGTCCGGCGGCGCAGTGCAGCAGCGTGGACTTGCCGGACCCGGAGGGGCCCATCACGGCCGTGAAGGTGCCGGCGGGGAGGGACAGGGTGATGTCGTCGAGGGCCCGGATCCCCGTGCCCTCGCCGCCCGGGGTGTCCGCGTCGCCCCGGGCGCCGTAGGTCTTGGTGACCCTCACCAGACGGAGCGCCTCGCCCCGATGAGGTGGCTGTCCGGGTGTCTGTGCGTGTGTCTGTGCGTGTGTCTGTGCCTGTGTCTGTCGCATGGCCGCCGATCCCCTCGTCCGGCGCTCGTGCGCCGTGTCGTCGATGGTTTCGACGGTAGGGACGGCGGGCGTCGGGGGCACTGGGCGTACGCACCGGACCCGGGGTGGTGCTGTCTACACCCCGGGGGTGGCGACGGTCCTCAGGCGAGGCCGCCCGAGCGGGCCAGCCAGCGGCCCGCGTGCCGGGTGACCTCGATGGGGCGGCCGAAGCAGGCGGTCATCCGGTCGGCGGTGAGCACGTCCTCGACGGCGCCCCGGGCGAGGACCCGGCCCTCCTTCAGGAGCAGCGCGTGGCTGATGGCGGGCGACAGCTCCTCGAGGTGGTGGGTGACGGTGACCGTGGCCAGCTCGGGCCGGTTGTCGGCCAGCCGGCGCATGGTGTCGATGAGGTCTTCGCGGGAGGGCAGGTCGAGCGCGTTGAACGGCTCGTCGAGCAGCAGCAGCGACGGGTTCGCCATCAGGGCGCGGGCGATGAGGATGCGGGCGCGCTGCCCGCCGGAGCAGACGCCGTACGGGCGGTCGGCGAGGTCCTTGATCTGGAGTTCGGCGAGCAGTTCGTGGGCGCGGTCGCGCACCTCGTCGTCGTACGTCTTCCAGAGCGGCTGCACCGTGCCGGAGTGGCCGGTCAGGACGACGGTGTGGCCGGTGAGGTCCTGGGGGACGCGCTGGGAGGTGGAGACGTGGCCGATGTGGGCGCGCAGCTCCCGCACGTCGACGCGGCCGAGCCGGTGGCCGAGGACCTCGACGGTGCCGGTGGTGGGGAAGGTGGTCGCGCCGACCAGGCGCAGGATGCTGGTCTTGCCGGCGCCGTTGGGGCCGAGCAGTGCCCAGTGCTCGCCGGAGCGGACGCTCCAGTCGATCGCGTCGAGGATGACCTGGCCGGTGGTGAGGCGGCGCATGCTCGCGCCGTCGAGGGTGGCGACGATCCGCGCGTCCGTCTCGTTGGTCCTGCTCATGGTGCCTCCCGATTCCTCGCGTATCGGACGCAGAGTAGCTGCACACGGCACATATTTACCGGGGCGTCCGAGGTGTGGACCCGGGCGGTGGAGGGGCGGGTCCACCGGTCGGTGGACGGCAGGTTCAACCGGCCGCCGCTGCCGGTGGCGCACCCCTGCCGAGCAGCATGGACGTCATGACCAACTACCCCGTAAGAATGGCTCGTTGGAGCGCGGGACATCCGTGGCGCGCGATCGCCGGATGGTTCCTCTTCGTCGTTCTCTGCCTCGGCGCCGGCATCGCCGCCGGGTCGAATCCCGCCACGTCCGCCGACTTCGGTGTCGGTGAAGCGGGCCGCGCCGAGGCGATCGCCCGCGAGGGCGGGCTCGCGCAGCGGCCCGTGGAGCGGGTGCTGATCGAGAACCGGTCCGGATCCGCGGCCCTGGACCGGACCGAGGGCGCCGCCGTCGCCGGGGAGGTCGCCCGGCGGATGCGCGCGCTACCCGAGGTGCGGTCCGTGGCCGGGCCCGTGTGGTCGAAGGACGGCCGGGCCGTGCGCGTCGACGTCACCATGAAGGGCGCCGAGCTCGACGGCAAGAAGCACGTCGACCCGCTGCGCGCGCAGACGGCCGAGGTGCGGAGGGCGCACCCCGGGCTGCGGGTCGAGGAGACCGGCGGCCCGTCCATCAGCCAGGGCGTCGACAAGCTGCGCGGCAGCGACCTGTCCCGTACCGAGATGATCGCGCTGCCCATCACCCTGCTCACCCTGCTGTTCGTCTTCCGGTCGGTGGCGATGGCGACCGTGCCGCTGCTGCTCGCGCTGTCGTCGATCGTGGCGTCGGTGGGGCTTTCGATGCTGGCCTCGCACGTCTTCCCCGACGCGGGCGTCGGCACCAACATCATCCTGCTCATCGGGCTCGCCGTGGGCGTCGACTACACCCTGTTCTATCTGAAGCGGGAACGGGAGGAACGCGCCCGCGCCCAGGGGTGGTTGAGCCCGCAGGCGCTGGTCGAGCTGGCCGCCGCGACGTCCGGGCGTGCGGTGGTGCTGTCCGGTCTGGCCGTCGCGGTCTCCAGCGCCACGCTGTTCCTCGCCGACGACGTGATCTTCTCCTCGATCGCCACCGCCGCCATCGTGGTGACGCTGGTCGCCGTGGTCAGTTCGCTGACGGTGCTGCCGGCGCTGCTCGCCGCGCTGGGGGCGCGGGCCGAGCGCCGCGCCGCCCGGCGGAACAAGCCGCAGCCGGCCCCGAAGCCCGTACGGCACAACGCCCTGCTGCGCCTCACCGCCCGGCGCCCCGTCGCCGTGCTCGCCGTCGCGTCGGTCGCGCTGCTGGCCCTGGCCGCGCCGCTGCTCGGCATGAGACTCACCGACATGGGCCGGGAGACGCACTCGCGGCAGACGCAGTCGATGCCCACGTTCGACCGGCTCAACGCGGCGTTCCCCGAGGTCAAGGCCGCGCACCAGGTCGTCGTACGGGCGTCCGCGGACCGTGCGGACGAGGTGGCGGCGGCGCTGCGCGCCCTCGCCGCCGAGGCGAAGGACGACCCGGGCATGAACGGCACGTCCACGCTGCGCACCTCCGCCGACCACCGCGTCAGCTCGCTCGATCTGCCCGTCCCGCACTACGTCAGCACGCAGCCCGCGCAGGACTCCCTGGAGCGGCTGCGGGACCGCTATCTCCCGGACACCGTAGGGAAGTTGGGGGTGGAGGCGGCCGTCACCGGTGACGTGGCCCGCTATGCCGACTATCCGGCGCACCAGAAGCAGAAGCTGCCGCTGATCATCGGCGCGCTGCTGCTCGTGACGTTCTTGATGACCGTCTGGGCGTTCCGGTCGGTGGTGCTCGGGGTGGTCGGTGTCGTGCTGAACCTGCTGTCGGCGGGTGCGTCGCTCGGCGTACTCACCCTGACGTTCCAGGGGAGTTGGGCCGAGGGGCTGCTCGACTTCGACTCGACGGGGACGATCGGTTCGCGCGTGCCGCTGTTCCTGTTCGTGATCCTCTTCGGGCTCTCCATGGACTACCAGGTGTTCGTGATCAGCCGGATCAAGGAGGGCGTGCGGCGCGGGGTGCCGGCCCGGCAGGCGGTGCTCGACGGGGTGGGGAGTTCGGCGGGGGTGGTGACCAGCGCCGCGTTCGTGATGGTGACCGTGTTCGCGAGCTTCGTGTCCCTGCACTTCATCGAGATGAAGCAGATCGGGTTCAGCCTCGCGGTGGCGGTGCTCCTCGACGCGTTCGTGATCCGGGTGCTGATCCTGCCCGCGCTCATGCTGCTGCTCGGTGAGCGGAGTTGGTGGCCGTGGCGGGGTGCGCGGACGGCTTCGCCGGAGACGAAGGCGACCCGGTCACTGATGAACGTAGGCTGACGCGATGTTGCAACGACCGCGGCGCGGCGATCCGTTCTGGATCTGGTTCCTGCACTCCTGGGACCTGTTCTCCTGGGCGATCATCGGACTGCTGGCTCTGCTCACCGTCCTCGGTGACGCTCCGGCGGCGGCACGGTACGGGTCGCTCGCGCTGCTGGTCGCGCTCGGCTGCGCGGGCGCCGCGGTCCACCGCCGGGGGCGCGGGAAGCCGGTGGACGGGTACGTCTATCTGGGCCTGCTGATCGTCTCCCTGGGCGTTCTCGCGTATCTGCGGGACGGGTTCGGCGTGCTGTACACCGTGGCTCTCGCCCAGTTCGTGGTGTACGCGGACAGCCGGCGGGGCGCGCTGGTCAGCAGCGCCCTGGGAGGCGTCGCCATCACGGTGGGCGGGGTGCTGCGGGAGGGCTGGGGCGGGGAGGCCCTGGTCCGCAACGGCATCTCCACCGCGGGGGTGTACGCGGCGGGCGTACTGATCGCGACCCTGACTCCGCGCGCGCTCGAGGTGCGCGACGAGCGGGCCCGGCTGCGCGCGGAACTCGCCCACACGCAGGAGGAGTTGTCCGAGGCGCTGCGCCGGGAGGGCGCGGCGGCGGAGCGGGAGCGGATGGCCCGCGAGATCCATGACACGCTCGCGCAGGGCTTCGCCTCGATCATCGTGCTCGCGGAGGCGGCGCGGGCCGGAATCGAGAGCCAACCCGTCCGCACCGGGCAGCAGTTGACGTCGATCGAGCAGACGGCCCGCGAGAATCTGGCGGAGGCGCGGGCGCTGGTCGGCTCGACGCCGCCGGACGGAGCGGTGCGCGGGTCGGTGGCCGGGGCGCTGCGCCGCACCCTGGACCGGTTCACCGAGGACACCGGCCTCGCCGTGGAGGCCGAGCTGCCGGACGGCCTGGACTGCGACCAGCAGACCAGGATCGCCCTGCTGCGCTGCACCCAGGAGTCCCTGGCGAACGTCCGCAAGCACGCCGGCGCGTCGACGGTCGTGGTGGTGCTCTCCCCCGGCCCGTACGGGATCGAGCTGGAGATCACCGACGACGGGCAGGGCTTCGACGTCGGCGCGGCGCACGGTTTCGGGCTCGACGGGATGCGCAAGCGGCTCGCCGAGCTGGGCGGTGAGCTGACCGTCACCAGTTCTCTCGGGGACGGCACCCGGATACTCGCCTTCCTGCCACTCACCCACGACGTCGAGGAGCCCGCATGAACGGCCAGGACCAGCGCGACGACCGGGACGCGGCGCTGCGCGTCGTCGTGGTCGACGACCACACCGTGATGCGGGCGGGCGTCGTCGCGCTGCTCATGCCCGAGCCCGGCATCGAGGTGGTCGGCGAGGCGGGCGACGGCCGGGAGGGCGTCGAGCTGGTCGAGCGGCTCGCCCCGGACGTGGCCCTGCTGGATCTGCGGATGCCGGTCCTCGACGGGGTCGCGGCGACCCGGCGGATCGTCGCGGGGCCGACCGCGACCCGGGTGCTGATCCTGACGACGTACGACACGGACGCCGAGATCGAGCACGCGGTGGAGGCCGGCGCGATCGGCTATCTCCTCAAGGACACCTCGCGGGAACAGCTCGTCGACGCGATCCGCTCCGCGGCGCGCGGGGAGACCGTGCTCGCTCCGCGGGTCGCGCAGAAGCTCGTCGCGAAGATGCGCCGCCCGACGCAGGCGGCGCTGACCTCGCGCGAGGTCGATGTGCTCAGGGCCGTGGCGGACGGACTGTCCAACGCGGACATCGGGCGGCGGCTGGTGATCGGCGAGGCGACGGTGAAGACGCATCTGCTGCGGGTGTTCGCGAAGCTGGATGTGAGTGACCGGACGCGGGCCGTGGTCGTGGCGATGGAGCGGGGGTTGCTGCCGTCGTCGGGGGGTGCGGCCTAGGGCCTGTCCGGCGGATCAGGTCGCAGCCGGGCGGCCCGCGCATTCCTGTGCTGGTGAGCGGGGTCTGGTGCGTCGAGATGCAAGGCGGAGGAGGGCGTCAACGCGGAGCGTTGGCAACCGACGACAACGCCGCAGGTCGGCGTGCCAGACCGGTTCGTCGTGGTTGCTCGCTCAGTTCCCCGCGCCCCTGAGGCGAGCCGCGCTCGCCCAGGGGACCGGACTCAAGGGGTCTGCCCCGCCGCGCGCAGGGTGAGGACCATGGTGAGGCCGCCGCCCGGGGTGTCCTCGGCGGTGAGCGTGCCGCCCATCGCCTCCACGAAACCCCGCGCCACCGCGAGCCCGAGTCCCACCCCCGCACCCCGGGGAGCGTCCCCGTACCGCTGGAAGGGGGCGAAGATACGGTCCTTCGCCTCGTCCGGGACACCCGGACCCCGGTCGACGACCCGCAGCTCCACCCGCTCCCCCAGCGTGCTCGCCGCGACCAGCACCGGTTCGTCGGGCGGGCTGTACTTCACCGCGTTCTCGACGATGTTCGCCACCGCCCGCTCCAGCAGTCCCTTGTCGACGCTCACCATCGGCAGGCTCTCGGGAACATCGAGATCGACGCTCAGCTCCGGGTCCGGTACGCCGACGAGCGCCAGGGGCACCACCTCGTCCAGGTCGATCTCCCGGATCAGCGGAGCGACCGTGCCCGTCTGGAGCCGCGACATGTCCAGCAGGTTCCCCACCAGATGATCGAGCCGGTCCGCGCCCTCCTCGATGGCTTCCAGGAGTTCGGCCCGGTCGCGCTCGGACCACTCGACGTCGTCCGCGCGCAGCGACGACACCGATGCCTTGATGCCGGACAGCGGGGTGCGCAGATCGTGCGAGACGGCGGCGAGCAACGCCGTGCGCATCCGGTTGCCCTCGACCAGGGAACGGGCCTGGATCGCCTCGGACTTGAGGCGGTCCCGGTCGACGACGACCACCGCCTGCGCGGCGAACGCGGCGAGCACCCGCCGGTCCTCCGCGGGCAGAACGCGGCCGTGGAGCACGAGTGCGGTGTGGTCGCCGACGGGCATGTCGACGTCGGCGTCCTCGGGGCGACCCAGCGGCCGCGGCCCCACACTGCCCGCACAGGTCCACGGCTCCGTGTCACTCACCCGCTCCAACAACGCGACCGAGTCCATCGCGAACGTCTCCCGCA
>NZ_JBEYYU010000087.1:0-28203 GCF_040645755.1 Streptomyces sp. NPDC046716
CTACCAGCGCGCCGTGCAGACTGCGGTGCAGGCCGAACAAGGACATGACGTTGACGGTGGCGAGCACCTGCGCCGGGGCCGCGTCCAGCCCCGCGCCCCTGAAACGAGCTCCGCTCGTCCAGGGGAGGCTGCGCGGAGCGCATGCCTCAGGGGCGCGGGGAACTGCGCGACCAGCCCCCACCGGAGCCGCGGACGAAGGCCAAGGGCGAGGTCATCCCAGGCCCCGGTACCGCCCCCGGAAATACATCAGCGGGCCGCCGTCGGCGCTGGGCAGGGCGGCGCTCAGGACGCGGCCGATGTACATGGTGTGGTCACCCGCGACGACCCGCTGCTCCGTGCGGCATTCCAGGGTCGCCAGCGCCCCGCCGACCAGCGGAGCGTCCGTGTGCTCGCCGCGTACGTACGGAATGTCCTCGAACAGCAGCCGGTCGCTGATGCGGCCCTTCATCGCGAACCGCCCCGCGATGTGGCTCTGCGACTCCGAGAGCAGTGACACCGCCCACAGCGGCTGCTCCTCCAGCAGATCGTCCATGCGGGAGCCGTTGCGCAGGGAGACCATCACCAGCGGCGGATCCAAGGACACCGACATGAAGGCCGTGGCCGTCATGCCCGCGTCCTCGCCCGGAGGCGCCCCGGCGTCGCCGGGATCGAGGGAGGGCTCGCGCGCGGTCAGCAGAACGACACCCGCGGCGAGACGGGACAGGGCGGCGCGGAACTGGTCGTTGCTCACCCCCTCAGCATGCCCGGGGGAGCGTGGTGCTGGGGTGACGGCGGTGGCAGGGGGAGTCTTCAACACGACTACGACGCTAACCGGCGGGTACGGTGCCCCACATCGGGCCGAGGGCCGAGAGGAGGCCTAGGTCCTTCGGCGTACCTTCATGTGATGCGGCCGTTCAGGAAACGCACAGATTGCGCCTGGGTATGCTCCCCAATCCTTCATGTTTTGCTGTGACTTGAGTCACAGGAGCCCTTTTTTGTTGACCCTGTGTACCGAGTGGGCAGCGCGCTGTGATTCAGTGGCGGTCGACACTGCGAGATGAACGTGCTCATGCACGTGCGCGGGGAAAGAGCCGATCAGAGTACTGGAGTGCTGTCGAGGTCTCGGGGAGAGCTGAGCATGGAGACCGAGTCGGAGCCCTACGTCCGTCTTGCGACCCTGCGGCAGCTGCACCACGTGATGGCGGACATGAACGCCGCCCGCAGCCTCGCCGACACCCTGCAGACCGTCGCCGACGGGGTCGTGAACGGGCTGGGTTACGAGCTGGCGTGCGTCAACCTCGTACGCCCCGACGGCGATCTCGTCGTCGCCGCCTTCTCCGGCAACTCCGCCGCCGAGGCCCTCATCACCGGCCGGGTCGGCTCCCGCGCCGCCTGGGACCGCCGGCTCACGATGGGCGAGCGCTGGGGCGAGCTCTGCTTCATACCGCACACCGAGGGCTGGATACTCGACGAGGACGACGTGCCGCAGTGGTTCACCGACGGCCCGCCGCCCCGCTTCGAGGACGAGTGGCACCCCTCCGACCGCCTCTTCGCCCCGATGTTCGCGACCGGCGCGGCCGGCGGCGAACTCATCGGCGTCATATCGGTGGACCGCCCGCGCAACGGCCGGATACCCGGCGCCTGGGGCCGCGAGGCCCTGCAGATGTACGCCTTCCAGGCCGCCATCGCCATCAGCAACGCCCGGCTGCGGGCCAACATGCAGCGCGCCCTGGTCCGCCTGGAGCGCGAGCAGCAGGCCCTGCGCGCCAGCGAGGAGAGCTTCCGGCAGGCCTTCGAGTACGCGCCCTCCGGCATGGCCATCGCCGAGCTGGGCGGCGACGACCGCGGCCGGATCCTGCGGACCAACGACGCGCTGTGCCGGCTCCTCGGGCGGCCCGCCTCCGCGATGCGCCGCTACTCCTTCTCCGACCTCGTGCACCCCGAGGACATCGGCACCCTGCTGCGCACCTCCGCCGAGGGCGGCCGGGCCGAGCTGCGGCTCGGGCGGCGCGACGGCACGTACGTCTGGGTCAGCCTGCGCAACTCGGTGGTGGCCGACGCCGCCGACGGGCCGCGCTTCCTGCTCACCCACGTCGAGGACATCGAGGAGCGCAAGCGCCGCGAGCTGCACCTCGCCCACCGCGCCTCGCACGACTCCCTGACCGGCCTGCCGAACTCGGCGGAGCTGCGCTCCCGGCTCTCGGCCCGGCTGTGCCGCCGCCCCCAGGAGCAGCTGCCCAGCGCCGTCGACTCCCTCGACGCGGCCTACGGCGACCCCATCGGGCACGACTTCGACTACGGCCCGGCCGCCCTGCACCGAACCGGGCACGCCGCGGGCGGCCTCTACGAGGGCTTCGACCACCATGTGCACGTGGCGGCGCCGGGCGGCGACGAGACGACCGACGACGGCACCAAGGGCCTCGCGGTGCTCTTCTGCGACCTCGACGGCTTCAAGTCGATCAACGACCGGTTCGGGCACAACGCGGGCGACGCCGTCCTCATCGAGGTGGCCCGCCGCCTCACCAGCGGAGTGCGCGACGGGGACACGGTGGCCCGGCTCGGCGGTGACGAGTTCGTCGTGCTCGCCGACGGACTCGGCCGCGCGGACGCACAGGATCTCGCCGTCAGGCTGCGCAATGCCATCATTCCGCCGATTCGGGTGGACGGCAGGGCGGTCCGGGTGGGGGCCAGTTTCGGCATCGGCTGGGCGCACTGCGGGATGACCGCCGAAGAAGTGCTGCAATCCGCTGACCAGCGGATGTACGTGGAGAAAAGATCACGTGCCAAGCAGCACCGGCGAGCGGGCTGAGCGGCACAAAGCCCGGATTCTCATGTATCTGTGAGGTCAAGGCCACTCCTTGGGGTCACTCGCAGCGGGTACGCTCGCCCGGGTAAGCAAACGCGTAGGGAGTGATCAGGGATGGCGCCCGGCAACAACGGCGGGAGCACCACGCCTGAGGACGAGGATCCGTTCGGCTATCTGTACGCCGACGGACAGGCGGCCGGGGCGACCCCGCCGAACGGCGGAGGCGGTGGCTACGGCTACCCGAACTCCCGCTCCTTCCATCAGGTCCGCACGGTCGGTGAGCGTCAGTACGGTCAGCAGCAGGTGCCGCCGCAGCAGACTCAGCCCACCCAGGCGTACCACCAGCCGAACGCGCACTACCAGGCACCGGAGACGATGCCCGGCGGCGGCGCCCCCACGCAGCCGGGGCAGCCGCGCTCCTCGCGCGGTGGCGGCGGCCGCGGCCCCAACACCAAGGCGCTGCTGATCGGCGCGGTCGCCGTGGTGGCCGCCGTGGTCATCGGCATCAGCGTCGCCATGATGAGCAACAGCTCGGACGACGACAAGAACGCCGACGCGGGCGGCAAGCCCTCCGGCGACTCCCAGTCGGTGCAGCCCAGCGAGTCCGCGTCGCCGTCCGCCTCGGCCTCCGAGGCCGCGGCCGACCTGCCGAAGACCGACGCGAAGTCCGTCACCTTGGGCGGCGGCACCGCCGTCGCGTCGGACGTGCAGGGCGCGAAGGCCGACGGCGGCCAGTACGTCGCGGGCTTCAACAAGGTGGGCGCCTCGATCACCTGGACCGTCAACAACATCCCGGACGACGGCGAGTACCGCCTCTACGTGAACTACGGCGTGCCCGGCAAGGCCCAGGACGCCACGATCGACGTCAACGGCAAGAAGCAGTCCCGCCCCCTGAACATGAACAACTTCGCCCACGCGAAGGAGGGCGACTGGGAGCACGGCTGGACGAACACCTGGGCGTCCGTCCAGCTCACCAAGGGGACGAACGCGATCACGGTGTCCTGCCAGGACGGCAACAAGTGCGACGCGAACTTCGACCAGTTCTGGCTGACCGGCAAGAACGGCTGACGTGACGGGCGGCCCTCAGGCCGCCCCCGCCCGCTCCGACACCGTCACCCGGGTGACCAGGTCGTCGTACGTCTTCCGGTCGAACTCGCCGGCCACCGGGGACACCACCGTCGCCGCCGACAGCGCCACCGCGCGGGCCAGCCGGTCGGGCCACGGGAGCTTCTCGGCCTGGGCCGACAGGAGGCCCGCCACCGCCGAGTCGCCCGCGCCCGTCGGGTTGCCGGACAGGCGGTCCGGGGCCGGGGCGCGCCAGGCGCCGTCCGGGGTGAGGGCGCACAGGCCCTCGGCGCCCAGGGAGGCGACGACGGCGTGGGCGCCGCGTCTGCGGGTGTCCTTCATGGCCTGCAACGGCTCGTGGGAGCCGGTGAGTTCGGCCAGCTCGTCCGCGTTCGGCTTGACGATGTCGGGGCGGGCGGCGATGCCCCGGCGCAGCGGTTCGCCGCTGGTGTCCAGGAGGACGGGGACCGAGGCGGACCGCGCGGTCCGGATCAGCGTCCCGTAGGCACCCACCGGGACGCCGGGCGGCAGGCTGCCGCACAGGGCCACCGCCGAGGCGGAGCCGAGCAGATCCTCGTACGCCTCCTGGAAGGCCGCCCACTCGGCGGGGGCGATCGACGGGCCCGGTTCGTTCAGCTGGGTCGTGTCGCCCGTCGAGGTGTCCACCACGGCGACCGTGCGACGGGTCGAACCGTGCACGGGCACCAGGGCGTCGGAAATCCGCTCGGCGCCCAGGAGTTGTTCCTGGAGGGCGTGTCCCGTCGCGCCGCCCACGAAGCCCGTGACGGTCACCTCGTGGCCGAGTGCGGCGAGCACCCGCGCGACGTTCAGCCCCTTGCCGCCCGGGCGTTCGGTGACCTCGGTGACCCGGTGCGAGGCGTGCGGGCGCAGGGAGCGCACCCGGTAGGTGATGTCGAGTGCGGTGTTCAGTGTGACCGTGAGGATCACAGGACCTCACCACCCCCCGATACGGCTGTGTGCGTACGTACTTTCAGTAACGGGGGTCGATCATGCCAAAGTCAAGGCGGTTGGCCCAGACCTCGGGCCAACCGCCTTGATCGCACGGTGAGTTACGGCGCGACCAGCCACTCGCCCTTGCGCATCACGCCCTTGACCTCGAACTCCTCGTCCAGGACCACGAGATCGGCGTCCTTGCCGGGCTCCAGCGAACCGACCGTGTCGTACACGCCGAGCAGCCGGGCGGGGTTGGCGGAAATGGCCCGTACGACGTCGTCGACCGGCAGCCGGTCGACGGTGACGGACCGCTTGAACGCGCGGTCCAGGGTGAGCGTCGAGCCCGCGATGGAGCCGCCCTGCACCAGGCGCGCCACGGAGTCCTTCACCTCGACCTCCATCGGGCCGAGCATGTAGCGGCCGTCGCCGAACCCGGCGGCGTCCATCGCGTCCGTGATGAACGCGACCCGGTCGGCGCCCTTGTGGTGGAAGGCGAGTTCGAGGGAGGCCGGGTGCAGGTGGGTGCCGTCGTTGATCAGCTCGACCGTGATGCGCTCGTCCTCCAGGAGGGCGGCGATCGGGCCGGGGGCGCGGTGGCCCAGCTGCGGCATCGCGTTGAACAGGTGGGTGGCGACCGTGGCGCCCGCGTCGATGGCCTCCACCGTCTGCTCGTACGTGGCGTCGGTGTGACCGATCGCGGCGATCACCCCGTGCTCGGCGAGCAGCCGTACGGAGTCGATGCCGCCGGGCAGTTCGGTGGCGAGCGTGACCATCTTGGCGTGGCCGCGCGCGGCGTCGATCAGCTTGCGCACGTCGGCCGGGTCGGGGTCGCGCAGCAGCGTCTCGTCGTGGGCGCCCTTGCGGCACGGCGAGATGAACGGGCCCTCGAAGTGGATGCCCGCGATCTCGCCCTGCTCGGCGAGTTCGGAGAGCAGGCCCGCGCGCTGGACGAGGAAGTCCATGTCGCCGGTGACGAAGGACGGCACGATCGTCGTGGTGCCGTGCTGACGGTGGGTGTGGATGCCCTTGAGGATCTCGTCGACCGTGCCGGAGGTGAAGGACGCGCCGCCACCGCCGTGGTTGTGCATGTCGACGAAGCCGGGCACCACCCAGTGGCCGGTGAGGTCGACGGTCTCCGCGTCCGCGGGAGCGCTCCCGGCGATGCGCGGACCTTCGACGATGACGCGGCCGTCGGTGACGGTCCCGGTGGGCAGTACCACCCGGGCACCGGCGAGCACCTTTGCTGTGGCCATCAGGCGGTTACCTCCGAGGATCCAGTGGTGCGGTGTGGTCGAGCAGGTCCCAGGCGAGCAGTCCCGCGCCCAGGCACCCGGCGCTGTCCCCGAGGACGGCCGGGACGATGGTGGGCAGCGACTGGAACGTCACGCGCTCGGCGACGGCCGCCCGCAGGGGTGTGAACAAGGTTTCCCCGGCCTCGGCCAGACCGCCACCGATGATCAGGGTGCGCGGGTCCAGCAGAGTGAGCGCCATGACCAGCCCGTCGGCGAGCGCGTCGACCGCGTCCTGCCAGACCCGGACGGCCCGGGGGTCCCCGGCGTCGACGGCCTTGGCGCAGTCCGCGGCGGTCGCCGTGGTGTCGCCGCAGGCGTCCTGCCAGGCGAGGGTGACGGCGCTCGCGGACGCGTACCGCTCCAGGCAGCCGCGCTGGCCGCAGCCGCAGTCGATCCCGCCGGGCCGCACGACCACATGGCCGATCTCGCCCGCCGAGCCGTGCGCGCCGGGCTCGATCCGTCCGTCGATGCCGATGGCGCCGGCGATCCCGGTGCCCAGCGGCAGGAACAGGAAGCGGTCGGCGTCCTTGCCCGCGCCGAGCCGCCCCTCGCCGAGCCCGCCGGTGCGCACGTCGTGGCCGAGGGCGACGGGGACGGCGCCGAGCCGCTCGCTGAGCAGCGCCCGCATGGGCACGTCGCGCCAGCCGAGATTGGCGGCGAACAGCGCGATGCCGCCTGCCTCGTCGACGACGCCGGGGACGGCGACCCCGGCGGCCACGGCCGTCTCCCCGAGGTGCTCCTCGCCCCAGGCCCGCAGCTCGGCGGCGAAGCCGAGTATCGACTCGACGACCGCGTCGGCGCCCCGCTCGCGCTCCGTCGCCCGGCGCGCCTGATGCAGCAGGGTGCCGTCCGCCCCGACCAGGGCGGCCTTCATTCCGGTGCCGCCCACGTCCAGGGCGATGACATGTCTCACGGGGCACAGTCTCGCGCGTCGACCCGCAACAGGTCTAGTCCACTTGCAGGGATCTTGTGACCCTGAACCCTTCTGGCCCCCCTGAACGGCCTTGTTGCCGATACGAGATCTGAGTGGTGTAGACCTGGTGTCCGACTAGCGGATTCCCGAGTGCGAGGGTGGGACACACGGTGCAGCGGCACATCACCGGTCTGATCGCGGCTGCGGCCGCACTGGGCATGGCGGGCACGCTCACCGCCTGTGGGGGCAGCGGATCGGACGACGTCACCCTCAAGCTGGTCGCCGCCGACTACGGCGACTCCGCGGCCAACAGCTCGCAGAAGTACTGGGACGAGCTGGCCGGCGCGTACGAGAAGGACCATCCGGGCGTCGAGGTCGAGGTCGACGTCTACAACTGGAAGGTCGTCGACGCCAAGGTCAAGAAGCTGGTCGACTCCGGCCACGCCCCCGACATGGCGCAGATCGGCGCGTACGCCGACTACGCGGCGGCCGGGAAGCTCTACCCGGTCGGCAACCTGCTCAACGTGCCGACCCAGGCCGACTTCCTGCCCCAGTTGTCCAACGCGGGCGAGGTCAACAACGTGCAGTACGGCATGCCGTTCGCCGCCTCCACGCGCCTGCTCTTCTACAACAAGAAGCTCTTCAGGGACGCCGGTCTCACCCCGCCCACCACCTGGGCCGAGCTGGCCGCCGACGCGAGCGCGCTCAAGGCGAAGGGGGTGAAGATCCCCTACGCGCTGCCGCTGGGCCGGGAGGAGGCGCAGGCCGAGACCATGATCTGGATGCTGAGCGGCGGCGACGGCTACACCGACGACGTCGGCTCCTACACCCTCGACTCCCAGCAGAACATCGAGACGTTCGACTGGCTCAAGGACGACCTCGTCGACAAGGGGCTGACCGGCTCGACCGCGCCCGCGAAGCTCAATCGCGCCGACGCCTTCGCGGCCTTCGCCAAGGGCGAGGTCGGCATGCTCAACGGCCACCCGACGCTGATGCAGATGGCCGCCGCCAAGGGCATCGACTACGGCACCGTGCAGCTGCCCGGCCCGAACGGTCCGGCCAAGTCCACGATGGGCGTCGCCGACTGGATGATGGCGTTCAAGCAGAACGGCCACGCCAAGGAGACCGGCGACTTCCTGAACTACGTCTACAGCGAGCAGAACGTCCTCGACTTCTCCCGCGAGTACGACCTGCTGCCGGTCACCAGCAGCGCCTCGAACACCATGGCGTCGGCCGGCCAGGACAAGAAGCTCTGGCCGTTCCTCAAGAGCCTGGGCGACTCCGAGCTGTACCCCGTCGGAAACACGTCCTGGGCGAGCGTCAGCGAGGGCATCAAGCAGGAGATCGGCTCCGCCGTCTCCCCGCACGGCAGCCCGTCCGCCGTGCTCGGCCGGCTCCAGAGCGAGGCGGCGGCGGCCGAGTCCGCCGAGTAGCGTGACGGGCATGGACGCACAGCCCTCCCTCGACGACCGCGAACTGGCCGTGCTCGCGTTCGAAGGACGCTCCTTCACCTCACCCGGGGCCAAGGAGCGGGCCGTCCGCGAGGAGCTGGACATGGCGCCCGTGCGCTACTTCCAGCTCCTGAACGCCCTGCTCGACGACCCCCGCGCCCTGGCGGCCGCCCCGGTCACCGTGAACCGGCTGCGCAGGGTTCGTGAGGCCAAGCGCCAAGAGCGGTGAGGATGGCTAAGGTCGCCTCATGGACGCCATCAGGACCGCCGCCGGGCGTGACGGACTCGCCGCGATAGTCGCCCGGCCCTCCCGGGCCGTGATCGCCCTCGACTTCGACGGGACGCTCGCCCCGATCGTGCCCGATCCCGAGCAGGCCCGGGCGCACCCCGATGCCGTGGCGGCGCTCGCCGCGCTCGCGCCCCGGGTCGCCTCGGTCGCCGTCATCACCGGGCGGCCCGCCGGGGTGGCCGTCCGGCTCGGGGACTTCGCGGGGGTGGCCGGGCTCGGGCACCTCGTCGTGCTCGGGCACTACGGCGCCGAGCGCTGGGACGCCGTCACCGGCACCGTGCACGCGCCCGCTCCGCATCCCGGGGTGGCCTCGGTCCGTTCCGAGCTGCCCGGGGTGCTGGCCGAGCTGGGGTGGTGGCACGACACGTACGTGGAGGAGAAGGGGCGGGCCGTCGCCGTGCACACCCGGCGGGCCGCCGATCCGCAGGGGGCGTTCGAGGCGCTGCGGGGGCCTTTGGGGGATCTTGCCGCCCGGCACGGTCTGGTGGTCGAGCCCGGGCGGCTCGTGCTGGAGCTGCGGCCGCCCGGGGTCGACAAGGGGGTGGCGCTCACGGAGTACGTCCGTGAGGTGGGTGCCGAGTCGGTGCTCTACGCCGGGGACGATCTCGGGGACCTCCCTGCCTTCGCCGCCGTCGAAAAGCTCCGGTCGGACGGTCTCCCCGGCGTCCTCCTGTGCAGCGGCACCGAGGTCCCGGACCTCTCCACCCGGGCCGACCTGACCCTCCCGGGCCCCGCGCAGGTGGTCACCTTCCTGTCCGACCTGGCCCGCACCGTGACCGCCGGATAGCCATTCGTCCTCCGCCCGGTGGCCGCGTCTCGCGCAGTTCCCCGCGCCCCTGAGGCGAGCGAAGCTCGCTTTCAGGGGCGCGGGGAACTGCGCGACCAGCCCCCACCGGGCCGCAGACGGACATCAGTCGCCGAGAGCCCGCAACTGGTCCAGGAACCAGGCACCCGGCGGCAACGCAGTGGACGCCGCGGCGAGGCGCTTGGTGCGTTCGGCCCGCTCATCGGCCGGCATGGCCAACGCGTCGGCCAGCGCCGCAGCCGTCCCGGACACGTCGTACGGGTTCACCACCAGCGCGTCCTCACCCAGCTCCTCGAACGCCCCCGCCTCCCGCGACAGCACCAGCACACACCCGTCGTCGGAGACCACCGGCACCTCCTTCGCGACGAGGTTCATGCCGTCCCGGATCGGGTTGACCAGCGCCACGTCGGCGAGACGGTACGCGGCGAGGGAGCGCGCGAAGTCGTCCTTCACGTGGAGGACGACCGGGGTCCACCCCTCGGTGCCGAAGCGCGCGTTCACGGCCTCCGCGACCCGCGAGACCTCCGCGGTGTAGTCGCGGTACACGGCCAGGTCCTGCCGCGAGGGGTAGGCGAACGCGACGTGGACCACCTTCTCCCGCCACTCGGGATGCAGGTCGAGGAACAGCTCGTAGGCGTGCAGGCCGCGCACGATGTTCTTGGAGAGTTCGGTGCGGTCCACCCGGACCACGGCCTTGCGGCCGGGGCCGATCTGCTCGCGCAGGGCGGCGAGCCGCTCCTCGACGTCCGCCCGGTGCGACCGCTCGCGCAGGAAGTCGGCGTCTGCGCCGAGCCCGTGCACCCCGACCCGCGTTCCCGTCGTGCCCCCGATGATCCGCGTACAGCACTCGGTGAACGCGTCCGCCCAGCGGCGGGTCAGGAAGGCCAGCCGGTCCGCGCCGAGCATCCCGCGCAGCAGTTGCTCGGCGATGTCGTCGGGCAGCATCCGGAAGTAGTCGACGGGCGCCCACGGCGTGTGCGAGAAGTGCCCGATGCGCAGGTCCTCGCGGAGTTCGCGGAGCATGCCGGGGACCAGCGCCAGGTGGTAGTCCTGGACGATCACGGTGGCGCCCGGCGCGGCCTCCTCGGCCAGCGCCTCGGCGAACGCCCGGTTGTACGCCTCGTACGACGCCCACTGGCGGCGGAACTCCGGGCCGAACGACGGCTCCAGGGGCGTCTGGTAGAGCATGTGGTGCACGAACCACAGCACCGAGTTCGCGATGCCGTTGTAGGCGTCCGCGTGCACCCCGGCATCGATGTCGAGCATCCGCACGCCGGGCTCGGCGACCCCTTGGCGGACCGCGGTCCGGTCGCCGTCGTCGAGCGCCGCGCAGACCCAGAGTTTGTCCTCGACGACGCTGAGCGCGGAGACCAGTCCGCCGCCCCCGCGCTTCGTCTCGATCGAGCCGTCGTCCCCGACGACGTACGAGACCGGGCCGCGGTTGGACGCGACGAGAACCTCAGCAGCACCATGCGTGGAAGCCATAAGGCGAAACTAGCCCGCACCCCAAACCCTCAAACGTACGGCCGGGCCCCAGCGGGGGCCCGGCCGTATACAACGCTCTCGGAATCAGGTCAGTCCTTGCGCCTGCTGACCGCCGAGAGGACCAGCGCGCCGGCCCCGCACAGGGACAGCGCGAGCCCGCCGTAGAGGAGAACCGGGACGTCCGAGCCGGTCGCGGCCAGCTCGGGGCCGTGCGGCTGCGGGTGCGGCGGGGTGGGGCGTGCCTGCCGGCGCTCGGTGACGACGACCGCGGTGCACGGGTCGTCGCCGCCGCGGGTGCGGGCCGTGCAGTTGGTCTTCGGCACCTCGCCGGTCACCGGCAGGACGGTGACGGCGCCCGGGGTGCAGGACACCCGGAGGTTCGCCGTGATGACGACCTTGCCGTGGGCGGGCACGTCACCTGTCCAGACGTAGTCCGCGCCCTTCTTGGTGAGCGTGCCGGAGGAGACCACCGGGGTGCCCTTGATGTGCTTCGCCGGGAAGGAGACCGCGGCCCGCTTGCGCGGGTCACCGCTCTTGTTGCCGATGGTGATGGTGTCGCGGACCGTGGCGCACGGCGGCGCGGTCGGCCGCTGCGGCCGGTTGACGATCTCCAGCGCCGGGGTCGGTGTGACCGGCGGCGGCGTCGGCTTCTCGATCACGGGCGTGAAGCCGCAGCTCGGGTCGGTCGAGTCCGCCTCGCAGTTGGTGCGCGGGGTGTCGGCCGTGACGTTGTTGGTCAGCTTGCCGTCGCCGCTGAGCGGGTCGTGCAGGGTGACGCTGTAGGTCAGCGTCGCCGTCTCGCCCTCGGGCACCGTGCCGCTCCAGGAGAGTCTGGGGCGGTCGTACGAGACCCTGCCGATGGTCGCCTTGGCGTCGTTGTCGTACGTCGCGTCGTCGAGGAGCTCGGACAGGTCGTCGGAGAGGCTGGCGCCCGGGTAGTCGACGCCGCCGATGTTCTTGGCGGTGATCGTGTACGTCACCTTGTCGCCCGGCTTCACCGTCTTCGGCGACGCGGACTTCTTGACCTCCAGGTCGGGCACCGGCACCGAGAACGCCAGCGCGGACGGCACGTAGGTGTCGCCGCGGGTGCGGAAGGTCAGGTTCGCGGAGGTCGCGCCCTCCGGGATGACGTCCGAGGGGATCGTCGCGGTCTTCGCGTCGATGCTGAAGTTGTTGCCCTCGCACGGATCGAGGCAGCCCTCGGCGCGGCTGTTGAAGAAGTTGTTGGTGCCGGCGCCGCTGTCCGGATCGGAGATCCGCGTGCCGTTGACGAGGAAGGCGTCACCGGACACGTTCGCGTCGCCCTCGTACGCGGTGACGCTCGCCCGCACGTCCTTGTTGCCCGCGCGGTAGAAGCCGTCGATGCCGATCGTGGTGTCCGGGTCCTTGGACTGCTGCACCACGTGGCCGCCGTAGACGTAGACGTGGCGGCGGGTCGGCGCGTACTGCTCGTTCGGGCCGTCGTACTTGTAGACGACGGTCAGCGACCAGCCGCCGACGCAGCCCTTGCCGGTCGGCGCCCAGATGTCGCCGACCGCGACCGGTACCGGGCTGCCGGTGGGCGCCGAGGCGAACAGGGACGTGATGTCGGACTCGGCGGTGTAGTAGTGCGGGCCGCCGACCGCGGCCGGGGTGCGCACCGCGTTCTCCACGGTGACCTGGGACTCGGGACCGCCGCCGACCCGTACCCGGGGCCGGGTGTCCAGGGGGCCGCTGTCGGTGGGCGAGGTGGCGAGCCCCGCGGTGTCGCAGCGCGCGATCTGGTTGTTCCCCAGCTTGTACGTGCCGTCGTTGCCGCCCCAGAACAGCCGGGCGTACGCGACGGTGGCGCCGGGCGGGATCGTCACCTGGCCGGTGGAGGAGTTCAGGACCCCGGCGGAGAACCCGCTCGTGTTCGTGTACTGCATGTCGAACTGGTTGTTGTTCTCGCTGGTCGTCCCGGCCTGCGCCGCCAGGCAGCGCGCCGCGTCGTCGGCGGGCGTCGACGGGCACTCCATGACGGTGTTGCCGAGCGTGACGAAGTCGCCGTAGACGGCTTCGTCGTAGCGCTGGGCGAACGGTTCGACCACGACCGCGGACGCGGGAGCGGCCGCGGCGACGAGCGTCGCGGCGGCCGCTGCTGTGGCGGCAAGCGCCGCCAAGGTGCCCTGTACCTGTCTAAGCCACATAAGGGGCAATGTAGGGAAAGCTCCCTATTATCTGGTGATTACGCCACGCGACGCTCCGCATACTCACTGATTTCGGTCATCGGGGGCCGCTCCTCGGTGTCCACGGAGTGCACCCGCGGCTCGAAGCCGTCCGCGCCCCGCTCGAACTGGGTGAGCACGGGCCGCACCAGGTGCCCGCGCGCGAGCCGCAGCTGGGCCGTGCGGTAGATCGCCGCCGCCATCCGGCCGAGCGCCTGCCCGTCCTGGTGCCGGTGCTTCCTGACGCCGACGTCGACCTGGGCCAGCGCGTCCAGGCCCACGGTGTGCAGCGCGTCGACCAGCAGCCCCAGCTCCACTCCGTAGCCGACCGGGAACGGCAGCCGCTCCAGCAGGCTTCTGCGGGCCGCGTACTCGCCGCCCAGCGGCTGGACGAAGCCGGCCAGCTGCGGCCAGTGCAGATTGAGGACCGGGCGGGCCATCAGCTCGGTGACCCGGCCGCCCTGACCTGCCGCCTCGCCGAGCGGGCGGTCGTACATCGCCTTGACGAAGTCCACCTCCGGGTCGGTGAGGAGCGGGCCGACGATGCCGGAGACGAAGTCCGCCGAGAACTCCCTCAGATCGGCGTCGACGAAGCACACGATGTCACCGGATGTGACGAGCAGGGAACGCCACAGCACCTCACCCTTTCCGGGGCGGGCCGGGATCCGCGGCAGGATCGTGTCCCGGTGCTCGACGCGCGCCCCGGCCGCCGCGGCGACCTCGGAGGTGCGGTCCGTGGAGCCGGAGTCGATCACCACGACCTCGTCGACCAGCGGCACCGCCTCCGTCATCAGCTCACGCCGGATCACGGAGACGATCTCCCCGACCGTCTCCTCCTCGTTGAGCGCGGGCAGGACGACGCTCACCGTCCGGCCCGACGCCCGCTTCGCGGCGATGAGCTGGGGCAGCGGCCGGTCGGACACGGACCAGGAGCGCCGCCCGAGCCAGCTCTCGACTTCTTCCAGCACGTCCAGGGCCCTCCCGTATGTGATCCATCTCGCGGTTCGGACGACTATCTCAAGGGTCCACCCCTTCAGTTACAGTCTTGAACAGGGTCCGTGACCATCGCATGTCGGGGTCGGCGAGCCCGTACAACTCAATCCACACAATCGAATACCGCTCATCCAGAGGGGCAGAGGGATACGGCCCGTTGAAGCCCCGGCAACCCTCCCGCCGACCGACGAGGTCACGGTGGGGACGGTGCCAATTCCGTCTCGCGGCGAGGTACGTCGCGAGGAAGATGAGGAGAAAGGGCCTCGCCTCTCATGGCTGCACAGACTGTCGCGACCGAACCGACCACCTCGACGAACGCCTCCGTCGACCTCGGTCCCGCCTCCGGGCTCTCCTGCCGCGAGTGCGGCGCTCAGTTCCCCCTCGGACCGATCTTCGCCTGCGTCGAGTGTTTCGGGCCTCTGGAAGTCGCGTACGACCTTCCCGTCGGCGACCCCGAGGCGCTCCGCAAGCAGATCGAGGCCGGACCCGCCAACATCTGGCGCTACGCCCCGCTGCTGCCCGTCCCGGCCGACGTCGCCGAGAAGCCGAACATCAACCCCGGCTGGACCAAGCTGGTCAAGGCCGACAACCTCGCCCGTGAGCTCGGTGTCGAGCAGGGCAAGCTGTTCGTCAAGGACGACTCCGGCAATCCGACCCACTCCTTCAAGGACCGGGTCGTCGCGCAGGCCATCGAGGCCGCGCGCGCCTTCGGCTTCACCACCCTGTCCTGCTCCTCCACCGGCAACCTGGCGGGTGCCGTCGGCGCCGCCGCCGCCCGCGCCGGCTTCCGCTCCTGCGTGTTCATCCCGCACGACCTGGAGCAGGGCAAGGTCGTCATGGCCGGTGTCTACGGCGGTGACCTCGTCGCCATCGAGGGCAACTACGACGACGTGAACCGCTTCTGCTCCGAGCTCATCGGCGACCCGCTGGGCGAGGGCTGGGGCTTCGTCAACGTCAACCTGCGCCCGTACTACGGCGAGGGCTCCAAGACGCTCGCGTACGAGATCTGCGAGCAGCTCGGCTGGCAGCTCCCCGACCAGCTGGTCATCCCGATCGCGTCCGGCTCCCAGTTCACCAAGATCGACAAGGGTCTGAAGGAGCTGATCGCGCTCGGCCTCGTCGAGGACAAGCCCTACAAGCTCTTCGGCGCCCAGGCCGAGGGCTGCTCCCCGGTCTCGGTCGCGTACAAGGGCGGCCACGACGTGGTGCGGCCGCAGAAGCCGAACACGATCGCCAAGTCGCTCGCCATCGGCAACCCGGCCGACGGTCCCTACGTCCTGGACATCGCGCGCCGTACCGGTGGTGCCGTGGAGGACGTGAACGACGAGCAGGTCGTCGACGCGATCAAGCTGCTCGCGCAGACCGAGGGGATCTTCGCGGAGACGGCGGGCGGGGTGACGGTCGGCGTCGCCAAGAAGCTCATCGAGGCGGGGCTGATCGACCCGTCGCTGACGACCGTCGTGCTGAACACCGGCGACGGCCTCAAGACGCTCGACGCGGTCGCGGAGTCCTCGCAGGCGACGGCGACGATCCGCCCGTCCCTCGAGGCGTTCCGCGACGCCGGCCTCGCGCACTGAGACATCCCACACCAGCAGCAACAGGAGTCACCGAGCATGAGCGTTTCCGTCCGCATCCCCACCATCCTCCGCACCTACACCGGCGGGCAGGCCGAGGTCAGCGCCGAGGGCGCCACGCTCGCCGATGTCATCGCCGACCTGGAGAAGAACCACACCGGGATCGCCGCCCGCGTCCTCGACGACCAGGGCAAGCTGCGCCGCTTCGTCAACGTGTACGTGAACGACGACGACGTCCGCTTCGAGCAGGGCCTGGAGACCGCCACGCCCGACGGCGCCGGCATCTCGATCATTCCGGCCGTCGCCGGCGGCTGACACCGAGAGTTACCCGAATTGCCCCCTCCGCGAGGAAAGCGGAGGGGGCAATTCTGCATGGTTGAGCGCGGTACAGTTGGGGAAGCTGGTTCGATTCCGAACGTGGTGCATGACGGGCGCATATGAGTTCACGCCCGAAGCGCGACAAGAAGCAGCCAATGTGTGCCGCCCATTCAGGCCTTTTATGGCTTTTGTGTGGCCCGACTTGCCCTGAGATCCGCGCAGTTGGCCCGTTTTCCGCGATCACGCGTGCCCAGAATTCTCGTCCGACTGACCTGTTGCAGACGGCAGTTGGGCAGATACATTCAGCCGCGGTCGACGCGTTCCGGCGCACACCCCCAAACCCTTTGGGGCGTGAGGTCTGACCCGGGTCCGCGAAGTGCGGACTCGCGCAAGGGCCAGTAATAGGGGAGTTAGGCATGGCTCAGGGCACCGTCAAGTGGTTCAACGCGGAGAAGGGGTACGGCTTCATCGCGGTCGACGGTGGTGCGGATGTTTTCGTCCACTACAGCGCGATTCAGATGGACGGCTACCGCACCCTCGAAGAGGGTCAGCGAGTGGAATTCGAGATCTCGCAGGGCCAGAAGGGGCCGCAGGCCGACATGGTCCGCCTGGCCGCCGGCTGAGCGCGCGACCGACTGCAGCACACAAGCGCTTCGTACGTCCATGAAGGGCCCGTCCCCCGGTTCGCCGGAGGCGGGCCCTTCGTGCTGCGCGCGCCCCCGCCCGATCTGTGATAGCCGCTTGCACTCGCAGGGGGCGAGTGCTAATCATTGGGCTTAGCACTCTCCGAGTGAGAGTGACAGAACTTGGATCGGGTCGGTGAGGTCCGGGAGCCGGGTGGGGCAAGGAACCACAAGGCTCAAGGGCCGTCCGTCGCGGGCACCAGCACGGTCCGTTTGCGTTTCCACCCCGTCCGGGAGGACCACTTCACATGGCCAAGATCATCGCGTTCGACGAGGAGGCACGGCGCGGCCTCGAGCGCGGCATGAACCAGCTCGCCGACGCCGTCAAGGTGACCCTGGGCCCCAAGGGTCGCAACGTCGTCCTCGAGAAGAAGTGGGGCGCCCCCACGATCACCAACGATGGTGTGTCCATCGCCAAGGAGATCGAGCTCGAGGACCCGTACGAGAAGATCGGCGCCGAGCTGGTCAAGGAGGTCGCGAAGAAGACGGACGACGTCGCCGGTGACGGCACGACGACCGCGACCGTCCTGGCCCAGGCCCTGGTGCGCGAGGGTCTGCGCAACGTGGCCGCCGGTGCCAACCCCATGGCCCTCAAGCGCGGTATCGAGAAGGCCGTCGAGGCCGTCTCCGGTGCCCTGCTCGAGCAGGCCAAGGAGGTCGAGACCAAGGAGCAGATCGCTTCGACGGCCTCCATCTCCGCCGCCGACACCCAGATCGGCGAGCTCATCGCCGAGGCGATGGACAAGGTCGGCAAGGAAGGCGTCATCACCGTCGAGGAGTCGCAGACCTTCGGTCTGGAGCTCGAGCTCACCGAGGGCATGCGCTTCGACAAGGGCTACATCTCGGCGTACTTCGCCACCGACATGGAGCGTATGGAGGCCTCGCTCGAGGACCCGTACATCCTCATCGTCAACTCGAAGATCGGCAACGTGAAGGACCTCCTTCCGCTGCTCGAGAAGGTCATGCAGTCCGGCAAGCCGCTGCTGATCATCGCCGAGGACGTCGAGGGCGAGGCCCTGTCGACCCTGGTCGTCAACAAGATCCGTGGCACCTTCAAGTCGGTCGCCGTCAAGGCCCCGGGCTTCGGTGACCGCCGCAAGGCCATGCTCGGCGACATCGCCATCCTCACCGGTGGCACCGTCATCTCCGAGGAGGTCGGCCTCAAGCTGGAGAACGCCGGTCTCGACCTGCTCGGCCGCGCCCGCAAGGTCGTCATCACCAAGGACGAGACGACGATCGTCGACGGCTCCGGTGAGAGCGACCAGGTCCAGGGTCGCGTCAACCAGATCCGCGCCGAGATCGAGAACTCGGACAGCGACTACGACCGCGAGAAGCTGCAGGAGCGCCTGGCCAAGCTGGCCGGCGGTGTTGCGGTCATCAAGGCCGGTGCCGCGACCGAGGTCGAGCTCAAGGAGCGCAAGCACCGCATCGAGGACGCCGTTCGCAACGCGAAGGCGGCCGTCGAAGAGGGCATCGTCGCCGGTGGTGGCGTGGCCCTCCTCCAGGCCTCCGCGGTGTTCGAGAAGCTGGAGCTCGAGGGTGACGAGGCGACCGGCGCCAACGCCGTGAAGCTCGCGCTCGAGGCCCCGCTCAAGCAGATCGCCGTCAACGGTGGTCTCGAGGGTGGCGTCGTCGTGGAGAAGGTTCGGAACCTGGCCGTCGGCCACGGTCTGAACGCCGCCACGGGCGAGTACGTCGACATGATCGCCGAGGGCATCCTCGACCCGGCCAAGGTGACGCGCTCCGCGCTGCAGAACGCCGCGTCGATCGCCGCGCTGTTCCTCACCACCGAGGCCGTCATCGCCGACAAGCCGGAGAAGGCCGGCGCCGCGCCGGCCGGTGGCGGCATGCCGGGCGGTGACATGGACTTCTGAGCCTGACGGTTCAGCCTGTCCTTAGGCGAGGGCGGTATCCCTTCGGGGGTGCCGCCCTCGTTTTTTGCTGTCCCGCCGTCGTGGCGGGGCGCTAATGTCCCCCTGCGATTGATCAATGGGGTGGGGACATGACAGAGAAGCCGATGAACGCGTGGGGGCAGGCCATCGCGGCCTTCGCGGTGGTGGGGGCGGTCGGGGTCGGGTTCTGGGCGCAGAACCAGCTGGCGGACGGTGGGGCGCGTGCTGCCGAGAAGCCCGGCGCGTGTTCGGGCGGGGCGGCGACCAAGGGGGACAAGGCCGCCGGGCGGGTGTCCGGGGCGCAGTTGTGCAAGGCGCTCAACCAGCCCGAGCTGGCGGACTGGCTCGGGACGCCCGGTGAGCTGCCCCGGAGCGCGAGCGGCAGCGGTGACGGGTCGCTCAGGCTGGACCGGGGCAAGACCCCGTACCGGGCGGCGCGGATCGAGTTCGACACGTACACGGTGACGATCTCGGCGACGTACGACAAGCGGCCGGTGGCGGGCTGGGAGAAGCTGCTGGGCGCCGACGCGCACGCGCAGAAGGTGCTGCGGCGCAACGCGGTGTTCTACTCGTCGCAGACCATAGGAATGAGCTTCCGCCTGGACGGCAAGGACGCGAAGAGCACCCAGGGCGTGCCCGCGGAGGCGCTGACCGTGGCGCTCGACCCGAAGGACCGCGGCGGCTCCTACGAACTGGTGGTGTGGCGCAACCACGGCGGGTACCCCGACCGGACGGTCCTGCTCGACATCGCCGAGCACGTGCTCCCGGTGGTCCCGGGCTTCGACTCAGGGTCGACGCCGCCTCAGGACACGCCCTCTTCGTAGCTGTTCCAGGCGTCCTTGCCCGCGCGGCTCGCGCTGGTCGCCGCCGTCTGGGCCTGCCGGAGGGCGCGCTGCGCCAGTTCGGCGGGCGGTACCTCCCAGCTGCCGGTCCAGGAGCGGCCCGCGCGGGCCAGTTCGTAGACGAGGACGCCGACGCCCGCCGCGGCGACGAGCATGCCGGCGCCGGTCAGGCCCGCGCCGACGGTGAGCCGCCGCTGGTCGGGGCGGAACTCGGTCCAGGAGATCTTGGAAAAGGTGCTGTCAGCCATGGGGCCAGAATGCGGCGAAGCGCGCGGGCCCGCATGTCGAGCGGTCCCGCGCGCTGTGCCGTCCTGCCGCGTCAGACGAGCTCTTCGACCGGGGCCTCCTCGACGTTGTGGGAGTCGGTGAGGCTCGCGGCGCCGACGGCGGCGATCACGCCGACCACGACGGCGAGGATCGCGTAGGTGATCCGCTCGCCGTGGAAGAAGGAGGCGATGAGGTCGCCGCTCCAGACGCCGGTGGGGAGCGTGGTGGTGACCAGGGCGGCGATCAGGGTGCCGACCATGGCGGTGCCGACGCTGGTGCCGACCTCCTGGGCGGTGTCGTTGAGGGCGGCGCCGATGGAGGTGCGGTTGGCGGGCATCGCGTCGACGAGGGCGACGGCGCAGATCGTCATGACGGTCCGCAGTCCGATGGTCATGAGGACCATGCAGATCGCGATGACGGCGTAGCCGTGCTCGACGCCCCAGGAGAGTCCCGCCAGGGAGCCGGCCAGGCAGGCGGCGCCCACCAGGCAGGCGATGCGGTGGCCGAAGCGGCGGCCGAGCCATTCGGACAGCGGCGTCGCGACGAGCATGGTGACGATGATCGGCAGGTTGGCGAGGCCGGCCCGCACCGGGCTCCACCCGTAGGCGTACTGGAAGTGCAGGATCAGCCCGAACATCACGCTGGCCATCGCGATCGAGGTGCCGATCTGGGCGAGGGCGGCGCCGCGCACGGTGCCGTTGCGGAAGAGGTTCAGGTCGAGCATGGGCGCCTTGCTGGTGCGCTCGCGGACGACGAAGGCGATGCCGGCCAGGACGGCGCCCGCGATCGAGGCGAGGGTGGCCGCGGAGAGCCAGCCGTGCTCGACGCCGCTGGTCAGCGAGTAGCAGGCGAGGCCGATGGTGGCGACGCTGAGGACGGCGCCCGGCACGTCGAGGCGGTCCTTGGTCAGGTCCTCGGGGCGGTCGGCGGGGACGCCGAGGCGGACGCCGATGCAGGCGATGAGGGCGATCGGCGCGTTGACGACGAGCAGCCACTCCCAGCGGAAGTGGGCCAGGGCGGTGCCGCCGAGCAGCGGGCCGAGGACGAAGCCGGACATGCCGACGACGATCATCACCGTCATGGCGCGCATGCGCAGCGCCTTGTCGTCGAAGAGCCGGAAGACCAGGGAGTTGGTGATCGGCGCCATCGCCGCGGCGGCGATGCCGAGCGCGGCGCGCAGGGCGATCAGTTCCCCGGCGGTGGTGACCCAGACGACGCACAGGCTGAGCGCGCCGAACACGGCGAGCCCGACGAGCAGGACACGGCGGCGGCCGAGCCGGTCGGCCATCGAGCCCGCGGTGAGCAGCAGGCCGCCGAAGGTCAGGGAGTAGGCGCCGGTGACCCATTGCAGCGCGGTGGTGCCGCTGCCGAGGTCCCGGCCGATGGTGGGCAGTGCGATCGACAGCAGCGTGTTGTCGACCATCTCGACGAAGAAGGCCAGGCAGAGCGCTGCCAGGGGTATCCACGCCGCGCGCAGCGACGGATAAGTGCGAGTAGTCATGGCAGCGGTCCTTTCTGTCCCGATCCGGAGGATTCTGAGGGGGGGGTATCGAACGCCGATCGGTCATCGAACGCCGTTCCATAAGTTACGATAGAACAGCGTTCGATAGAAAGCAAAACCGAAGCGGGAAGTCAGGAGCTGACGCCATGCCGCGCACGCAGAACCGCGCCGCCGCCGGGGGACGCCGGCGGGCTTCGCACTCGATGGAGTCCGTGCTCACCGAGGCGGTGGCCCTGCTCGACGAGGCGGGTCCTTCGGCGCTGACGTTCCGGGCGCTCGCGCAGCGTCTCGGCGGCGGTGTCGCGAGCATCTACTGGTACGTGGCGAACAAGGAGGAGCTGCTCGACCGCGCCACGGACCATGTGATCGGCAAGGTCCTCGCGGACATCGAGGCGCTGCCGGAGCAGGACGACCCGATCGACGCGCTGCGCGCGATGGCGCTGACGCTGTTCGACGCGATCCTGGAGCGCCCCTGGCTGGGCGCCTACTTCATGCGCAACACCGACCTCCAGAACAACTCCCTGCGGCTGTGGGAGAAGCTGGGCCAGCAGTCCCTGCGCATGAACCTCACCGCGCGCCAGCGCTTCCACGCGGTGTCCGCGGTCGTCGGCGTCGTCGTCGGCTCGGCCGTCGACCTGGGCCAGGAGCCGCCCGCCGAGGTGCTGGACGGCGCCGTGACCCGGGACGAGTTCCTCGGCCGGTTCGTCGCCACCTGGCGGGAGCTGGATCCCGCGGAGTTCCCGTTCGTGCACGAGATCGCCGACGAGTTCGAGGGCCACGACGACGTCGCCCAGTTCCGCGACGCACTGGACCTGACCCTGGCGGGGCTGCGGTTGCAGGCCGGGGGCTGAGCGCCGCTAGTCTCACCGCCCATGAGGCATCGCCAGCGGAAGAAGCTCTCCGGCCGTCTCTCCACCGCGATCCTGGCGGGGGACGCCGGGGGTGTCCGGGCCGTGCTGAGCCGTCGCGGGGCGAGCCCGGAGCGCCGGTTCGCCGACGGCGCCACACCGCTGTACGTCGCCGCCGTGCAGGGTGAGGCGGAGGTGGTCCGGGTGCTGCTGGAGGCCGGGGCCGCTCCCGACCGGGAGAGCGAGGGGCCCGGATCCGAGGGCACGCCGCTGTGTGCCGCCGCGTGCTGGGGCCACACCGAGACGGTCCGCCGACTCCTGGCGCACGGCGCCGATCCCGGGCTCCGGGAGGATCACGGGACGGGCCGGACTCCGCTGGAGTGGGCGGACAGCGGGCCGCACCCCGAGACGGCCGCCCTTCTTCGGGCGGCGGCGTCCGGGAGGCTGTGACCGATGGCCGTCAGAGGCCGGGGACGCGCAGGGCGAGCAGGGCGATGTCGTCGTGTGCGTCGGGGCCCGCCATGTGGTCGGCGAGGCGGTCGAGCAGGTGGGGGAGCGGGGCGTGGCGGTGGGCGCCGAGGAAGTGGGCGGCCCGGTCCACGGCGGCGTCGATGTCCCCGCGCTCCTCCTCGACGAGCCCGTCGGTGTACAGGAGCAGGAGGCTGCCCGGTGCCAGGCGCAGCGTGTGGTCGGTGCGGGCGGACCCGGTGGTCAGTCCGGGGAAGACGAGCGGCCCGTGCCGGTGCAGGCGGCGCACGGTCCCGTCGGGGTCGACGACGAGTGGCGCGGGGTGTCCGGCGTTGGTGTAGGTGAGTTCCCAGCAGCCGGTGTCGGGGTCGGGGCACGGGCGCAGGTGGGCGTGGACCAGGGTGCCGCTGGCGTTGAGGCCGAGGTGCTGGTTGGCGTGTTCGAAGGCGGTGACGGAGCGGGCCGGGCCCCGCCCCGCGTGGTCCAGGTCGGCCTGGCGGAGCATGCTGCGGGCCTGTCCCATGAGGGTGGTCGCCGCCAGGTTGTGGCCGGTGATGTCGCCGACCGAGACGGCGAGGGTGGCGGGCTCGGCGGAGTCCTCGCCGCCCTGGGACGCCGTGGGCAGCCGGTAGGCGTCGTACCAGTCGCCGCCCACCAGTTCGCCGTCGGACGCGGGGCGGTAGAGCGCGGCCAGTTCCAGTCCGGGGACGGTGGGCAGGTCGGTGAGCATGGCCGCCTGCATCTGCCGTGCCGACGCGATGCGGCTGTCGACGAACAGGGCCCGTTCGACGGCGCGGGCGGTGTATCCGGCCAGGGAGGCGAGCAGGGCCTGTTCCACGATGTCGATCTCGTGCGGCTGGTCCCAGCCGAGTACGAGGGTGCCCAGCGGGATGACGGTGCCGGGCAGCGGTACGCAGACCGCGCTGCTCAGGCCGAGGCTGGCGAAGGCCGCCACGGCGTCGTCGGCGTAGTCGCGGACCAGTTCCTCGGTGCTGTGGACGGTGACGGTGCGGTTCTCCCGGGCCGCGCGGGCCGTCGGCCAGGCGTCGTCGAGCCCGTAGTTCTCGAACCGTTCCTCCATCGGCGCGCTGCCGGTGGCGTCGACCAGGCGGCGCAGCCGGTTCCCGTCCTCGACCAGGACGAGGCCCACGTACACCGGCTTCAGGTCGCCGGTGACCAGATCACGGACCTGCTGACGCACATCGGCCAGGCCGGTGGTGTCGCCGAGCGCGTCGGCGGCCCGCAGCAGCAACTGCGACCGCTCCAGGGCGATGCGCAGCCTGCCCGCGAGCTCTCCCGCCTCGGCGCGTGCGGCCTCGCGCTGCCGGGAGACCACGCGCAGCCGCAGCTCGGCGGAGCAGGCCGCCGCGAGGTCCTCCAGGGCCCGCAGCTCCTTCTCCGTCCACCGGCGCGGGCGGGTGTCGATCGCGCACAGCGCGCCGAGCACGTGTCCGTCGCCGTCCGTCAGCGGCATGCCCGCGTACCCGCTGACGCCCAGGTCCTCGACGGCCGGGCTGTCCCGGGTGCGCGGATCGGCGCGGGTGTCGGGGACGACGAGGGGCCCCGCGTCGCTCACCACGTGGCGGCACAGCGAGTGCGACAGCGGGGTGCGGCGGGCACTCGCCCAGGGTTCGTCCAGGCCGATCATGCCGGGGAAGATCTGTCCGTCCTCCGACGCCATCGACACCAGCGCCACGGGTACGTTCAGCAGGTCGGCGACCAGGCGGGCGAACCGGTCCATGCCCGCGTCCGCCGCCGTCGACAGCCCGGTCTCGTGCACCGCGGCCACGCGCTCGGCGTCCGAACCACCCACAGCCTCTCCCGGACAAGTCGCTCTCGCTGGACGTCAGAACAGTTGACGCACGGCAACGATAGTCCCTCAGCCGAGGAAGACTCCGGACAGTTCGGTGACGGGGACGGCCGGTTCGGGGGCCTCGGCGGTGACGCGGGTGCCGTGGTCCGTCAGGTTCAGGGTGACGGTGATCCGGACGCCCGCCAGGTTCATGTCCGTGCGGGTACGGGTGACGCGGCCCTCGGCGTCGATCCAGGCGTCGGCGAACACCGGCAGGTCGCTGCCCAGGATCTTCCGGCCCTCGTCCGTCTTGGCGCGGACCTCGGAGGCCATGCGGCGGGTGAGAGCGGTGTTGTCGAGCGTGCCCCGGTAGTGCGTGGTGCGGACCCCGCCGACCGTCTCGCGGCCGACCTCGGACGTCCTGCTCATGCCGGCGATCTGCTGGAGCAGGTACTCCGGGTCGTTGACCGGAGCGCGCAGCGTGTAGTGCGACTCGGTCTTCGCGCGCGGCATCGTCGCCCACGTGCCCGGGTCCACCTGCGGCAGGTCGGAGACGTGGACCTTGCCGTCGGCGAAGACCTCGTCTATCTCGTTCTGTCCGGGCTTGCCGGCCATGTGCACCTTCAGCGTGCCCCGGTCCGCCGCCAGGTCGAAGCCGCCCGTCACGTCGATCTCGTAGCGGCCGGTCGCGCCCGCGTCGATCACGATCCGCTGGTCGGTGTGCGCCGACGTGGCGCGGGTGGCCGCGACCGCGTCGCGCACCGCTCCGGCCGGGTCGGCCGTCGGGCTCCCGCTCGCCTTCCCGGCCTTGTCCGTCGTCCATTCGGGGTCCGACGAGCAGCCCGCGCACAGCAGGGCGGCGGTGACCAGGGCGGCGGTCAGGGGGAGGGTACGCGTGGCATGCATGGGGTCGTGGTCTCCGGCGGCGTTCTCGCAGACCGGAGTTTTCTTGTGCACGGCCTGTGGACGGGATGTGGACGAGGATCGTATCCGGGAGCCGTACGGGGGCCGTTGGCGGCCCGGTGTCACCGTCCCGCGGGACGCGGGTCGTACGGGACCCGGCTCCTGGGCGGGACGGTCGAGGGTTCCTCCCGCATCGCCGAGCGGATCCGGGCCGCCCTCGCGTGCACCGTCTCGGCGGTGAGGGTGGGTGGGCCCGCCGTGCGCGACGGCGGGCGGGTCGTGCCCCGGCACATGCCGCAGCGGCCCGCCTCGATGCCCTCCGGGCGGCCCGGGTCGCCGCACGTCGCGCATTCCAGGACGCGCAGCGGTGGGCGTGGTGCCGGTTCCGGCGGGAGTTTCGCCGTCAGGCGGCTGCGGACCAGTGCCGCCGGGCTGTGGACCGGGTTCGGCAGGCCCGTCGTCAGCGCGTGGACGATCGCCGGTTCGTCGGCGCCCCGCGCGAACCAGGTCTCCGTCAGCGGGCCCAGTTCCGTGCACTCCTTCGCCGACAGCGCCAGCGTCGGCGCCGTCCTGCCCAGCGCCGCCAGCAGGATGTACGCCCTGTTCCGCGTGGGGGGTTGAGGTTTCGGTACGTCGTCCGGCACGTCGCCCCGCAGGAACCTCGTCCACCACGCGTCGTCCCGCGCCGTCCGCGAGAACCAGCTCCGCGTCACCCAGCGTGCGCTGCCCGAGCCCACCAGGTGTTCCCTGCCGCGCCTCAAGTGGCCGGCCGCCTGGAGGTTGTTCAGCGCCGTGCGCATCGCCTGCTGGCCGTACGGGAGACAGGACGCGAGCAGCTTCACCGAGATGTCCGCGCCGTCGTGCAGCCGGTCGATGAACCCGGCGATGTGCGCTTCGCGGGGCGGGAGGTGGGTGAAGTCGGCGTTCGTACGCGGGTGTTGGTCCGGTGCCGAGCGTTTGCCGTAGCCGGGGCGGGCGGCGGGATGCGCGGGCACGCGCGCAGCACTAAAGTGGGCGTCAGCCATGGATCGACTTCCGTTCGATCTCGATGGATAGGCCCTCGTTCGGTGTTGGCGCACCGGCGGGGGCCGTTCGTTATTCGGGGACGTTAGACGTCCGTCACCCTGCGTGGCAAGTCGGCCCCGGAAAGTCGCCGCTGTCGCCAACTCGCCGGGTGGGAGGGTGGGTTGAGACCCACCCCCCGATCCTTATAAGCACAGCTCGGAGCCCGGGGCTTGAGCTTCGGGAGCGCGGTCAGCCGTTGCGGCGCAGGTCGTCGACGAACGCCGTCCAGGCTGCCGCCCGGAGCACGAGCTTCGGGCCTTCGGGGTTCTTTGAGTCGCGGACCGGGATCAGTCCGGGGTAGTCCTGGCTGACCTCCAGGCAGTCGCCGCCACTGCCGCCGCTGTACGTGGACTTGTGCCAGGTGGCCGAGGTGAGGTCAGGCTTCGAGTGCTCGATCTTCATGTGCGTAATCCTCCGCCGCTGATTCGATCAGGGCCAGCGATTGCCTTGGCGTGAGTGCGTCGGCCCTGAGCAGATCGTAGGTCAGCTGGTGACGGGTGACCGTCGCTGGATCGTCCGTCAACTGGCCCATGCTGGAAGCCTCGATGAAGGACAGCGGGGGCGCGTCGTCGTAGTACATGAGCTTGAGCGGCCCATCCAGGGAGGCGTGTGCTCCCGCCGAGAACGGCAGCACCTGCACGATCGCCCGCCGCCTGCGCGCGAGGGCGGCGACATGCGACAGGGCCTCGGCCATCACCGCCGGGCTGCCGATCTCTCTGCGCAGTACGGCTTCGTCCAGAACGGCCCACAACAAAGGCTTTGTTGGATCGTCGAGGAGGTGGGCCCGCTCCATCCGTACCGCTACAAGATTGCTGATGATCTCGTCCGGGGCCGTCGGCTGGTAGGCGATGAACACCGCTCGCGCGTAGTCCGGGGTCTGGAGCAATCCGGGAACCAGAAGTGATTGATACTGACGGATCTCCACCGCCAGCGCCTCCGCCTCTGCTGCCGCTGCGAAGTGCTCAGGGTGCTTGGAGGTCCTCGCCTTTGTGCAGTGCCGCGCAAAGAAGCCGCTGGTGCCCAGCGCCTCGTCCAGCCGTGCCGCCATGTCCGGCAGGATCCGCCGCGTGCCCGCCTCCATCTGTCCGACGTAGGAACCACTCACGAACAGCAGCTCACCCAGAGCCTGTTGGGTCAGATCGGCCCGCTCGCGGGCGTGCCGGAGTTCTTCGCCGACGAGGTCCTTCGGTCCGGACATGCGCATCAACTCCACCTGGCAGCAACGCCCTTTGTTGGGCCGGTGCTCTGGAAAGCGTAGAGCCGATGCGGTCACGCTGGGTGAGGAATGCGGAACACTCGGTGGAAGAAGGGTGCTGGTCGGCATGGTCGTGCGGGACGCGGAGCGGATGCGGGCGGTCGAGGAGGTCATCGCGCAGCTCAGGGCGGAGCTGCTGGCGGTGGGCGTGCTGCTGCCGTCGCTGCGGGTGGATCCGGTGTCGGCGGCGGGGGAGGCGCCGTATCCGCTGGTGGACCTGGGGTGCGTGAACCTGGATACGGCGATGCGGCTGACGGCCGTACTGCACGGGGTGAGCCGGTGAGCGTGGTCGGCGAGTACGTGATCGACGTACGGGACGGACGGGTCGGCCAGGTCATGGCGACCGAGGGCGGATGCGTACAGCTCAGGCCGCCGGGTGGCGGAGTCGAGTGGGACTGCCCGCCGGAGGCCGTGGCGCCCGCGCCGGTTTCGGAGGAACTGCGGGCGCGGGTGCGGGAGGTGAACCGGGAGGGGCGGCTGCCCTAGGGCCTGTCCGGCGGATCTTGTCGCGGGCGCGGGGTCTGGCACGCCGACCTGCGGCGTTGTCGTCGGTTGCCAACGCTCCGCGTTGACGCCC
>NZ_JBEYYU010000088.1:0-27350 GCF_040645755.1 Streptomyces sp. NPDC046716
GCCCGACGCCGCGACCTCCTTGGCCAGGGCCTTGGTGAAGCCGCGGATCCCGGCCTTCGCCCCGCGCCCCTGAAGGCATGCGCTGCGCGCGCCTTCCCCTGCCCCTGGGCGAGCGAAGCTCGCTTCCAGGGGCGCGGGGAACTGCGCGACCAGCCCCCACCGGGGCCGCGGACGAACGGTGACCTACTGCGGGCCGTACTTCCGGCCCGTTCGCGACGTCACCCCGCCCAGAAGACCGCGCGGGGTCACCTTCACGACCCCCATCAGCGCCTTGTACCGCGGATCCGGGATCGACAGGGACTTCCCGCGCGCCAGATCGGTCAGCGCCGCCGCCACCAGCTTGTCGGCGTCGAGCCACATCCAGTTCGGGATGTTGTCGGTGCCCATGCCGGCCCGCTGATGAAACTCCGTCCGCACGAAACCGGGGCACAGAGCCATCAGCCGCACCCCGGTCCCGGCCAGATCCTTCGCGGCGCCCTGCGTGAACTGCACGACCCACGCCTTCGACGCCCCGTACGTACCCCGCGGCACGAACGCGGCGACCGACGCCACATTGACCACCCCGCCGCGCCCGCGCTCCCGCATCGACGCGGCCGCAGCCGACGTCAGCCGCAGCACCGCCTCGCAGTGCACCTTCAGCATGGTCAGCTCGTCGGCCATGGAGACTTCCAGGTAGCGGCCCTTGTTGCCGAACCCGGCGTTGTTGACGAGCAGGTCCACCGCGTTCTTGCGGTCGCCCAGCCGCTTCTCGACCGCGGTGATGCCCTCTTCCGTGGCGAGGTCGGCGGTGAGCACCTCGGCCTCGATGCCGTGCCGGTCGTGCAGCTCCGTCGCCTGGTCCTGGAGGCGCTCGGTGTCACGCGCGACGAGGACCAGGTTGTGGCCGTCGGAGGCCAGGCGCCGGGCGAACGCGGCGCCGATGCCCGCGGTGGATCCGGTGATCAGTGCCGTAGTCATGGCCCCAGGTTAGTGACGGCCCGGAGGTGCCCGTGATCACCGGCCGGGTCAGGAGCCGTACTTCGCCACGTACTCCCGCGCCGCCCGCAGCTCCTCCGGGTGCAGCGCCTCGCCGGCCGCCAGCATGCTCGGCAGCAGCGACCGCTCCGTGGTGACCGCGCGGAACGCGATCCGGACCGTCACGTCGTGGTCGGGCCGGTGCACGACCTCGATCGGGTCCCCGGCACGGATCTCGCCCGGCTCGATCACCCGCAGATACGCGCCCGCGGCCGCCTCCTGCGTGAACCGCTTGACCCAGCCCTTCTCGCCGAGGTGTCCCTGGAACGTCCGGCACGGGATCCGGCTGGACGTCACCTCCAGGACGACGTCGGAGCCGATCCGCCAGCGCTCCCCGATCAGGGCGCCCGTGATGTCGAGGCCCTCGGTCGTCAGGTTCTCGCCGAAGCCGCCGCTGGGGATCGGCCGGCCGAGGGTGCGCTCCCAGGCGTCCAGGTCCTCGCGCGCGTACGCGTACACGGCCTGGTCGTCGCCGCCGTGGTGCCGCTTGTCGCACACCGAGTCCCCGGCGAGGCCGCTGCCGCCGGTGCCCTTCGGACCCGGCGCGGCCACCCGCACGGGCCCCTCGACCGGCCGCTTGTCGATGCCGGTCACGCCCTCGGCCTGATCGGTGTACTCCACGGCCTTGCGGTGCCCGAGATTGAGAGACAGGAGCTTCATACCGGCCACGCTACGGGACCCCGCACCAAAGCCGCCACGCATTATTCGCGGTACTCCCCAAGCCGGGCTTATGCTTGAGGGGTGATCGAAGCCCGCCACCTCCGCGTCCTGCGCGCCGTCGCCGCCACCGGCTCCTTCTCGGCGGCCGCGCGTGAGCTGGGCTGCACCCAGCCCGCGGTCAGCCAGCAGATGAAGGCGCTCGAGTCCTCCGCGGGCACCCCGCTGCTGATCCGCACCGGCCGCGAGATGCGCCTGACCCAGGCGGGCGAGGCGCTGGTCCGGCACGCCGCGGGCATCCTCGCCGGGCTCACCGCCGCGGAGGAGGAGGTCGCCGCGATCGCCGGGCTGCGCGCGGGGCGCGTGCGCCTGGTGTCGTTCCCCAGCGGCAGCTCGACCCTGGTCCCGACGGCGCTCGCCGCGCTGCGCGCCGAGCACCCCGGCACCCGGGTCTCCCTGGTCGAGGCCGAGCCCCCGCGCTCGGTGGAGATGCTCCGCGAGGGCGACTGCGACGTCGCGCTCGCCTTCCGGTACGAGGGCGCCCAGGCGGCGGAGGACTGGGACGACCTCGTCGTGCGCCCGCTGCTCGCCGACCGTCTGGTGGGCCTGGTCCCCGAGGGCCACGCGCTGCGGGGCTCCGTCACCATCGACGCGTTCGCGGACGAGCCGTGGATCGCGGGCTGCCCGCGCTGCCGCCGCCAGCTGGTGGAGGTGTGCCGGAGCGCCGGGTTCGCCCCCCGCATCGACTTCGCGACGGACGACTACCCGGCGGTGATCGGACTCGTCGGCGCCGGCCTCGGCGTCGCCGTACTGCCCGAACTGGCCATCGAATCCGTTCGGCCCAAGGGTGCACGCACAGTGACGGTCGAGCCCGCCGTGCAGCGCGAGATCGTCGCGCTCACCCTGCCCGATCTGGCCCAGGTGCCGGCCGTCGCCGCGACCCTCGACCACCTGGCGCGGGCCGCCGACAAGGCCGCAGCGCGCTGAGCCCGGCCGCACCGCGCTGAACGCGGACGTGGGCGCACCCGGTGCGCCCACGCTTGGAGAAACGTTCCTTCAGTTGGATGAAGCGGTGGCCGGAGACGGTGTGCCGCCCGTCGCCGACGCGGTCACGAGCCGGTTGCGGGCCCGGCCCATCAGCTCCTCGCGTTCGTCCTCGGTGAGACCGCCCCACACGCCGTACGGCTCGCGCACCTGTAGCGCGTGAGCAGCGCACTCCGCGCGCACCGGGCACCGCATGCAGACCTCCTTGGCCGAGGTCTCACGGGCGCTGCGGGCCGCGCCGCGCTCCCCCTCGGGGTGGAAGAAGAGCGAGCTGTCGACCCCGCGGCAGGCTGCGAGCAGCTGCCAGTCCCACAGATCTGCGTTCGGTCCGGGAAGGCGGGAGAAATCTGCCATTGCTGTGTCCCCTTGTTGCCGTTGTAGCCGTTGTGACGCGGAACGGTGCCCATGACCGTACATCTACTGTCTAAGGAGATGAAAATATGACTCATTGCGAATCTAGCTACAGACACCAGCAAAAGGGAAGAAATGCCGCTAAATGGGGCATAGGTTGTGGTGAAACCTTGTGGGTGCGCGCCGCTGCTCCCGTTGTGTCCGGCCCCTCACGTAGAGTGCCGAACCAGGCCGTCTGACCCGTAACTCTTTCGAGTGACCATCGTTGAGAGTGCTGAGGCGGTTGAAGGAACAAGCTCTCGGGCATCTGTCCGAATGGCTTGCCGAGTGTCGACCGCACAGGTGACGATTCGTACAAAGCCTGGAGGCTCAAGGTGACGCGCATCAGCTGCGGAGGACGGTCATGACATCCGTCCTCGTCTGCGACGACTCCCCGCTTGCCCGAGAGGCGCTCCGCCGCGCGGTCGCGACCGTGCCCGGCGTCGAGCGCGTGACGACCGCGGCCAACGGCGAGGAAGTCCTCCGCCGCTGGGGCGCCGATCGCTCGGACCTGATTCTGATGGACGTACGCATGCCGGGCCTCGGCGGCGTCGAGACGGTCCGCCGGCTCCTGTCCGCCGACCCCGGTGCGCGCATCATCATGCTCACCGTCGCCGAGGACCTGGACGGCGTGGCCCTCGCGGTCGCCGCCGGTGCCCGCGGCTATCTGCACAAGGACGCCTCGCGCGCCGAGCTGCGGGCCACGGTGACCCAGGCCCTCGCGGACCCGACGTGGCGGCTCGCCCCGCGCCGGCTGCGCTCGGCCGAGATGGGCGCCGCGCCCACCCTCACCGCGCGCGAGATCCAGGTGCTCGAGGGCATGAGCCACGGCCGGTCCAACGCGGAGATCGGGCGCGAGCTCTTCCTCTCCGAGGACACCGTGAAGACGCACGCGCGTCGGCTGTTCAAGAAGCTCGGCGCGTCCGACAGGGCGCACGCGGTGGCGCTCGGCTTCCGTTGGGGCCTCGTGCGGTAACGCTCCGCTCGGGGTGCCGCATGCGGACTGCGTCGTGCCACGCGATGTCGTCGGCCGGCCGTCGCCGCTTCATGGCTGGTCGCGCAGTTCCCCGCGCCCCTGACGGGGCGCGGTGAGGGATGTCGCTCCGCGTTTCGCGAGCGATGCCGCATCCTTGGAGATGTGGAGTTCCTCGGGGACGACGAATCGGGCGAGCAGGGTCAGCGAGAGGGGAGGGCGCAGGAGATGAGTTCCGGCGCACCTGCCCCGAACGCTTCGGGCGCCTCTGGCGCATCGGTCGATAACGCTTCGGTGCACAACCAGGGACGCGATGCCGCGGACCGCACCTCGGCAGGGCACCATAGGTCGATGCGCGACGACGAGGGAGCGGCCCAGCAGGGGGTCATCGGCACGCTCGTCGGCCGCGCGGTCGACGGCGACGCGCAGGCGACGCACGATCTCCTCGCGCACGTCCACCCCCTCGCGATCCGGTACTGCCGGACCCGGCTGTCCCGGCTGCCGGGCGACGCCCGGCACTTCGTCGAGGACCTCGCCCAGGAAGTCTGTGTCGCGGTCCTGCTCGCGCTGCCGCGCTACAAGGACACCGGGCGGCCCTTCGAGGCCTTCGTCTTCGCCATCGCCGCCCACAAGGTCGCCGACCTGCAGCGCGCGGCGATGCGCGGCCCCGGCTCGACCGCCGTGCCGTCCGACGAGATGCCGGAGCGGCCCGACGACTCCCTCGGCCCGGAGGAGCGGGCGCTGCTCAGCAGCGACGCCGAATGGGCCAAGAAACTCCTCGCGAACCTCCCGGAGAACCAGCGGGAGCTGCTGCTCCTGCGCATCGCCGTGGGCCTCACCGCCGAGGAGACCGGGCAGATGTTGGGGATGTCACCCGGAGCCGTGCGCGTGGCGCAGCACCGGGCGCTCAGCCGCCTGCGCGCGCTCGCCGAGCAGTAGCACACGACCCCGGCCGCGCACGTGTGAACGTACAAAGAAGGCCGATGATCTTGATCGTGGAATGAGACACGTCCGTAGGCCGTTAGCATGGACACCCGCACCGATCAAGGCCATTTGGAGAAGGTGTCATGACTGCGAACGTCGAAGGCGTGCCCGGTAAATTCGCGACTCTCGGGCTGACCTACGACGACGTGCTGCTGCTTCCCGGCGCGTCGGAGGTCCTCCCGAACGCGGTCGACACCTCGTCCCGCATCTCCCGCAACGTCCGGGTGAACATCCCGCTGCTCTCCGCGGCGATGGACAAGGTCACCGAGGCCCGCATGGCCATCGCCATGGCCCGCCAGGGCGGCGTCGGCGTGCTGCACCGCAACCTGTCGATCGAGGACCAGGTCAACCAGGTCGACCTCGTGAAGCGCTCCGAGTCCGGCATGGTCACCGACCCGATCACCGTGCACCCCGACGCGACGCTGGCCGAGGCCGACGCGCTGTGCGCCAAGTTCCGCATCTCCGGCGTCCCGGTGACCGACCCGGCGGGCAAGCTGCTCGGCATCGTCACCAACCGCGACATGGCGTTCGAGAACGACCGCAGCCGTCAGGTCCGCGAGGTCATGACGCCGATGCCGCTGGTCACCGGCAAGGTCGGCATCTCCGGCGTCGACGCCATGGAGCTGCTGCGCCGCCACAAGATCGAGAAGCTGCCGCTGGTCGACGACGCGGGCGTCCTCAAGGGCCTCATCACGGTCAAGGACTTCAAGAAGGCCGAGCAGTACCCGAACGCCGCGAAGGACGCCGAGGGCCGGCTGCTCGTCGGTGCCGCCGTGGGCGCGAGCCCCGAGGCGCTCGAGCGGGCGCAGGCGCTGGCCGCCGCCGGTGCCGACTTCCTGATCGTCGACACCTCGCACGGCCACAACAGCAACGCGCTGAGCTGGATGTCGAAGATCAAGTCCGCGGTGAACGTGGACGTGATCGGTGGCAACGTGGCGACGCGCGACGGCGCCCAGGCGCTCATCGACGCCGGTGTCGACGGCGTCAAGGTCGGCGTCGGTCCCGGCTCCATCTGCACCACCCGCGTCGTCGCCGGCATCGGCGTCCCGCAGGTCACCGCGATCTACGAGGCCGCCGTCGCGGCCCGCGCGGCCGGCGTCCCGGTCATCGGCGACGGTGGCCTCCAGTACTCCGGCGACATCGGCAAGGCGCTCGCCGCCGGTGCCGACACGGTGATGCTCGGCTCGCTGCTCGCGGGCTGCGAGGAGTCGCCGGGCGAGCTGATGTTCATCAACGGCAAGCAGTTCAAGTCGTACCGCGGCATGGGCTCGCTGGGCGCCATGCAGTCGCGCGGCCAGGGCCGGTCCTACTCCAAGGACCGCTACTTCCAGGCCGAGGTCGCCTCCGACGACAAGCTGGTGCCCGAGGGCATCGAGGGCCAGGTGCCCTACCGCGGCCCGCTGGCCAACGTGCTGCACCAGCTCGTCGGCGGTCTGCGCCAGACCATGGGCTATGTCGGCGCCGCCACCATCGACGAGATGGAGTCCAAGGGCCGCTTCGTGCGCATCACGTCCGCGGGCCTCAAGGAGAGCCACCCGCACGACATTCAGATGACGGTCGAGGCGCCGAACTACAGCAGGAAGTAAGCGCAGGTCACAGCGGAAGGGGCGGTCCCGGGTTCACCGGGGCCGCCCCTTCCGTATGCGTCAGGGATACTGGACGGGCAGGCCCCAGAGGGACCCAGATGGAAAGGCGCCTCCCAAAGTGACTGAGATCGAGATCGGGCGCGGCAAGCGCGGCCGTCGTGCGTACGCATTCGACGACATCGCCGTCGTGCCGAGCCGGCGCACGCGCGACCCGAAGGAGGTCTCGATCGCCTGGCAGATCGACGCCTACCGCTTCGAGCTGCCGTTCCTGGCAGCACCCATGGACTCCGTCGTCTCGCCCGCGACCGCGATCCGCATCGGTGAGCTGGGCGGGCTCGGCGTGCTCAACCTCGAGGGTCTGTGGACCCGGTACGAGGACCCGCAGCCGCTGCTCGACGAGATCGCCGAGCTGCAGCCGGAGGCCGCCACGGCCCGCCTCCAGGAGATCTACTCGGCGCCCATCCAGGCCGACCTGATCAAGCAGCGCATCAAGGAGGTGCGCGACTCCGGTGTCGTCACCGCCGCCGCGCTCTCCCCGCAGCGCACCGCCGAGTTCTCCAAGGCCGTGGTGGACGCGGGCGTGGACATCTTCGTGATCCGCGGCACGACCGTCTCCGCCGAGCACGTGTCCGGCGCCGCCGAGCCGCTGAACCTGAAGCAGTTCATCTACGAGCTGGACGTCCCGGTGATCGTCGGCGGCTGCGCCACGTACACCGCCGCGCTGCACCTCATGCGGACCGGCGCCGCCGGTGTGCTCGTCGGCTTCGGTGGCGGTGCCGCGCACACCACGCGCAATGTGCTGGGCATCCAGGTGCCGATGGCGACCGCCGTCGCCGATGTCGCCGCGGCCCGCCGCGACTACATGGACGAGTCCGGCGGCCGCTACGTGCACGTCATCGCCGACGGCGGCGTGGGCTGGTCCGGCGACCTGCCCAAGGCCATCGCCTGCGGCGCCGACTCCGTGATGATGGGGTCGCCGCTGGCCCGCGCCACGGACGCGCCCGGCCGCGGTCACCACTGGGGCATGGAGGCCGTCCACGAGGACGTGCCGCGCGGCAAGAAGGTCGACCTCGGCACGGTCGGCACGACCGAGGAGATCCTCACCGGCCCCTCGCACATCCCGGACGGGTCGATGAACTTCTTCGGCGCGCTCAAGCGGGCCATGGCGACCACGGGCTACAGCGAGCTCAAGGAGTTCCAGCGGGTCGAGGTCACCGTCGCGGACTCGCAGCACCGCCGCTGACACCGCCGTACGCACAAAGGGTCGGGCCCCGCCGGGAGAACGGCGGGGCCCGACCCTTTCGCTGTGGCGGTGACGCCTAGAGCGCGGCCTTCTTCGCGGAGCCGAAGGCGGCGAAGGCGCCGATGGCCATGAAGATGTACTCCTTGACGTCCGCGGCTTCCTTCCACGCGTCGTTGATGACGCCGAAGTGGTCGGTGAGAGCCGTGAAGAAGGAGACGTCCGCGGCCTCGCCGAGGTACATCGCGACGCCGGTGATCTGGCCCAGGTACACGGCGGCGAGCGAGACCACCGCGGCGAGGACCGGCAGCACCGGGTTGCGCCCGCCGACCTTGCCGACGACCAGGCCGACGACGAAGCCGACGCCGATGGCCGCGTAACCGATCTCGTGGTCGGTGGCCTTCATGATGGCGCCGTAGGCCCAGGCCAGGATCAGGGCGACGACCACGCCGGCGACGATGCCGAGGGCGACGTTCCCGCCGCGGGCCGGGGCCGGCTGCGCCGGCGGGAAGCCGCCCGGCGCGGGCTGCTGCTGCGGGAACGGCGCGTACTGCTGCTGCGGCTGGCCCGGCTGCTGCTGCGGGTAGCCGTACCCGGGCTGCGGCGGCGCGCCCGCGGCGGGCTTGTCCTGCGCGTACGGATTGCCGTCCTGAGGCTGCGGCTGAGGTGGCTGTGGCGGCTGGGTCATGCGGTCCCCCCGAAGTGTGAACGTGGGCACGAATGTGCCCAGAGAGGCCGCAGAGTAGCAGTCAGAGGCGGTGGGCCGCCCCTGCCGGGGTCGCACCTCTGGTGTCCAGGAGCAACTGGGCCTTCACCGCGAGGCCCTGGAGGTCGTACGTGCGGTGGTGCTGGAGCAGGATCGTCAGGTCGGCGTCGGCCGCGGCCTCGTAGAGGGAGTCCGCGCGCGGGACCGGACGTTCCAGGACGTTCCAGGACGGGATGTAGGGGTCGTGGTAGCTGACCGCGGCGCCGAGCTGCATCAGCCGGGTCGCGATCTCGTCGGCGGGGGTGCCCTGCTGGTCGGCGAGGTCGGGCTTGTAGGTGACGCCGAGGAGGAGGACGCGGGCGCCGCGGGCCGACTTGCCGTGCTCGTTGAGGAGGGTGGCGGCGCGCTGGACCACGTAGGTCGGCATGTGGTGGTTGACCTGGCGGGCCAGTTCGACCAGGCGCAGCGGGCGGGTGGGCAGGTGGGGCGAGGTCAGGTCCTGGGCGAGCGCGTGGCCGCCGACGCCGGGGCCCGGGCGGAAGGCCTGGAAGCCGAAGGGCTTGGTCTCCGCGCAGCGGATGACGTCCCAGAGGTCGACGCCCAGGTCGTGGCAGAGCACCGCCATCTCGTTGACCAGGGCGATGTTGACGTGGCGGTAGTTGGTCTCCAGGAGGTGGACCGTCTCCGCCTCGCGCAGCCCGCGCGCGCGGACCACCTTGTCGGTGAGGCGGCCGTAGAAGGTGGCCGCCGACTCCGTGCAGGCCGGGGTGAGGCCGCCGATGACCTTGGGGGTGGCGGAGTAGGGGTGGGCGCGCAGGCCGGCGTCGATCCGGCCCGGGGCGTGGGCCAGGTGGAAGTCGCGGCCCGCGCGCAGCCCGGAGCCCTCTTCGAGCAGCGGCAGCAGCGCGGTCTCCGTGGTGCCCGGCGGCACCGGCGACTCGATGATCACCGTGGTGTGCGGGCGCAGATGGGCGGCCAGGGTGCGCGTCGCCTCGATCACCGGGGCGAGGGAGGGGCTGCCGTCTGCCCCGGGCGGGGTGGGGGCGCAGACGACCGCGGTGCGGACGCGGGCCAGTTCGGCGGGGTTCGCGGTGGGGCGGAAGCCCGCGGCGAGCATCCGGCGGACGTCGGCGGCGGTCAGGGCCGCGGCGTCGCCGTCGCAGGGGAGCCGGCCGGCGGCCAGGTCGCGGGCGCGGGCGGGGTCGTGGCCGACGGTCGCGATCCTGGCGGCGACGGCGGCCTGGGCGAGTGGCAGGCCGAGGTGGCCGAGGCCGACGACGGCGAGGTCAGCGGGCATGGCGGTGGCCGTCCTTCCCGGGAGGCGGACCGGCGTTAGCCGGAGCGGGACGTGGTCGCAAGCCCTGTGGACAGAACGGGCGAGCGCACAGTCAGACTAGGAGTAAATATGACCGATATGTCACATTGCGCGGCAATGGATTAGCGCATGTCGCCGTCGGTTCCGAAGGTTGTCCACAGGCTGAGGTCTGCTGGTGGCCGGAATCGGGCAGGAGGGTCAGAATCGGGAGCAGGCCGGAATCTCCCGGGAGCACGCAGCACCTGCCGGTGAGGCCGGGCCGGCGCCGACGACAGCGGGAGGCAGCAGTGAAGGCAGCGACACTGGGACCCGAGCAGCGCGCGGAGGCTCTGGCGGCGATGGCCGAGCGGGAGCTGGACATCCTCGTGGTGGGCGCGGGGGTGGTGGGCGCCGGCACCGCGCTCGACGCCGTCACCCGGGGCCTGTCCACCGGGCTCGTCGAGGCCAGGGACTGGGCGTCCGGCACGTCGAGCCGGTCCAGCAAGCTGATCCACGGCGGGCTCAGGTATCTGGAGATGCTGGACTTCGCGCTCGTCCGCGAGGCGCTGAAGGAGCGCGGCCTGCTCCTGGAGCGGCTCGCCCCGCACCTCGTGAAGCCGGTGCCGTTCCTCTATCCGCTCCAGCACAAGGGCTGGGAGCGGCTGTACGCCGGGTCGGGCGTCGCCCTGTACGACGCCATGTCCATGGCGCGGGGACACGGGCGCGGGCTGCCCACGCACCGGCACCTGTCCCGCAAGCGCGCGCTGCGGGTGGCGCCGGCGCTGAAGAAGGACGCCCTGGTGGGGGCGTTGCAGTACTACGACGCGCAGATGGACGACGCCCGCTACGTCGCCACGCTCGTGCGCACCGCCGCCATGTACGGCGCGCAGGTCGCGAACCGGGCGCGGGTCATCGGGTTCCTGCGCGAGGGCGAGCGGGTCGTCGGCGCGCGCGTCGAGGACGTCGAGGGCGGCGGCGAGTACGAGATCCGCGCTCGCCAGGTCGTCAACGCCACGGGCGTGTGGACCGACGACACCCAGGCCCTGGTCGGCGAGCGCGGGCAGTTCCACGTGCGGGCGTCGAAGGGCATCCACCTCGTCGTGCCGAAGGACCGGATCAACTCGACGACCGGGCTGATCCTGCGCACCGAGAAGAGCGTGCTGTTCGTGATCCCCTGGGGCCGGCACTGGATCGTGGGCACCACGGACACCGACTGGGACCTGGACAAGGCCCACCCGGCGGCGTCCAGCGCCGATATCGACTACCTCCTGGAGCATGTGAACTCGGTGCTTGGCGTGCCGCTCACGCGCGACGACGTGCAGGGCGTGTACGCCGGGCTGCGGCCGCTGCTGGCCGGGGAGTCCGACGCCACCAGCAAGCTGTCCCGGGAGCACACCGTCGCCCACCCCGTGCCGGGGCTCGTCGTCGTCGCGGGCGGCAAGTACACGACGTACCGGGTGATGGCCAAGGACGCCGTCGACGAGGCCGTGCACGCGCTCGACCAGCGGGTCGCCGAGTGCGTCACCGAGGACGTCCCGCTGATCGGGGCCGAGGGCTACCGGGCGCTGTGGAACGCGCGGGCGCGGATCGCCGCCCGCACCGGGCTGCACGTGGTCCGCGTCGAGCACCTGCTCAACCGGTACGGGGCGCTGGCCGAGGAAGTGCTCGACCTGATCGCGAAGGACCCCGGGCTCGGCGCTCCGCTGGGCGGGGCCGACGACTATCTGCGCGCCGAGGTCGTCTACGCCGCCTCGCACGAGGGCGCCCGGCACCTCGACGACGTGCTGACCCGGCGGACCCGGATCTCCATCGAGACCTTCGACCGGGGGACCCGCTCCGCGCGGGAGGCCGCGGAGCTGATGGCGCCGGTGCTCGGCTGGGACAAGGACCAGGTGGAGCGGGAGGTCGAGCACTACGAGAAGCGGGTCCAGGCCGAGCGCGAGTCGCAGTTGCAGCCCGACGACCTCACCGCCGACGCGGCCCGGCTGGGGGCGCCGGACATCGTGCCGCTGTCGTAGCCTTCGTGGCAGGTCGCGCCCGCCGCGGGCGCGATCGTAACGGCCCTGGGTGGATGCCGTGTTGAGCCCCCCGGGGCCTTGCCCTTGTCGGCCCGCGCGGGAAGAGTGGCCGGATCGGGGCGGCGAACTGCGGTGGGCTGGCCGGGTTCCGGCACAGAAGAGGCGTGGCCACGGGTATGGCCGGGAGTGTCCGGAGTGCGTGCGTGACGGCCCGTCCGGTCCTGCCGCCCCGCGGGTGGGACGGTTCCGAGCGCGTGGTGCGAGGGGTGACCCTGGGCGCCAAGTGGTCCTGGTGTGAGGGACAATGAAGGTTCTGTCAGGGCGGGTTGCAGAGGGGACGCATGTCGGACGCGGAGCGGGCGGGCGAGGCCCGTCAGGACAAGAGCACTCGTCAGGAGTCTTCCGTGTCGGACGGGGTCGGGGCCGGTGCCGAGTCCGCAGCGGGCGCCGAGGCGTCGCGGGGCACGGAGGGCCGACTGCTCGCCGGGCGCTACCGCCTGGGCGCGGTTCTCGGCCGCGGCGGCATGGGCACGGTGTGGCGCGCCAAGGACGAGACGCTGGGGCGCACGGTCGCCGTCAAGGAACTGCGCTTCCCGACGAGCATCGACGACGAGGAGAAGCGCCGCCTCGTCACGCGCACGCTGCGTGAGGCGAAGGCGATCGCCCGCATCCGCAACAACGGCGCGGTGACGGTCTTCGACGTCGTCGACGAGGACGACCGGCCCTGGATCGTGATGGAGCTGGTCGAGGGCAAGTCCCTCGCCGAGGCCGTGCGCGAGGACGGTCTCCTGGAGCCGAAGCGGGCGGCCGAGGTCGGCCTCGCCATCCTCGACGTCCTGCGCTCCGCGCACCGCGAGGGCATCCTGCACCGCGACGTGAAGCCGTCGAACGTGCTGATCGCCGAGGACGGCCGGGTCGTGCTCACCGACTTCGGCATCGCGCAGGTCGAGGGCGACCCGTCGATCACGTCCACCGGGATGCTCGTCGGCGCTCCCTCGTACATTTCTCCGGAGCGCGCCCGCGGCCACAAGCCGGGGCCCGCCGCCGACCTGTGGTCCCTCGGCGGCCTGCTCTACGCCTCCGTCGAGGGCGTGCCCCCGTACGACAAGGGGTCGGCGATCGCGACGCTGACCGCCGTGATGACCGAGCCGGTCGACCCGCCGACCAACGCGGGCCCGCTGGCGCCGGTGATCTACGGACTGCTCGCCAAGGACCCCGCGCAGCGGCTCGACGACGCGGGCGCGCGGGCGCTGCTCAACGACGTCATCCACGCGCCGGAGCCGAAGGCCGCGCCCGAGCCGGAGCCGGTCGAGGCGACCAAGGTCGTCCCGCTGCCGCCGCTGCCGCCCGAGGACAAGAAGCGCTCGGGGGCGCCGGGTTCGGCCGCCGCCGGGGCCGTCGCCGCCAAGAGCGGGGAGGCCGCCGAGCGACTGCGCGGCGCGCTGACCTCGGTCCGCAAGGCCGCCGCCACGGCCGTCGCGGAGCGTTCCGCGGGCTCGTCGCCGGGCGCCCCCGCGAAGAAGGCCGCGATCACGGACGTCGTGCCGCGCCGCACCCTCGTGATCGCCGCGGTCGTGGCCGCGCTCGTCGTGGTCGGCACCGTGCTGGCCTTCGCGCTGAGCGGAGGCGACGACCAGGGCGGCAGGGCCGGAGGCGGCAAGACGGCCCCCTCCGCCGGAGCCACGGCGGGCGACGGCAAGGGCGACGACGACAAGAGCGGTAAGGACGACAAGGGCGACGACAGCAGCGGCAAGGGCGAGGACGACAAGGACGGCAAGGGCGCCGGTGGCGACCCGAGTTCGTCCGCGTCGCAGAGCGCCGACCCGTCGGCCTCGTCCGGTGACGACTCGTCCGGCAAGGGCTCGGGCTCGGCCGCCGAGGCCACGTACAAGCACAGCCAGGGCTTCAAAATAGGTCTGCCCAAGGGCTGGAAGTACGTCTCCACGAGCGCCGCCGGTGCCCGCTTCACCGGCCCCAAGGGGCAGAAGCTGCTGGTCGGCTGGACCACCACGCCGAAGTCCGACCCGGTCGCCGACTGGCGCAATCAGGAGCAGTACATGCGCCGGGCGAACTATCACCGCATACGCATAGCCGCGGTGGACTACCGGGGCTGGAACACGGCCGACTGGGAGTTCACCTACACCGACGGGGGCACGAAGTACCGGTCCGTGGACCGCGGACTCGTGGTGAACGGCTCGCTGGGGTACGGGCTGATGTACACCGCGAAGGACGGCGACTGGGGCAGTGCCCTGCGCAAGTCCACCTGGAAGACCTTTACTCAGACGTTCACACCCAAGTCGTGATCTTCACGCAAGTCCTGAACACTCTCCCTCGACGCCGTTCGGCACGTATCGTGAGTGCTTGCGAACCGTACGCAGCCGTATGCGGGCGCATCAGAGCGGGTAACAGGTCGCAAAGCGAACGGATTTGACCGGCGGGCGGAGCGCGGGAGGCGTCGTGGACGAGTACGCGGGACGGGTGCTCGCCGACCGGTACCGCCTGCCGCTGCCGGCCGCCGACGCCTACGACACGACACGGTCCTGGGCGTCCCGCGCCTTCGACACGTACAGCGGGCAGGAAGTCCTCGTCCGGCAGGTGCCGTTGCCCGAGGTCGTCGAGGCCGAGGTGCTCGACGCGGACGGGCTGCCGGAGGGCTTCAGGCCCGGGGCGCCGCCGGCCCGCGCCTCGGCGGAGCCGTCCGTGTCCCGCGCCATCGAGGCCGCGCAGGCCGCGGCCCAGATACCCGACCACCCCCGGCTCGACCAGGTCTTCGACGTGTTCGCCGAGGGCGGGTCGCTGTGGGTCGTGAGCGAGGTGGTGGCGGCCCGGCCGCTCGCCGCGCTGCTCGCCCAGGGGCCGCTGAGCCCCTATCGCGCCGCCGAGATCGCCTCCGACGTCCTGACCGCCTTACGGGCGCTGCACGCGCACGGCTGGGTCCACCGGAACATCACGGCACGGACCGTGCTCGTCTGCGACGACGGGCGGGTGGTGCTCACCGGGCTCGCGGCCGGTGCCGCGGAGGAGGCCCTGTGCGGCTACGACCCGCGGCCCGTCCCGGAGCCCGAGGCGGACCCCGACCCCGAGCCCGAGCCGATGCCCGGGCCTCCGTCGCTGTCCAAGCCGCCCCTGCCCGCCCCCGCCCCTGCCCCCGCGCTCGAGGCCGACGACTTCCGGGCGGCCCGCGCCGGGGCGATCGCCGCCTACCGGGCCGGCGCCCGCGCCGCCGCCGGAGAGATCACCGGACGGCCCGCCGGTCAGCTCGACGACCCCTACGGCGTACGGGACTCCTGGCACGGCGCCACCCGGCGGCCCGCGGCCGAGGCGCCGGCCGAGCCCGCCCCGGCCGTCCAGCCCACGCGGTGGAACGAGCTGATACCCGGCGCGGCGGCGGACACCGGGCCCGAGGAGCCGGCTCCGGACGCCCCGGCCGAGCGGACCTCGCGGCGGCCCGCGCTCACCACCCTGGACGCCGAGCGCGCCCGGCAGGTCCGGATGACCGTCGTCGGGCCCGTCACCGAGCGCTGGGCGCCCGAGCAGGCCTATCCGGTGCAGGAGAGCTGGCAGCTCGCCGCGCCCGTCGGGCCCGCCACCGATCTGTGGGCCCTCGGCGCCCTGCTCTTCCGCGCGGTGCAGGGGCACGCCCCCTACCCGGAGGAGTCCACGCCCGAGCTGGTGCAGATGGTGTGCGCCGAGCCGCCCGCGTTCGCCGAGGAGTGCGGGCCGCTGCGGCCCGTCGTGGAGTCGCTGCTGCGCCAGGACCCCACCGAGCGGCTCGACTTCGAGGAGCTGCGGGGCTGGCTGCGGTCGCTGGTGCGCTCCGCGCCCGAGCCGGACGTCGGGACGCACGTCGTGCCCGCGCCCGCCTACGACGCGACCCGGCTGCCCGTCAAGCGCCGCAGGGGCGAGCTGGTGCGCAGGCGCCGCGCGGGGAAGGCGGCGGGCCGGCACAAGCGCGGCCGCGACGAGCGGGAGCCCCGCCCGGTCAAGGCGGCCAAGCCGCCCCGCGCGCCCAAGGCACCGAAGGCGCCCCGGGCGCCCCGGATGCCGGAGGCGCCGCCCCGGGCCGTGCGGGAGTCCGTGCCCCGGCAGCCCCGGCAGCCCCGGCAGCCCCGGCAGCCCCGGCAGCCCCGGTCGCTCGGGAAGCTGCTGGTCGCCCTGGTCCTGCTCGGACTCGTCGGCGCGGTGGCGTACGCCATGGTGTTCATGCCGAAGTCCGGGTCCGGCGGCCGGGACGGCACGCGCGAGAACGCCAACTCGGTGGGCGGCGCGCCCCGGCAGACGCCCAAGAGCCAGGAGCCGTCGGCGCCCGCCACCTCGAAGTCGCCCAAGGGCGAGGGCAGTTCCGGGCCGTCCTCCACCCAGCCGCAGTCCGACGTCGCCGCCGGGTTCGCCCTGCGCAAGGACCCCGAGGGCTTCGAGGTCGCCGTCGCCAAGGGCTGGCAGCGGGAGGGGAAGAACGGCCGGGGACAGGTCGTGTACGCGCAGGGCGACTTCGAGCTGCTGGTCGTCCCCGGGCGCGACTCCACGGCCACGTACGGTAAGGACCCGATGAAGTACCAGCGCGAGGACGAGCGCGAGCTGCAGCCGTTCCGCGACTCGACCTGGGCCACGTCCAGCGGGATGAAGACCATCGACGTGGGTGGACGGACGATGGCCGAGGGGCAGTTCACCTGGCAGGGCAGTGACGGCCGGCAGGTGTTCGTGCGCAATCTCGCCATGGTCGTCGGCGGCAAGTACCACGTCGTGCAGGTACGCGGTCCCGAGGCGGAGCGCGACGAGGTGTCGCGCCTCTTCGACCAGGCGTCTTCCACGTATCAGTACGGTGGTTGATCACCCCCCACGGGTATCCGGCGGGTACCTCCGGGCGACGGGAAGATGAACGCGACGCGCGTCACAGTCCCGTCTCCATGGGGCCCCGCCTGTTCCTTGAGTGGCCCCCGCTCCCTAGGGTGACCCTGTCAAGACCTTTGCGGGGGAACGTGAATCAGATGCAGGGCCAGCTCCTCGCGGGCCGCTACCGGCTCGGAGAATCGATAGGCCGCGGCGGCATGGGCCGCGTCTGGCGGGCGCACGACGAGGTCCTCCACCGCTCGGTCGCCGTGAAGGAACTGACGGCCGCTCAGTGGGTGTCCGAGGCCGACCGCGCCCCGCTCCTCGCCCGTACGCAGACGGAGGCGCGGGCCGCCGCACGCATCAACCACCCGGCGGTCGTGACCGTTCACGACGTGCTGGAGCACGACGACCGGCCGTGGATCGTCATGGAGCTGGTCGAGGGCCCCTCGCTCGCCGACGCCGTCAAGGAGCACGGCCGGATCGTCCCCGCGGAGGCGGCCAGGATCGGCCTGTGGACGCTGCGGGCCCTGCGCGCCGCGCACACCGCCGGAGTGCTGCACCGCGATGTGAAGCCCGGCAATGTGCTGCTCGCGCGCGACGGCAGCGTCAAGCTCACCGACTTCGGCATCGCGCAGGTCGAGGGCGACTCCACCATCACCCGCACCGGCGAGATCGTCGGCTCCGTGGACTATCTCGCGCCGGAGCGGGTCAGCGGCTCCGAGCCCGGCCCCGCCTCCGACCTGTGGGCGCTGGGCGCCACGCTGTACACGGCCGTGGAGGGCCGCTCGCCGTTCCGCCGCACCTCGCCGATCAGCACCATGCAGGCCGTGATCGAGGAGGAGCCCGAGATCCCCGAGCACGCGGGGGAGCTGGGACCGGTCATCGCGGCGCTGCTGCGCAAGGAGCCGGGGGCGCGGCCCGCCTCCGAAGAGGCCGAGGTGATGCTCGCCGAGGTCGCCGAGGGGCGGCGCGCGGGCGGGGCGCAGGCGTACGTGCCGACGCAGGTGCACCCGTCGTCGCCGACGCCCACCGCGGTGACGCACGCGCCGGGCGGGCACACGCCCGTACCGCAGCCGTCCGTCCAGCACACCACCATGTCGACGTCCGCGGTCGGCAGGCAGCGGCGCTGGCCCGTGTGGGTCGCGGGCGTGGTCGCGGCGCTGCTCGTCGGGGGCGGTGGCGCGTTCGGCGCGCTGTACTACCTGGACCACCGGGACTCCGGCTCGTCGGCGCGGCAGGACACGGGCGGCGGCACCGGCAAGGGCAGCACCGCGCCGCAGAGCCCGTCGGCCTCCGCGTCGGCCTCGCCGAAGCCCGGCACCGGCGGCATCCCCGCCGACTGGAAGCAGGTGCCCGACCCCGCCGGGTTCACGCTGTCCGTGCCGCCCAACTGGCACCGCCTCGACTCCAGCACCGAGACCCAGATCGACTACGGTCCCGGCGACGGGCAGCGTTTCGTCCGCATCGGCATCGACAAGAACTCCCAGTGGCCGGACTCGTACCAGCACCAGCGGGACCTGGAGCGCACCCTGGAGAAGTCGCTGTCCGACTACCAGCGGGTGTCGCTGGAGGCCAACACCTACCGGGACCAGAAGGGTTCGCTCTGGGACTTCACCTGGACCGGCGGCTCCAAGGACTCGGCGACCGGACCGCGCCGCGCCATCGAGGAGACGTACGTGGCGCACGACGGGACCGAGTACGCCATCTACCTGTCCGCCCCCAGGGGCGAATGGCCGAGCGCCCTCCAGCAGTTCGAGAACATCCGCAAGGGCTGGCTGCCCGCCGAGTAGGACCGCCGGTGCCCTGACCGGAACCTCCCCCTCAATACGGACACCCGTGCGGCATGATGGGGCGTATGGGGACCGAGGGGGACAACGTCCGTGTGATCGGCGGGCGTTACCGGTTTGAGGCCAGGATCGGACGCGGCGGTATGGGCGTCGTCTGGCGGGCGACCGACACGCTGCTCGCACGGCAGGTCGCGGTCAAGGAACTCGGTGTCGAACTCGAACCCGAACCCGAACTGGGCCTCGGCCCCGGCGGGAGCCTCTCGGAGGACGACGCGCGCCGGCGGCGGGAGCGGATGCTGCGCGAGGCGCGGGCCGTCGCCCAGTTGCAGCACCCGAACATCATCGTGGTCCACGACGTCGTCCTGCACGACGAACACCCGTACATCGTCATGGAGTTGGTGAACGGCGGCTCGCTGGCCGACCGGATCGCCCGGCAGGGCCCGGTGGACGCCACCGAGGCCGCCCGGATCGGGCTCGCGCTGCTCGGCGCGCTGCGGGTCGCGCACGCCGCCGGGGTGCTGCACCGCGACCTCAAGCCGGCGAACGTCCTGCTGGAGCAGGGCACCGGCCGTGTCGTGCTCACCGACTTCGGGATCGCCCAGGTCGAAGGCGCGTCCACGCTCACCGAGACCGGCGGCTTCGTCGGCTCGCCCGAGTACACCGCGCCCGAGCGGATGGCGGGGGAGGGGGCCGGCGCGGGCGCCGACCTGTGGTCGCTCGGCGTGCTGCTCCTCGCCGCGCTCACCGGCGAATCACCGTTCCGGCGCGACTCGTTGGGCGGCACCCTGCACGCGGTCGTGTACGAGGAGATCCGGCCGTCCGACGCGGCCGAGCCGCTGCTCCCGGTGATCCAGGGACTGCTCCAGCGCGAACCGGACCGGCGCCTGGGGCTCGACGAGGCCGAGCGGCTGCTGCGCGCGTACGTCGCCACCGGCGCCACCCCGCAGCCCGCCGTGCCCTACGGCGCGGACCTCCCCCGCGCCGGGTACCCGCCGGCCCGGCCCGCCGCGCCCCCGGCGGCCGCGCGGCGCGTGCTCTCGACCCGGGTGCTGCTGGTGGCGGCGGCGCTCGTCGCGGCCCTCGTGGGGGCCGCCATCGCGGTCGCCGTGCTCCTCTCCCAGCAGGGCACCGGCGACAACACGCCACCGGCCACCACGAGTCCGGCGTCGCGGCGGCCGTCCGCCTCGGCGTCCGTCTCGCCCACGCCGACCGTCACCGTCACCCGCCGCGAGACCCGCACCGAGACGGCGAGCGCCTCCGTCCCCGCCGGGTACCGCGTCGCGGACGACCCCGAGGGGTTCCGGCTCGCCGTGCCGGAGGGGTTCAGGCGGGAGACCGACGGCCCGCGGATCTTCTACATGTCGCCGGGCCGGGCCTTCCGGATCGGCATCAAGGTGGCGGACACCGAGAGCGGCGGGCCGGGCGCGGCGCAGCGCCGGTCGGCCGCCGACGGGCCTCGGAACAACCCCGGTTACCGGTCCGGGAAGGTCACCGACACCACCCACGACGGCCGCGCGGCCGCGCTGTGGGAGTTCACCTGGAACGGCTTCAGCGCGGCCGAGGGCGCCCGGCACACCGTCGACCTGTGCTGGGAGCAGGGCGGCCGGATGTACGACGTGTGGGTCTCGTCGCCGGTGGGCGAGGCCGGCCGGGGGCGGGCCCACTTCGACGCGGCGGTCGACACCTTCGTCCCGTCCGCCGGGGATTGACCCCTGGGTGCGCATCAGCGCGGTCACAACTCCGTGACCCCGGTGGATCCCGGGGCGCCCGCACTGTAGGGATAGGGCCATGAGTGACAACGGGGGAGCACCCTACGGGCCGGGCCGTGCGGACGAGCCCACCAGTTTCGGGCTGCGGCCACCGCAGCCGCAGCCGCAGCCGTCGTACGTCCCGCACCCGGGCAACCCGTACGCACAGCCCGCCCCGGCCGCGGCCGCGCAGCCGACCCGGACGGTGCCGCCGCGGCAGCCGGATCCGGACCCGGGCGCGGGCCGGGTCGTCGCCGGGCGCTACCGGCTGCTGAGCAAGCTGGGCAACGGCGGCATGGGCACGGTGTGGCGGGCCAAGGACGAGACGGTGGACCGGGAGGTCGCCGTCAAGGAGCCCCGGCTGCCCGACCACCTGCCCGAGACCGAGCGGACCAAGGCCTTCGAGCGGATGCGCCGCGAGGCGCGCGCCGCGGCCCGGCTCGACCACCCGGCCGTGGTGAACGTCCACGACGTGGCCGTCGAGGACGGACAGCCGTGGATCGTCATGGAGTTCGTGCAGGGCCGCTCGCTCGGCGAGGCGCTCCAGGAGGGCACGCTCGGGGTGCGCGAGGCCGCCCGGATCGGCCTGGAGGTGCTCGGCGCGCTCGAGGCCGCGCACGCCGCCGGGATCCTGCACCGCGACGTCAAGCCGGACAACGTCATGCTGGGCCGCCACGACCGGGTGATCCTCACCGACTTCGGCATCGCCCAGATCGAGGGCGAGACCAATCTGACCGACACCGGCGGCTTCGTCGGCTCGCCCGAGTTCATCGCGCCCGAGCGGGTCCTCGGCCAGCGCCCGGGCCCCGCGTCCGACCTGTGGTCGCTGGGTGTCGTGCTGTACGCGGCGACCGAGGGCGTCTCGCCGTTCCGTCGCAGCAACACCCCGGCCACCCTCCAGTCGGTGCTGAACGCGACACCGGCCGCGCCCGCCTCGGCGCGGGGCCCGCTCGCCGACGCCATCAACGGACTGCTCCAGAAGGACCCGGCCCACCGGCCGAACGCCCCGCAGGTCCGCGCGCTCCTCGAACGCGCCGCGCAGCCGCCGGCCCCGCCGCCCACCCAGGTGGTGCGGATCGGCTCGGCGCAGGGCGGCATCCGGCTCGGCCGCAAGGCGCTGACCGGGATCGCGGCGGGCGTCGTCGTCCTCGCGGCCGTGGCGTACCTGGTGATCGCCAAGCCGTTCGCGGGGCCGCTCCCCGACGGCTGGAAGCAGCACGACGTCGCCGAGCTGAAGGCGAAGGTCCCGGCGCCCGCCGGGTACACCGAGTCGAAGCCGGAGGCGGACGACGCCAAGGACGAGCACTGGGTGCAGTACACCGACGCGAGCGGCGCGGTGTTCGTCAGACTCTCGGTGCGCCGCAAGGCCGACGACAGCCTGAACGACATCGCCAAGGACGGCGCCGCGCAGGCCTACGCCGACAACAAGGACTTCGAGTCGATCGGCGACTCGGACTTCGGCATGACCACCGACCCGGCGCCCAAGGGCTCGCCCAAGGACACGACGTACGACGGCGACGACACGGCGGGCAGCAACACCATCACCTACCAGACCTCCGAGACCAGCGGCTCGCTCAAGCGCGAACTCCGGATCCTGTACGTGAAGGTCGGGGGCGACATGTACGAGCTGATGATCGGCTACCCGCGCGAGGGCGACTTCGCCGACCGCGGCCGCGCGGTGGCCGACGCCGCCGTCGCCAACCTGGAGATCGAGAACTCCTGACGTGACCGGAACCGGGGGACAGCAGGACCAGGGCCGCCTCATCGGCGGCCGCTACCGGCTCGCCGAGCGGATCGGCGCCGGCGGCATGGGCACCGTGTGGCGCGCGGTCGACGAACTCGTCGGCCGCGACGTCGCCGTGAAACAGCCGCGGCTGCCCGGCGATCCGCACGGCGAGGCCCAGCAGCGCGCCTACGCCCGCCTCCAGCGCGAGGCGCGGGCCGCGGCGGGCGTCGACCATCCGTCGGCGGTCACCGTGCACGACGTCGTCGTCGAGGACGACCTGCCGTGGATCGTCATGGAGCTGGTGCGCGGCGAGTCGCTGCACGAACTGCTCGCCCGGGGCCCGCTCGACCCGCCCGAGGCGGCCCGGATCGGGCTCGCGGTGCTGGGCGCGCTGCGCGCCGCGCACGCCAAGGGCATCCTGCACCGCGATGTGAAACCGGCGAACGTGCTGCTCGGCCCGCACGGCCGGGTCGTCCTCACCGACTTCGGCATCGCCCACATCCAGGGCGAGGAGTCGCTGACGGTCAGCGGCGAGTTCGTCGGCTCGCTGGAGTCCATCGCTCCGGAGCGCATGTCGGGCGACGGCGCGGGCCCGGCAAGTGACCTGTGGTCGCTGGGCGTTCTGCTGTACGCGGCCGTGGAGGGCTGGTCCCCGTTCCGCCGGACGACGCTGGAGTCGACGCTCGCCGCGATCCTCTCCTCCGACCCGCCCGCGCCCGGACGGGCCGGTGCGCTCGGCCCGTTGATCGCCCGCCTGATGGCCAAGGACCCGGCGCTGCGCCCGGACGCGGCCGAGGCGGCCGGGGAACTGACGGCCGCCCTCGACCCGGCCGCGTCGCCGCCGCCCCGGCCGGCCGTGCCGTCGGAGAAGGAGCAGCCACCGCCGCAGCCCGTTCCCGGGGCCACCCGGGAGACCGGCCCGGCGGCCAGGTCCCGTCGTACGCCCGCTCTGCTGGCGGCCGCGCTGGCCGGTGCGCTGCTGGTCGGCGGCGGCGTCTGGCTCGGCACCTCGCTGGGCGCGGGCGCAGGAGACAGCGGCAGCGCGCACAGCGACGGGGCGGCCGCGCCCGACGAGCCCTCCCGGCACCCGACATCGGCGTCACCGTCGACATCGGCGTCACCGTCGGCATCGGCTTCGCCGTCGGCGAGCGCCGAGAAGGGCTGGACGACGCGCGAGGAGCCCGGACTCCACGCGCTGATCCCCGTACCGGATCAGCTCACCGACGTCTACCACGACCCGTCCGACGACGGAGTCCAGTACACCGACCCCAAGAGCGACGTGACGCTGAGCCTGAAGCGCTGGACGACCGGCACGTCCACGGCGTTCGCCTGGGCGAGCGGCGTCGGTGACTCCTATGCGGCGAAGGACGCCACCGACATCAGCAAGAAGGTCACCAGAACCACCTTCCGTGGCATGGACGCCGCCGAGCTCGACATCACGTACCGGAACGCGAACGACGACGCGGTCACGCGGGAGCGGCGCCTGTACGTCGTCGGTGACCGGGGCCGGTACGACCTCGGGGTGAGCATGCCGAAGGACGGCGGGGACGCCGAGAAGCAGGGCACCGACGTCTACACGAAGGCGTGTGCCGGGCTTCAGCTGCAAAAGAGTTGAGAGGCGATCACCGGCACCGGCAAAGGCCCTGATCAGCAGCTTTGCTGCCAGTGATCGCTGGCGCGGTGTGTGGACGCGGTGAAGGGCGATTACCGACGGGTACCCAAAGCGTGCGCCGAGGCTTACGCTCCCCTTCATGACGGAGTCGCAGGCCACCCCAGAGCAGACCGAGAAGCCCGGGACGACCGGGACGAACCCGATCGCCGCCGCACCCGAGGGCGCGCGCACGGTCACCGACGTGGTCACCCCCGAGCTGATCGCCCAGCTCACCCGTGACGTGGTCGGCTCGGGCCGCACGGCGAACCACACGCCGTTCACCGGGGAGAAGCTGGCCGACCTGCCCGAGTCGACGCCCGAGGACGTGGCGCAGGCCTTCGAGCGGGCCCGCGCCGCGCAGGCCGTCTGGGCGAAGACCCCGGTGCGCCGCCGGGCCGCCGTCCTGCTGCGCTTCCACGACCTGGTGCTGGCCCGCCAGGCCGAGGTGCTCGACCTGATCCAGCTGGAGACCGGCAAGGCCCGGCTGCACGCGCACGAAGAGGTGCAGGCCGTCGCGGTCGCCGCCCGGCACTACGGCCGCAAGGCCCCGGCGTACCTGAAGCCGAAGCGGCACACCGGCGCCGTCCCGACGCTCACCAAGGTGACCGAGCTGCGCCAGCCGCGCGGCGTCATCGGCCAGATCGCCCCCTGGAACTACCCGCTGGAGCTGTCGGTGGGCGACGCGCTCCCCGCCTTCGCGGCGGGCAACGCGGTCGTGATGAAGCCCGACACGGAGACCTGCCTCACCGCGCTGTGGGCCCGCGACCTCCTCATCGAGGCGGGACTGCCCGCCGAGGTCTTCCAGGTCGTCCTCGGCGAGGGCCCGGTCGTCGGCCCCGAGCTGGTCCGGCACGCCGACTACGTCTCGTTCACCGGCTCCACCCGCACCGGCCGCGAGGTCGCGCAGGGCGCCGCCGCCCGCCTGGTCGGCGTCTCCCTCGAACTCGGCGGCAAGAACGCCATGCTGGTGCTCAAGGACGCCGACGTGGAGAAGGCCGCGGCCGGTGCGGTGCGCGCCTGCTTCAGCTCCGCGGGCCAGCTCTGCATCTCCATCGAGCGGCTCTACGTCCACGAGTCGGTCGCCGACGCGTTCCTCTCCCGGTTCGCCGCCCGCACCAAGGCGATGCGGCTCGGCAAGTCCCTGGCGTACGGCGCCGACATGGGCTCGCTGGTCGGCGAGCGCCAGCTGGAGACCGTGACCCGGCACGTCGAGGAGGCCGTCGCCAAGGGCGCCACCGTCGTCGCGGGCGGTGTCGCGCGCCCGGACATCGGCCCGTACTTCTTCGAGCCGACCATCCTCGACGGCGTCGAGGCGCCGATGGCGGTCTGCGGCGAGGAGACCTTCGGCCCGGTCGTCGCCGTCTACCGGTTCAGCGACGAGGACGAGGTGATCGCGCAGGCCAACGCGACCGCGTACGGCCTGAACTCCTCGGTGTGGACGAAGGACGCCAAGCGCGGCCACGAGGTCGCGGCCCGGCTGCGCACCGGCACGGTCAACATCAACGAGGGCTACGCGCCCGCCTACGGCTCGGTGCAGTCGCCGATGGGCGGCATGAAGGACTCCGGACTCGGCCGCCGGCACGGCTCCGAGGGCATCCTCAAGTACACCGAGGCGCAGACCGTCGCGCACCAGCGCGTGATGCCGATGGCGCCGTCGTTCGGCATGAGCGACGAGAAGTACGCCCAGTTCATGACCAGCAGCCTCGGCCTGATGAAGAAGTTCCGCCTCAAGTAGACCCGTGTCGTTCGAAGGAGAACGTGTACGTGACTGAGGACGCCTACGACTACGACGTGGTGGTCATCGGCTCCGGTTTCGGTGGCTCGGTGTCGGCCCTGCGGCTGACCGAGAAGGGCTACCGGGTCGGAGTGCTCGAAGCGGGACGCCGGTTCACCCCCGGCACCCTGCCGAAGAACTCCTGGGACATCAAGAACTACCTCTGGGCGCCCAGGCTCGGGATGTACGGCATCCAGCGCATCCATCTGCTCGGCAACGTGATGGTGCTGGCGGGCGCGGGTGTCGGCGGCGGCTCACTGAACTACGCCAACACCCTCTACGTGCCCCCGAAGCCGTTCTTCGAGGACCCGCAGTGGAAGGACATCACCGACTGGGAGGAGGAGTTGAAGCCGTACTACGAGCAGGCCCAGCGCATGCTCGGCGTCCGGCTCAACCCGACGATGACCCCGGCCGACGTGCACCTGAAGGCGGCGGCCCAGTCGATGGGTATCGGCGACACCTTCCACATGGCGCCGGTCGGCGTGTTCTTCGGCGACGGCGACGACGCCGACGGGAGCGCGCGGGCCGAGCCCGGCCGGCAGGTCGCGGACCCGTATTTCGGCGGCGCGGGCCCGGCCCGCAAGGCGTGCACCGAGTGCGGCGAGTGCATGACGGGCTGCCGCCACGGCGCGAAGAACACCCTGAACGAGAACTATCTGTACCTCGCCGAGAAGGCGGGCGCCGAGGTCCACCCGATGACGACGGTCGTCTCCGTCACGGACGACTCCCAGGGCGGCTACGCGGTCGCGACCCTCCCCACGGACGACAAGAAGAAGTCCGAGGGCAGGACCTTCACGGCCCGCAGGATCGTCGTCGCGGCCGGCACGTACGGCACCCAGACCCTGCTGCACCGGATGAAGGCGAGCGGGCAGCTCCCGCACCTGTCGGCGAAGCTGGGCGAGCTGACCCGGACCAATTCGGAGGCGCTGGTCGGCGCGCAGACCACGGACCGCCGCTACCGCAGGAAGCACGGCGGCGACCGGGCGGACTTCACCCGCGGCGTCGCCATCACGTCCTCGATCCATCCCGACGCGAACACGCACATCGAGCCGGTCCGCTACGGCAAGGGCTCGAACGCGATGGGCGGCATGTCGATCCTCCAGGTCCCGTACGCGGAGGGCTCGTCGAGGGTCGCGGGCTGGCTGGCGAACGTGGTCAAGCACCCGACCCAGATGGCCCGCTCGCTCTCCAACCGCCGCTGGTCGGAGAAGACCATCATCGGCCTCGTCATGCAGTCGCTGGACAACTCGCTGACGACGTACCTGAAGCCGGACGGCGTCGGCAAGGGCCTGCTCACCGCGCGGCAGGGGCACGGCGCCCCCAACCCCGCCCAGATCAGGGCGGCCTCCGAGGGCGCCGCCGCGATCGCCGCGGAGATCAACGGCTTCGCCGGGTCGAACGTCGGCGAGCTGATGGGCACCCCGCTGACCGCCCACTTCCTCGGCGGCTGCCCCATCGGGGACAGCGCCGAGACCGGGGTGATCGACCCGTACCACCGGGTCTACGGCCACCCCGGCATCTCGGTGGTCGACGGCGCCGCGGTCTCCGCCAACCTGGGCGTGAACCCGTCGCTGACCATCACGGCACAGGCCGAGCGCGCGATGTCGTACTGGCCGAACAAGGGCGAGGAGGACCAGCGCCCCAGGTCCGGCTCGGCCTACGTCCGGCTGTCTCCCGTGGAGCCGAAGAGCCCCGCGGTCCCGGCGGACGCGTTCGGCGCGCTCAAACTGCCGTTCCTGGGGATACCCGCGGTACCGCCGAAGAAGCCCTAGGGCCTGTCTGCAAACTCCCGTCTGCCCCGCGACGCCTGGTGCGTGCTCTCGCCGCACCGGGCACAAGGCCGAGTACGTCCAGTACGAGGCCTTGCCCCCGGCTTCCCGCCCGCGCCGCAGAGCTGATCGGCGATCTGGAGGAGCCGAAGGGTG
>NZ_JBEYYU010000089.1:0-27088 GCF_040645755.1 Streptomyces sp. NPDC046716
CCCCGTGAACGTCTCCACCCACACACGTTCAGCCCTCAACACCCCAGCCATACACCGGAGATGCCCAGATCACGGCCTTGTGCAACACCCTTTAGGCAAAGTGCTCATGAGATGGTGCTTGCCTCTTCTGCTGAACCTCAGGGTTCAGGTGGAGCACCACGCGGTTCTCACCGAAGTCGAGCACAGCTCCTTCTCCACCATGCGCGCGCACGAGAAACGCGCCGACGCCACCGCACCAGACCTAAGCCCTAAACCACAGGTCATGCGTAGGGGCACACCCGGGGAATGGCAGGAATGGATGACACCGGAGCTGGCGCGGCATTTTTCCCGTACCCACGCATCGGCCTCACAATACGGTTATCGCACGGCAGTTGCTTGAAGTGCGTCGCACTGAGCCAGCCGGGTGGCGGGGTCGGGCTAGGACCTGTCCGGCAACGTCGTGAGTGGAGCGCCTCAAAGCTCGTTCGTGTCTGCCGGCCCGGCCGTGCATCGCCCGAACGGCGTCACGACGTAGACGATGTCACGGGCACCGACGGTTCCCTTCCCGAGCCCTGGGTCGATGGGCGGGCAGACGGATTCCACCCCGTCCACGACAACCTTGTAGGTCACCGGCCAGGCACGCTTCTCGTCCTACCCCAAATAGGCGCCGCCGGATGCCCGGTCCGGGTCCCCGACCACCCGGATACCGCCCTTGCCGCACGACGAGCACCCGATGATCAGGGCGTCCGACGCCGACGTGTTGACCAACCGCACAGGCAGCCCCTTGTCGTCAGGGCTGGCGCCGGAATTGCCGCACCCCGCCACCGCAAGGACCGCAGTGACCGATGCAACGCTCAACACCACCGGCGCTCGCCGCACGACTCTCCGGGGCGATACCAGCCCCGTTCGTGAGACTCTCATCTCAGACACCCCCGTGATCACAGAATGACTCCAGATCATCGCAGGCCAGAATCACGCCGGGCAACACCTCCGGGCGAGCACCGTCCTGCCTCCCCCGTGCATGCGCAGGGGGCGTGCAAGCATCCTCGAGCGGAGCTGCTCCGTCCGCCATCCTGCGCGTCCCCACCGAGTCTTCTGATCACGCTCCCAGGAGCGGAATTCTGCGTCGACCCGAGAAGCCCGGCACAGGTGACCGCTGCGAATTTCAGGGAATGAGGACAGCACCGCCGCGCGCGGTGGCGGTCGGCTTCGCTCTTCTCTTGTCCCCGTGACGACGAGGCCGGCCCGCACCACACCCACCTGCAACACTCATGCTTCTAAAGCGTGTTGTGCGTCGAAACTTCACCCACGCGCGGGGCGGGCTGCAGGCCCCGCGGTCCGGCTGGAGGATGTGGAGCGTGATCGACTCGCTGCGGCATCCCGGAGCCCACCGCTATTCCCTGCCCGTCGGGACGGGCCCCTTCAGCCGCGCTTCTTTCTGCTCTCCTTGACGTGCTCGTACTGACGTTCTCTCCTACGGTTTGCTCCAGCGGGCTGGATCGCTCCGTTTGTCGGTGTCAGCCCCTCATACTGGGGCTCACACCGGGCGGCACCTCGCCCCGTGGCGGGGGGGGGCCGCGCAGACGCTGCGATCAGGCCGACGATTCGTCCGGCACCGGCTGGTCTGGGCGAACGCCGCCGGAGAGAGGGGCGCCGCGACGGCCGGAACCGGATTCATCAGGCTCGGGAACGGACTCGTCGGGCTCCGCTTCACCGTCCCGCGGCTGTGTCCGCCACTGCGCGTCGAGAGGATCCTCGTCCTGTGCTCCAGCCTGCTGGTCGGGAAGATCGCGCGGTATGACGGGCGGACGCTTGCCGGGAGTCTCGGGTCGCACCTCGGGCTTGGGTCGGCGTGTCATAGCTCCCCTTTCCTTTCTCGGCTTTCATGCCGCTCACGGCAGCGCCCCGGGTCCCCTCGGTCATGACCGTTCAAACGCGGCGCTCGAAGGGACGGCCATCGGCCGGATCAACGCGGACGAGCCTGCCGAGCCGGACAAGACTGCCTGGTCACGATGCCGGTAGCTCCAGTCCCCGCGCGCCGGGCCCAGCTTTCACGGAGCCCGTTCAGAGGGCGTTAGTGGCACGGGCTCGTGCCACGTTCGGGAGAAGATCCAGCGCCGCCCCTTCAAAGGCGTCGTCGCTGATGCTCGGGCGCAACGCCGAGACCTCGCGTGAGGGCCTCAACCCGCCCACGGGCGTGGGGCTGGAGACCGGGCCGCGTTCAGCATCTAGTCTGCTCCAGGCCGAACGTCGCAGACCCTTCCTCAGCGGACCAGGAAGCACCCGGCAACCCGCACGCCGGACGGCCGACCCGGCTACGCCTGAGGTAGCCGCCGACGCGCGGCCTAGAGGCCTACCCCCCGTCGGCCGGCGTGCGTATCCCGCACCTCCAGGCCACTGCATGGCGCTCGGCGCCACGGGCCTGGCAAGGGCCACCCCCGCGCTCATGAGCCGTCAGAATGCCGTCGCAGTCGGCGTCCGCACCACAGACCGGACGCACATCGACGCGCAAACCGCGCTGAGTCCAAGACGCTTCCCCGGACAAGGCAGCATCGAGTGGACCCCGCAATCCGAGGGCCACGGCCAACCGGGGGCGATCATGGTCGGTTCATGATCCACTATCTACAGGCCACTGGGATGCGTAGAGAGCCAGTCGGGATGAGTTGCCTTCAAGGAGTCGCGTTCAGCGGTGTTGGAGGCAAACACATCCACGCCTCCGGGGTAGGGACGGAAGACCCAGCGCAGGTCGGGCGGAGCGAGGGTGACCGCGATGCTGACGTCGTCCGCGACCAGTCGGAGCAGGGGGTCCACTGAGCTGTCGATGCGTGAGCGGGAGCTCACATGCACGTGCTGGTAGACAAGGTCATCCGGGTCGTCATCGTCGGAGAGCCAACTCTCCCAATGCCGCGCGTGCGGATCGACCCGCTGCAGTTCTGTCATGCGAGGTCCCGGCTCGGGGTGTTGACCCCACTCCGTGGTGATCACCCACAGTAGGTCGTCATCGGGGCCCAGTTCCTCCAAGAGCACACGTTGACGCTCAAGAATGATGGCGTACTCGTCCTCACTCTCGGGATACTCCTTGGACTCCGGGAGGCTGTGGAAACGCGCCCATCGCTCCGGGTAGACGTGGCGCAGCGAAGCACCCGGCGGAGCTGGCCACTGCCGCTCCCAGAGAGTCGACAGGGCGTCGAGGTCTTGTTTCACCCCGCTGATCATGCACGACCACCTTCACGATGCCCAGGGCTCACCATTTTTTGCAGCTATGCCCGGCACTTTCGAAACATGCCCCAGGGCGAACATCACGGCCGGCCGACGGTCCAGTTCAGCAGCAGTGAGGGCAGCAACAGGCGCCGGTCGCGGGTCACGGTGTCGAGTCGGTCGTAGCGGGCCTTGGCCAGCGCCGGGTACATCATCACGAGCAGGCCCAGTGCGATCGGCAGGGACACCCCGCTTACGGTCACCGTGGCCAGCGCGTCCCCGAGTCCCGGTATCACGCGGCCCAGAGACCGACGGCCATCGCGGCGATGATCCACACCGTCAGGTGGCGGTGTCCAGGAGCGACAGGCGCCCGGTTACTTTCTGCTCAGGTGCCCGGTCACTCACGAGTCAGCGCCGGTCGTCTCGCCACGGTCGGGCAGCGGAGTGCCGGCGGGGCGGGCCAGGATGCCCGTGAGGCGGTCGACCATCTCCGGCAGTAGCCAGTAGTAGACCCAGGTACCGCGCCGCTCGCAGTCGATCAGACCGGCCTGCCGCAGCAGCTTGAGGTGATGCGAGATCGTCGGCTGCGACAGGTCGAAGGCCGGGGTCAGGTCGCACACGCAGACTTCACCGCCCGCCTGCGAGGCGATCATCGACAGCAGTCGGAGGCGTACCGGATCACCGAGGGCCTTGAAGACTTTCGCAAGGTCAACGGCCTGTTCCTCGTCCAGTGGCGCGGTCAGCAGTCCCGGGCAGCACGCGTCCGCCTCAGTACTCTGCCCCTGCACCACAAGCTCTTGATTCGACATACTTCTATATTGACAGCCTTCGATACAGCGCGCAATGTTGCATCGACAGATATCAATGCAAGCGAATGGGAGTCCCGCCATGTCCCGCGCTCAGCTCGCCCTGCGTGTCAGCGACCTGGAGGCGTCGATCACCTTCTACTCGAAGCTGTTCAACGCCGAACCGGCCAAGCGGCGCGAGGGGTACGCCAACTTCGCCATCACCGAGCCCCCGCTCAAACTCGTCCTCATCGAGGGCGAGCCGGGGCAGGAAACCCGCCTGGATCACCTCGGCGTCGAGGTCGATTCCCCCGACCAGGTCACCGCCGCCACCGGCCGCCTGAAGGACGCCGGTCTGGCGACGTTCGCGGAGAACGACACCTCCTGCTGCTACGCCCTCCAGGACAAGGTCTGGGTCCACGGGCCCGGCCGGGAGCCCTGGGAGGTCTACGTGGTCAAGGCCGACGCCGACACCCTCGGTACGAGCGCCCAGCCCGATATCCGTGGTGACGGCTGCTGCGCGAGCCAGCCTGTAACGGAACAAGGATGCGCTTGCCGACAGCGGCAGCGCACAGGGCGCTGAGCGCTGCAGCGTCTCCTGCCGGGCCGCGCGCTTGAGGGGTGTGATCACTTCGGACGGCATCAGGCCGGGCGGGAGCAGCGGTCCGAATGCTCCGCTTTGGGGTACTCCAATTCTCCTGACGCGTCGATGACGAAGGAGTTCGCCCACGATGCCGAACCTGCTCGGCTTCCTCGGTGTGGTGATGGTGGCCTATCTCGTGCCGGGGCCGGACTTCCTGGTGATCGTCCGGGCGGGAGCCCGGGACAAGACTTTCGGCCGCGCGGCGGCCTGGGGCGCGCAGAGCGGGCTCTGCGTCCACATGTGCGCTGCGGCGCTCGGCCTGTCGGTGATCGCCGCCCGGTCGGCGTACGCGTTCACCGTCATCAAATTGGCAGGCGCCGCCTACCTGGTGTTCCTGGGCGGCCGCGCGCTGCTTGCCGCCCGCTCCGGAGCGGCCTCGTCCCGGCCGCACCGCGGCCCCGTCGCAGGTCATGAGCGCCCGAAGAGCTTCCGCTCCAGCTTCACGGAGGGTTTCCTCACCAATGTGCTCAACCCGAAGGCCGCGCTCTTCTTCCTGAGCGTCCTGCCGCAGTTCGTGGGCGGCGCGGACGGGTCCACCACGGGCCAGATCTTCTTGCTTGGAGTTGTCGACATCGCGGTGGGAGTGGCGTACTGGTTCGCGCTGGTGGAGTTCGCCGCGCGGCTGCGGCCGCTCCTGACCGACATTGCGAAGCGCCGGATCTGGGACCGGATCAGTGGGGCCCTGCTCATCGGGATCGGCGTGGGGATCGCGGCCACAGACTGAAGGCACATACGCGGAGATCGCCTTCTTCCGTACCTCAGCAGTGAAGAAGGGCACCATGAGGAGCGTTGGACGACATGCACAAAAGAGCCGACCACCGAGAGCACGGTACGGGTGATCACCCGTCGCCCGGGCATCCTCCCGCCCTTGGCGTCGTGTCTGCGTACCGCGCCGCGGATGCCGTGCCGACGTTCCAGGAAGCCCCAGGTGATCCAGGACAGCAGACCGATGACCGCCAAAAGCCAGGTGATGTTGAGGATGATGTCCATCCACAGCACGTGCGTGTAGTCGACGAACTTGCCGCTCGCCAGTCCCACGCCATACGCAGAGGGTTCCGTCTATGTCGTCATACGACACAAGTGGCCGCACAGGGTGCCGCGGATCGGTTCTGGTCGGCCCCGTAGGCGACCCGACCGTGTGCGGGCCGATAAGGCATACGGCTCCCGCGCAAACCGTTCCTACCTGCGCCGACGCGGCGTGAAGATCACCATCCCGGAGAAGTCCGACCAGATCCGCAACCGCCAGAAGCGCGGCTTCCGAGGCGGACGCCCGCCCAAGTTCGACAAGGACGACCACAAGCAGCGGCATGCGGTCGAGTGCGGGATCAACCGGCTCAAGCGCCACCGCGCCGTCGCCACCAGGTACGACAAACTCGCCGTGCGCCACCACGCGACGGTGCTGATCGCTGTCATCAATGAATGACTGTGACCTGCGCACCGGCAGCCATGCCTATTCGCCCTGCACGAGCCGACCCTCGGAAGTTCCGTAGAGCCAATGCTGCTCGGCCGGAGCCGGAGGGAGCGTTCCAGCAGCCAGATCGACCAGGGCGCCCGCCAGCTCGACAAGCGGGGCAGCGTTGATGTGCTCTACGCCGCGTAGGAAGCTGGTCGCGCTCTCCTCCAACTCGGTCCAGGTCGAGACTTCGTCCCGGCTCACCCCGCCGCGCGCCTCGATCCGCCGAGCCGCTTCCACAACACAGTTCAGGAGGGCTTGTCGTTTTTGAACGCCGAATTCATCGAGCAGGACCGCGAAGCTGCTACCCGCCAGCGCGTGTGAGAGGAGATCCTGCTCCAGCTCCGGCCACCAGGACGGTTGCAGTTCGGCCGATGTCTCTGCGCCGACTCTCGCCGCTTCGATGAAGAGCACTCCGAGGGCCACGTCATAAGCCCAGAACATGGTGTCCCCAGAAATCACCGGCACTGTCTTGCTCAACGACACTCCTCTATGGCCGATCGCTCCCGGCGCACATCATGGCCCACCGTCCCCGGCAGCCCCTTGCGTGCTCGGCTGATCACGCCATTGAACAGCGACCGGCACTTTCGCAACAGGCCCTGGCACGGGCTTGCAGGACCCGTCCGGCCCTCTACATCTGCCCTGGTCGGTCCCCGTCCACGGCGGCAGCCACGCGAGACACTCAAACCCGGCCCTCTCTGTTGTGAGGCTCAAAGAGGGCGTGGGCGTCACGCCGACGGGATGCAGACCTGCTTCCGGACGCCCGGGCATCGAACGGGACCGCCCGGTGGGGGAATGGGACGGGCGGCCCCGTGAAGAACCGTGAACACGGCCCCGCGTGCACCCTGGTACGGCGCCGGCTCCGTCCAAGGCGCCCACAGCGCAGTGTTCCACCGGCCGCCATGCAGGGCCACGCCTTCACCTTCCCCGCACACCCGACGATCGAGTCAGGGGCACCGATCAAAAGGGCACTGTCCGCGTCGCCGCGGTTGAGCACGAGCGCGGCGGAGGCGAGCAACCCGAGCAGCGTGCCGGTGAACAGCCGGTGGTAGCCGGCCACCGTCAGCAGGGCGGCGGCGAGTGCGGGGAACCGGCCCGTGATGCTGCGCGGCGGGCTGCTCCTGGCCAGCGAGCGCGCTGGTGGCCGTCCAGTCCGTCTTCTACGTACGTGACTTCCTCCGCCTCGGCGCCGACGCCGACGCGGCGGAGGGACCGGGGGTGGCGGTGGCGGTCCTCGGGGTTGTGGCGGCCGGCGCTGCGCTGACGGCGACGCGACTGTGGCCGGCGCGGGTACGTGTGTGGCCCGCCGACGCCCCCGCGTACGTCACAGGCGCGGTACGGGTCCCGAGCGGTCGGCGGCACGGCCGTCCGCGTCCCGGCGTCCGGCCTCCACCACGCTGCCCCGCGCCACGGCCGCCGCGCTGATTCCCGGACTCCCGTGCAGAGCCGCTCAAGCTCAGTCCCAAAAGCGCACCGTAGGGACAGATAGCGAAGAGAGGTCTGATTCTGGTGGGGGCCCGCGGGTCTCAGCGTGACGTTTCAACCGAAGGAACCACGCGGCTCGATGGTGCTGACGCCTGCGGGGCGGCTGGTGCGCAGGGGCGGTAACGCTGCCCATCGTCGACCAGGTGTGGCAGGTGTACGTCCTGGTCTTCGTGCTGCAGTCCGCGTCGGCGGCGTTCACTCCCGCCTTCCAGGCCGTCGGGGGTCTGGATATCGACGACGTCCTCAACGACGCCTCGGCCCGCTGCAGTGAGCCCCGAAGAGCGCGCCTCCACCCAGGTGGGAGTCACTCAGCGCTCGGTGAACCGTCGGGAGACCAAGCCCGATGACCGCACGGAGCAGGCTGCGTTGCCGTCATTCCTCCGCGAGGCGGTCGGCCAGCAGCGTTTCGTCGATGTGCGGCGCGACGGCGGCAAGGACCAGGCGCTGAAGCTCGACCGGCTCCGGTGCCTCGCCCTACCACTGCACCGGCGCCGGGCCGGGTCGAGCCCCTTTCGGCCGACGAACGTGGGCCACCGCGGATCTCCAGCCTTGCCGACCGTAACGGGGGGCGCGTACCCGCGCACCTGGTCATGAGTGAGCACGATGCGCTCTCCACGGCTCCGGCAAGCGGTTCGCAACACCCATCGCGCTCGATGCCTGCACCCGAGGCGTCGAAGTCGCCGACGTAGAGCAGCGCGGCAGGGCGCAGGTAGCGGGTGGCGCGCTCGCGTACGGCCTGCGTTTGGTGCCACAGCACTCGGCGCATGTACAGATAGGCAAGCTGGCTCAGAGCTCAGGGGTTGCGTCGCAGCCGCGCAGCGCGGCGTACCGGCCGATGGCGCGGTCCAGTTCGGCTCGCACGTCGTCGGGCATCGTGCCGCCCTGCGCGAAGGCCAGGATGTGCTCAGCGACGTGGCGGAGCTTGACGTTGGTGTGCTGCGACACGTCGCGCAGTACCCGCCAGCATTCCTCGGCAGGCAATTGGCTGAGCGCTATGACGACGCCGATGGCCTGGTCGACCAGGGCGTGCGAGGACACCGCATCGCGAAGCCCTGCCACTTCGGCATCCAGGCGTTCATGCTCACGAGCCAGATCGGTTGCGGACAGTAATTCCAAGGGGCGCGAGGGAAAGACAGCGAAGAAAGCCACGGGGACCACCAGGGTTCAGGGTAGGTGCACCGGTCTGACTTCACCATCTCGGCACCCGGGCTCCAGTGCAAGGTACGGCCTGCGAACGACTTGTGAAGATCGACCGGGCCGTATTCGCTCAGTTCGTCCAGTTGTCGGGGCCGCCGCCTCGCCAGTCGATCAGGGTGGTCCGGACGACGTCGGCCTCGTCGAGCGACTGGAGCCCCGCTCCTTGGAGGAACGCGGCGACATCCTGCACGCAGTAGGCCCCGTCAAGGATCATGTCGTCGATCCGGACACGCCTAGCGCCGTCCTCGTCGGCCGGGCAGATCACTAGGGGCGGGGAAACCATGCCTCCACCCTGCGGCAGTCCGGTCAGTCCAGCACCCCGAGCGCAGTGGCCGGCCGGCAGGTCGAGCACGCGGTGACGCCCTCGATAAGCGCGCGGCTGGCGCACGGCCATGTCTGGGATCCCTGCTCGGGGGCGGCGGCCGGGTCATCATCCCGCGCACCTTGGCCGCCGCCCACCGATCGCGCACGGCCGCCACGGGGGGGGGAACGGACGAGCCGCACGCTCTGCGAGTGCCCGATCCGGAAGCACTCATACCCGCCGCGCGTGTTCTGGCATATGTGCTCGTGGCAGGCTGGCCCCGACCAGCCTGGCAGACGACGAACGGAGAGCTGATGGACTGGCGGGACTTCTCGGTGCACATGGCGTCGATGGCGCGCGGTTTTCTGGCCCGGGACTCCGTGGACGCCACCCTGGACAAGATCACCGATGCGGCTGTCGCCCTCGTCGACGACTGCCATGCGGCAGGCATCCTGATTCTGCGCAAGGGTCAGGTGACGACCCTGGCCGCGTCCGGGCCCATGGTCGACGAAAGCGACCGGCTCCAGGAACAACTCGGCGAGGGCCCCTGCTTCGACGCCGCCCGCATCGAACACCCCGTCTTCCGCATCCACGACCTGTCCACCGAGACCATCCGCTGGCAGCACTACGCACCCAAGGCCCACGCCCTGGGCATCGGCAGCATGATGGGCTTCCTCCTCTACACCGACGACCAGGACAACCTCGGCGCCCTCAACCTCTACTCCCGCAAGCCCGGCGCGTTCACCGACGACAGCGAAACCGCCGGCTGGCTGCTCGCCTCCCACGCCGCGGTCGCCCTCGCCGGGGCGCGTGAGCACGCCGGCCTCCAGCGCGCCATCGACTCCCGCCACACCATCGGCCAGGCCATGGGCATCCTCATGGCCCAACACCACATCGACGAAGACGAAGCCTTCAACGTCCTCCGCCGCTACTCGCAGGAGAAGAACATCAAACTCCGCGAAGCAGCACGCCAGTTGTGCGAGAGCACGGCGTCGTCTGCCGAGCACTGACGGGCCGGCCACCCCCGCCTGGGGCGGCCATGCCCCGAGCCCGACCGATCCGGGTGGGGGCCGACGGATATCAGAGGCAAAGGAGTGGGCCAAGCCTCTACCTGCATGGGCCGGGCCCCAGTGGCATCACAAGCAGAACGAGCGTGGAATTCGATCCCCGCTTCCCCGACGCCTGGGCCTCGGACGGAGCCGCCCGGTGGGGGAATTGGACAGGCGGCCCCTGAAGAACCGTGAACACGGCCCCGCGTGTGCCCTGATACGGCGCCGACTCCGTCCAAGGCGCCCACAGCCGCAGTCTTCCACCGCCTGCCGTGCAGGGCCACCCCTTCACCCTCCCCGCACACCCCACGGTCGAAGGCCCGGGACGCCGGTCAAAGGGCTCGGTCGACGTCGATGCCGTCGGGTGTGATGCCACAGCGCTCTGGCGTTCCGGTGACCGCGAACAGGCGGGTGAGCGGAGGCTGCAGCGGGCCACGGACGACGAGAGTGTGCCCACGGGCCGCGGCGTGACGTTTCAGCCGAAGGGACCAGCCGAGCAGTTGAGTAGCGCAGTAGGTGACGTCGCGGACGTCGACGATGGTCGTAGCCCTGGTCGGCTCACTGCAGCGGGCCGAAGCATCGTCGGTATCCAGATCCCCGTACAAGGTGATGACCAACAGGCCCTCGGACTGCTCAACATCGGCAGGGGCGGGTTCGTACATGGGCTGCGATCTTTCAACGTCACGGCCGGCGCTTCGCGCGTGGCCCCGTCTAGGAGGCGAGTCTCCGGCCGGGGTTCAGGGCCGGAAACTCTGTGCCATGCTGCCGCAACGATCCGGCCGCCCCCGCCAGAATCAGGCCGCGGCGCCGGGCGCGCCGCACCGTCCCTCAGGGCAAGCGATCCTAGTCCCGGGCCACGTCGGACGCCGTCAGGGCGCGCTTACGATGTGGTCCTGCCGCGGCCGGTGACGTAGTCGCGGACCCTGTCGACCAGACCGGCACCCGGGGCCAGGAGCTTGAGGGTGGCCGGCGAGTCCGGCGCATGCGGATGCGGGCGCGTCGGCGCGGTCTGCTTCGCCGCACGGACCTTGTCCCCCAGCTCGATCAACTCCTGGACCGTGCAGGCCCGCTGCAAGCGGGGAGGAGATTGTTCTCCTCGTCGCGCACATGCTCGCTGACTTCCTCCTGCAAAGCAGCGACCTGGGCGTCGAACACCTCCGCATGGGGTGCGGGCCCGCTCGAGACCCTTCAGCCGCTTCTCCACCCCGGCATGGTCCTCAAGCTCCTTGTCCGCCAATGCCTCACCACCGACCACGCAGCGGCGCACCGCCGGGTAGAGGTACATCTCCTCCGCGACCGAGTGACGCACCAGCTCGATGGTGAACAAGTCCGCGATGTGTTTGCGCTCCTCGCTGCCGGACGGCGCCTTGTCGTAGCGGGCGATGAGTTCCTCGACCTCTCGGTGATCGCTTTTCAGCTCCTCGACCACACTGTTTCGGGTCGTCATGGCAGCCTCCTTTTCTCGCCTCCGGATGCGGGCGGCGGTGTTGCCGGCGCCCGGATGCCCTCCCCCGGCCGCTCGACACTGCCGAGGGGCTGTATGGGAAGGACCGTTGACCAGTGGTTTTGTGGTGAGGTCGTGATGCGTCAGAGCGCTCCGCTTGCGGGTTTCGTCTCCGTCGGTCACTTCGACCGGAAGGCCTCTCGATAGGCCTTTACGCGGCGCGGGCTTCAGCTGAGTTCGGCACGGACGACCACCAACTCTTCGTAGGTCGCATCGGCGTCCAGAAGCCCTTGGGCGCACAGCCAGGCGCGGCGCGTGCGCAGAACCGGACCGAACGGAACATAGGCCCTGTCGATCACCGCAGCACTCATACCGCGGTCCTCCAGTCGGCGCACGCTCCGCGACGGATCGCACAATGCGGAGTGGACCATCAGCAGGGTGCCGCCCTTGCGCAGTGCACGCGGAGCGGCGTCACACACCCGGTCGACCACGGCGCGGCCGTCCGGCCCGCCGTCCCAGGCCCGCGCCTCCCCACGGGCCGTGCGGGTCCCGGGTGGCAGCGGCACGTAGGGCGGATTGCTGACAACCAGATCGAACGATCCCGGCGCCCATGCCAATCCCAGATCACCGTGGCGGACGATGATGGGCGTCCGGTTGATCCGGGCGTTGAGGCGCGCCGTCCACACCGCACGCCACGACAGGTCGACGGCGGTCACGTGCGCTCCCCGCCGTGCCGCGGCGAGAGCCGCGGCTCCCGTTCCGGTACCCAGGTCGAGCACCTCGCTCCGCTCGCTGACGGATTCACCGTCCAGCGCCTGGAGCAGCAGGTCGGTGTCGTACTGCGGCGCGTACACGCCGCGAGGCGCCAGCAGGCGCGGCGGCGGGGCCGGTGGGATGGTCTGTGCTGCGCGTGCGTGTGCGGTCATGGGCGTATCCCTGCTGCGGTGGCCACGGCTCTTCCGGTTCGGCGGGAGCGCTCAGCGCCCCGCGGGAGCCGTCTCTTGAGGAGTCGGCAGACCCGCTTGCTCAGCTCGCTGGAGCAGGGCGTCCGCGACGGTCAGTGCCGCCGTGAGACTGCGCGCGTTGGTGATCACGCACAACGTGTAGGAGACGTCGGCGAGCTGTCTCGCGGTCCGTGGACCGGGCTGCTCCGCGTGCTCGATTCGGGCTGTCGCGTACTGGGCGAGCAACGTGCGCAGGACAGCACAGGAAGGCGTGATCATGGTGACTCCAGAGACCAGTCAGCGGCAGTCGGATGTGCGGTGCCTGTGATCCCAAGCGGGTCCTGAGTTCCCAGAGATTTGCAGGTGAAACGCGAGCTCGCGCCCCCGGTCGTGGGTAAACACGGTTGGTGAAAAGACAGCGTTCCACCCCTGCGCCTTCGTCTGGACTGTGTACCGTCTTGCCCCATGAGCAGACCGCCGCGAATTGCGCGGCCGAGAGAGCGGCAGCCAGGGCGCCTCCTATGCCGCCCACCGGGCTCGTAGCGCAGACGGCACGCGCCCGGCGAGCCAGCCATAGTGATCCGGTCCCGGCGCGCCGCGCGCCAAGACGTGTAGCGCATCAATCCACCGTTGCTCCCGCTTCACCAGCAAGAGGTGACCACTGCGAACAGCAGTTGCGCCCCGGAGTCAGCGCTGGGCGCGAGGGTGGGCTCGGACTGTAGCGGAGTGGGTGCTGCCGGCGTCTGCGGGCCCCAGAAAGGGGGCCGCTGTGGCGCGGTGACTGCGCTACCGGCTACGGACAAGTTGACGGATCTCCGCCCGCCAATCCACCCGGTCCATCTCCGATCCGGCGGGGACGGCCGTGTAGGTGTGCGCAAGCCGGTGTCGCAGGGGTCCGCGGCGGATCTCGATGAGCGCGTTGGCGTAATCGGAGCCAAGGCGCACCATCAGTACTTCGTTGCCCGAACCGTTCAGCGAGGCCCATGCCAGCACGTCGCCGTGGACCGCGCTCGTGTCGGAGCCGGTCACGAGCAGGTCCCGGGACAGCCACCACTGCACCCGGTGACCACCGGGCCCGTAGAAGGCGAGGAGAACGGCGAACGGATCCTGCTGGTCGTAGCGGAGGTCCATGAGAAGCGGCACAAGGCGGCCGTCGTCGCAGTGAAGTCGGACAGGAAGGGCGGAGACCGGCATGCCGGTCTCCGGCGTGCGGCGCGGCAGGACGGCATGCCCCGGCGATCTGGGTGAAGCGTCACGTCGGCCGAGTACTACGACGACCCGGTGCAGAAGACGGCGGAACGCAGACAGAGGAGTCATGGGGCGGTCCTTAAGGGGGGGGTGTGGGAACAGGAAAGGACGGCCACTGGTCCAGACCGGGGAGTCCGGTACCCTTCTGGCCGCGTCTCACGCACGAAGGTGTCCGGAGTCTTCTTGCTTCGGCCCACGCCCGGTAGACGGCGCTCCCACGGCGGTATTCGCAGCCCGAAGGTTTCCTTGTGCCGCGTCAGGACGACGTCAGAGGCGAGGGCCGCGGCGATGTGCTCGCGGTTCGCCTCCGGGGGTAGACGGGCTTCGCCGAACACGGCCAGCACGCCTAACCGATTGCCCGCACGGGTGAGGGGCACGGCCGCGGCGGCCCGGAATCCGAGCTTCAGGACCGCACGCCCGTAGTTCGGCCATTGGGCCACCAGGCCAGCGTCGGCGGTGGCCACCGCCGACGCTGCGCGCCACCTCGCACCGCAAGCACTCTGTGCCGGTCGGCACCGTCCCGCTGTCCCAGGAGATCATGGAAGCCGGCGGCCGCAGCCGCCTGCACGGCACGCGCCCGCGCCGATGCCGCTCGCTGCCACGCTGGGTCGGCGCTACGTCGAGTCACCTTCTTGAAGCTACTCGCAGCGCCAAAAAGAGCCACCGTGTCCGGAAGACCGGACCTTGCGGAAGAGCCGGTTGGCCCGGCCCGCAATCTCTAGGCCGGCTCTACCAGTTCGATCGCGATGGGCGCGGCGGACTCGATCTCGATCGTGGCCGCTTCGTCCTCTTGCAGGGCGTCAGAGGAAGCATCGACGGGCAGTACGACCAGCCTTGTGTGCGGTCGAGGAACCCGACCCAGGTCCAGAGGCGGGTCGTGACGCAGGATGTCGATGACACGAACGAGCGTCTCGGGGATGCTGACGCTGCACGAGTCCCCGCGGTTCAGGTACTGAGGGCTCGGCTCGGTGCGGAACAGCGTGTAGGACCATTCCCGTGAGCCAGGATCGACAGGGAAGGCCACTTGCCCGTTCCATCGGAACCGGGAGTCCGGATCGGCCTTCTCCCAGGGCCACTCCACAGAGATGTAAGAGCCCCGATCATCAGCGACGAGCGTTCTTGCTGGCGAGCAGCTCACTTTCAGTACGTCGCCTACCTGGTAGGCCGGCCGACCGTCCTCGCGCTCCACCACGCTGTCCCCCACATGTCTGATCCGCGTCCGAAGGCTACCGCTGCTTGTTGCCTTCTTCTTGCCCTGGGGCTTGTCGGAGATCTTGGCGGCCTGCGTTTTTGCGGCTCCGGGACTCGGTCGCGGTTGCCCGAGCAGTCGTCATCGGTCGTCGTCGGCTGGTACTGAGCAGCTTCGGCCCGCCCAGGGACGGCCCAGGATCAAGGCAGCGACGGACACCGGGCTCACATCTCGAACAGCGGATCCCCCGGTAGTTGGGGCACCGGATCGAGTGTCTGCCGAAGTCGGCCAATACTTCCGCGCCAGGCTGCGCCGCTCTCCGACTCCTCCCAAAGCTCTGCGAGCTCCGACTCATCTGCGAGGACTCGGTCAAGGGCCTCGACAGCCAACGGCTTGAGCTCCACGGACAGAGTCGGTACCGGCTCGTCAGGACCGTACGGAATGCTGACTGGCTCGCCCTCTGAACATTGGGCAGCAACCAAGGCAGCAGCAGCCACTGCCTCTTCGGCTTCCGGGGCCTCTAGGTAGTCCTGGTTGTCGGCAGCACGAAAGAGCGCTCGGCGGATGAGGGCTTCACGCTCCGCCATCGCAGCGTCGTCCAGATCGTCGGCGAAGTCCGCAGCTGTGTCGTTGTCGAACGGGTGAACATCCCACGTACCCATGGCTCCCTCTCTCAGTTGACCGACCGGGATCTTCGCAGTAGCCACTGACAACGAAACACATCAACTTGGGAAGCTCGGATGATCTAGGCGGAATTGGGCGACATCCCTTACCTCGGCACGCCAACCGACGGGTACCCGCCTCAATGGGTTTACGCGGGCAGTGGTCATCGAGCACGTCAAGCGCTGGTGGGCTCCGCACAATGTGCTTGCCTCATCGACATCACTGAAGGTGGGCCATCATCACCAAAGGTAGGCCTCACGTCCGGCTGCTGGCTCGTTTCTGCCGCGCGGGTGGCGGGCGGGAACTGTGAGGCAGACCGTGCGGCTCCCCCGCTGGGGCGCATCCCCTCCTTTCGTCGGCCCCTTATCGATTCCTGCTTCGAAGAGACTCGAAGGGGCATGACATTTGCGCAGTGTCGGTATGGAGTCGGTATGGAGGAGGAACTGCTGCTCGTGGACCGCGACAGCAGCGAGCCGCGTGCCATGGCGAGCGCGGTCATGGCCGTCGCCGACCGCGCGAGCGACGGCGATTTCGAGGCGGAGCTGCACCGTTAGCAGTTGGAGTTCGCCGCCCGTCCGCACCAGTCGATGTCGAACGCGCACCACGGCTGCCGATCACGCGGAGAGGCTGGGCGGCGCCGCCGTCGCGCTCGCCACCTCTCCCCTGCCGGTGAGTCCCACCGTCGGTACGGGTCAGCGCCATCAGTGGCTGGCGCGGGAGTTCGGTCTCACCACGCAGGAGCAGCTGACGTGCGACTGCCACGTCCATGTGGAGGTCGAGTCGGACGAGGAGGGCGTCGCCGTGCTGAACCGGCTGCGCCCCTGGATGTCCGTACTGGTCGCGCTGAGCGCCAACTCGCCGTTCTGGCAGGGCAAGGAATCGCATTACAGCAGCTACCGCAGCCGGGTGTGGGGGCGCTGGTCGACCGCCGGGCCGGTGGATCTCTTCGACGCCGCCGCCTACCACCGCGAGGTCCGGGCCATGGTCGCCACCGGAGTCGTATGGGACCGGGGCATGGTCCACTTCGACGCGCGCCTCTCCGCCGCCCACCCGACCGTGGAGGTCCGCGTCGCCGATGTGTGCCTGGAGCCGTTCACGACGGTCCTGCTCGCCATGCTCGTACGGGGCCTGGTCGAGACTGCGCCTCGTGACTGGCAGGCCGGCGAGCTCGCCGCGACACACCCGGTGTCGCTGCTGCGCCTCGCCGGCTGGCGCGCGGGCCGGTCAGGACTCGACGGAACGCTCGTGTGCCCGCGGCTGATCCGTCCCGTACCGGCCCGGACGGCGATCGAGTCCCTGCTGGAGCACGTGCGGCCTGCGCTGGAGGACGCCGGTGACTTCGAGGAGGCCCGTACCCACGGCGGCATGTGACTCCGCGGCGGGCCCCTGCGCCGCCTCACCTGAGCGCTCACAGTGATCGGCATCACAATCGCATGCAGGCCTGCGCAGGACTGGTCTGCACTGTAGGGGGCACCCAGTCGCAGGATGTGCTGCGAGGGCGGCCAATTCACTGGGGAGTGTCAGGCCGCCCTCGCACCACCCACGCTCTTTCGCCTCCACCGATCATCTTGACCGAGCCCGTAAGTTGTGGCCTTGCCCCACGCCAAGAGTTTCGCCAAGGCGTCCCAGATCGGTGAGGGCGGCCTTCCCGACAAGGAGCGGGGAGGGTTGTCGGCAGCGGTCTCGCGCCGCTGGGTTGAACGGTGTGATGCCGCGTCAGCGGACCGAGCAGGCCGTCATGGCGGCCGCCAACCCACTACAAGCCTGAGAGCGCGGCACGGAAGGACGTCCCCATGACGAACGACCTGGTGCCGTGGCTCGGCGAGTAGCTCGACAGATGAGAGCGGGTCGCACGGTGGGCGGTGCCGGGACCGTGGCGCCGAGGATCACGAGTCGACAGCGACGATCACAAGTAGGACTGACTCCGTCGGTCATTCTGCGTTGTTGCGCGCCGGAAACGGCTCGTGCTGTGCATCAACGCCGGTACGGACTTCGCCCCGACCCGCATCAGCCAGCCGGCGCCCGCGGTCTGAAAGTCTGGTCCCAATGGTTGCGTCTGTGGAGGCCGACCCACCTCCAGTGGCCAGGTCAGCACCCACAGGAACAGTTGGAACCGGCTGCTCATTGAGCGCCGACGGGGCAAGTTCGCCCCCTACCTCCAGGCGAGCGAGAAGGTCGGCGAGACCACCCGGTGCACGGCCACTGGTACGTGCCGCAGTGCGCACCGGGTGGCCGTCTGTGCGGACGATCCGGTGTCCGGAGGCAAGGAGTCGGGTGACGAGGTCGTGGTCCTCCCCGGTGGGCAGTTCGGCGAATCCACCGATGTGCTGGTACGCGGCGGCTGCAACGCCCAGGTTGGCTCCGTGCACGTGCGGGTGACGCCACGGGGCGCTGCCCGCGGGCGGGCGGGTGTGGAAGTACGCAGCATCGTGCAGAGCCGCACGCACGGTGGTGGCCGGGGGGCTGGCGGCGAGGCGGATGGTTCCCAGGACGGCGTCGTAATCCTGGTCCGCCCAGGTGATCTGGTGGGTGAGCCAGGTGTCGGGCACCGTGGTGTCAGCGTCGGTCATGGCCAGCCAGAGAGCATCTGCCACATCGCCCAGGAGCCGCAGCGTATGGCGTGCGCCAGCTGCACGGGCGGCTCCCACGTTGTGGTCGTCGATGCGGAGGACGACGGCTCCGTGTTCGGCGGCGACGGTCGCCGTGGCGTCGGAGCAGGCGTCGGCGACCACCACGACGACGACGGGCAGGGGCGCCACGTGCCGGGCCGCCTCGCGCACGCTGCGCAGGCAGGCGGCGATGAGGGGGGCTTCGTTGTGCGCCGGGACGATCACGGCGACCGCACGGCAGCTCATGCGAGGCCTTCGGCACGGGCCGGGGACATCGGCGTATGCGATGCGGGGCCGCGCACGTGGACGGTCAGGGTGAAGTCGGGATCGTCGTAGCGGGCCAGCGCCTTCAGGTCGGTCATGGTGTCGAGCTGTTTCGCGATGTCGCGGCCGGTGCAGGAGTGCTCGGCCACCGGGTGGTTCCAATGGACGGTCACGAGATGTCCGCCGTCGTCGAGGGACTGAGCACTTTGCCGCAGGATCCGATCCCGGGCGCCGGTATCGAAGTAGTAGAGGATTTCGGAGAGTACGACGAGGTCGAAGGTGCTCTGTGGCCACTGTTGCGGGACGGTCATCTGCTGCACGTGCACGTGCTCCAGGCCGGCGGTACGCCGCCGGGTCGCTTCGACGGCGGCGGCGATCCGGTCGGTGGAGAGCAGGCTGTCGCAGCGCTGGGCCAGCATCTGGGAGAGCACGCCGACCGAGCAGCCGGGCTCGAAGGCCCGCGCGTAGCGGCGACACGGCAGCGCCGCCGTAGTGAGCAAGTACTTGCGGCGGTCGTACCAGCGCTCGGCCAGATGCCACGGGTCGGAGGCACCCGCGTACTGATCGTGGAAGTAGGAGGCGGGGGTGCTCACGTGATCACCGTCTCGAGCGCGCGGGTGTGGTGGGCGATCTCCTGCTCGGGCAGCACGGGGCCGGTCTGCGGGCCACGCGGCTGCAGTTGACTGGTGAAGCAGTTCAGAGCGGCCTTCTTCCGTTCCTGGGCCTCGGCGGTCAGGGGAAGCACGGCCGCCTGGTGCCATGGCACGCGCGGATCACCGGGCCGCGCCCAGTGCCACATCCACACCGGGTACGACCACAAGGGAAGGCCCGCGCCCTGAGCGGCGCGTTTCGCTGCCCGGCCTGCCGCCTCGTGGTCGCTGTGCAGGTCTCCAGCCCATGGCGCAACGCACAAGGCGGCCCCGGTGTCCTGCAGCAGCGCCTTGATCGCGGCGGATGCGATGTGTTCCTGTTCGTCCAGGCCGGTGTCGGGCAGGGCGATGTGCACCGGCGGCGGCATGGGGCCCAGCGCTTCGAGGGCGCGGGCGAGTTCGTCGCGTCGGCGGGCCGCGAGCCGAGTTTGAGCCTGGAGTGTCGTGTCGCCGTGGGAGGCCTCGCCGTCGGTCAGGCAGACCGTGTTGACGTGAACGCCGGCGCCCAGGAGGTGCGCCATGGTTCCGCCGAAGCCGAGAATTTCGTCGTCGGGGTGTGCGGCCACCACGAGGACCGGTCCGGTGATCGGCAGCGGCTGCCGAGGTAGTTGACGCGGCAACTCTTTGGCCCGCCACAGCTCTTCGGCTGTGCCCGCGGCGTCGATCGCGGCAGCCGCGGCCTCCCGGTCTCGGGCGGACAGGGGATCGTCCTGCCAGGTGTCTGCTTGGTTCGCGCGCATACGGCTCATCGGGCGGCCTCCTGCGTACGGAGGGGCACTGCGAGACGTCCGAGTTCAGCAAGATTCGCTTCGGCGTGGTGCTGACGTACGTAGACCGTCAGGTCGGCCACGGCCCGGGCGTGCCGCTCGTCGTGACACAACGGCCCAGCGCCGGTCGCGCGCCCCACGTGTTCCAGCACCTCCGTGCACACCTTCTCGATCAGGGCCCGCACGCGCAGGCCCCGCACGCGGGCGCGGCCCTGCGTGTCGTCCGGATCGGCGTCTATCTCCCGGCCCGCTTGGTGCAGCACGGTGTCGGCCGCGTGGAGGGCCACGTCGACAGCTCCCAGGTGGGCAGCCGCGTGATCACCAAGGCGCCCCGCGGCCCCTCGTTCATACAAGCAAGCGGCCACGGCCCGGGCTCCTCCGAGCCAGCAGGCGGCTACGCCGACCCCTCCGTGCAGGAACCCCGGCCTGTCCAGATAGGCGTTCACACCGCCGACGGGCCGTGCCGGAACGTCTGCGAAGGTGACGTCCAGACTGTCGCTGTCGGCCATGCCGACCGCCGGCCACGTGCCCTCCACCGGCTCGACACCGCGCTGTGACAGGGGCACCGCGAACAATCGGTAACCATCCTCGGCCTCAGCGGTCAGCAGAGCGTGAGTGCAGGTTCGGGCACCGGAGCAGAACGGCTTCGTACCGCGCACCCGCCATCCATTCGTGGCTCGCTCGGCGCGCACGACTGGATCCGGCGGGCGCGCCGCCCACACCCCCCACCGCTCCCCCGGCTCCGGCAGGGACTGCTCGATCTCCTGCAAGATCGCAGAGGCGTCGAGGTGTCCCTCCGCCAGGCGTGCCAACGACAGATCGCGTTCCCCCAGCGCGGTGAGCGCCGCGAGTCTGCTTACCGTGTTCCGGCCCGGCAAGGAAACTCGTGCGGCCTCATTCTCCGCGAAGTCGGCGAACAGACCCGCTACGCGAGCGGGGCCATGAAGGGCGACAGCCGCATCGGCGGCAAGGGCAGGTGAGGACATTGATTGCCTTCTTCGATAACGCGGGCCGCGCTCTGCTCCGAAGGCCCGGCATGTGCGCGCGCTCATCCGCGGCTGCTGTGTATGCAGACAACTCTTGGCGCGCCTGTGGTCCCAAGCACTGATCGCCGGGTTCCCAACGCGCCGACGGCAAAACTCGCCCATCAGGTCACGCCACCCCGCTGACCGGCCCGTTCGATAGAGGTAGACGTGGCGCCATCTCTGCGGCCTGTAGGTGTGGGGCGCGTCGAGCGAGGCAGCCGGGAGTCGCTTTTGCCTGCTGTACTCGAGGGAGTCGACCTCGGTCAGGAGCATGTGAAGGTGGTTCGCCCGATGTCTTTCAGCAGGTCGGCCGTGTCCTCGTACACCTCTGCGGCTCCCGCTCCCTGGAGGGCGGCCCGGTAGGTACCCCCCGCTCAAAACGGCGACGGGGACGACGTCCCACGGCGCGCCGCTCGCATGTTCCAGACCGAGGCGCCGACGAGAACGCTGTCTTCAGGCCGAGCTCCGACCAGTTCGAGCGCGTGCAGTACGGGATCGGGGGCCGACTGACCCTCGTTCACGTCATCGGCGCTCGCGGTGTCGGCGATCACCTCGTCCGCGTCGAGCGCCGCTCGGAGCGCCGACAGTTCCGGACCACTTGCCGACGTGGCCAGCACGACCACCCAGCCGTCTGTGTGCAGGCGCCGCAGCAGGTCACGGGCTCCGTCGAAGGGGGCCAGACGCTCGTATCAGGCGCCCTTAGAGGGCCGTGTGGCCGGCGCTGATGGCCGAGTGTTGGGTCTTGTCCCGCTCCTCGCCCAGCAGGTGCTCCAGCAGGTCGGCGGAGTCGAGACCGATGGCACCGTGGATTGCCGTCATGGCCACGCGGTGGCCGGCCTGTTCGCAATGCTTCCCACCAGCACACGGCGTGCAGATGGTTGGTGTCCACCAGAGTTTCGTCCACATCGAAGACTGCTGCGCGATTACTCATGGGGGTCCTTTCGGCGGCTGCGTTCGATGCCCTGGGCGGTCGCACCACAGCCAGGCCGCTCCCGGGCGCTGCGGGAGTCTCCTGCATCGGAAGCGGGACGGAGTGCCTCGCCCGGCGACCGGGGCCCCTCCCGCGCGCCGACGGCACGCTCGCAGCATTCGCGGGTTGCATAGAGGGCTCCAGCCCTCCGTACGTCAGCTCTCCGCCCGACTGGGCCACATTTCTTGGCGATCGCTGGGGGGGTGGGTCGTCTGGAAGCTCCGGCAGCGGCGGAATCGCGGCTGACGACGAGGCAGGCAGCGCGCCTTCTCGTGGTGCGGGTCAGAGCACTGCAGGTGGATTCACGAAAGCATTGATTGCCACCCCACTCCGCTCCGATGTGCAGTCGGCGTGCACAGCGTGGAACGGCTGCTCAGCCGATGGCGAGCAGCACGGAGGCCGCTGCCGTGCCCACCAGTCCGGCCACTTGGCGCCGATCGACTCGCTCGTGCAGCAGGGTCAGCCCCAGGATCACCGGCAGCGCCGGGTACAGGGAGGCGAGGACGACGGCGATGGAGAGCATCTGCTGCCGGGTGGCCAGCAGGTACAGGCTCAGGCCCAGTGCCGCACCGGCTCCGATGAGCAGCGCCTGAGCCGCGCGCAGAGGCGGCACGCGCAGATGGCGTACGGCGGTCGGCACGAGGACCACAACGGCGGCGAGCCGGCCTGCGGCCACCGGCCACAGGCCGCTGGCGGCTCCCGCTTGGGCCAGCGCCAGATACTGCACGGCAACGCCCGCGCTCGCCAACAGCCCGTCCGCCGTGCCTTCGGCGTTCTGCCGCTGCCGCCCCCGCCGGCCGATGGCGTGTCCACCCGAGACGAGCCACAGGGCAGGCCCCGTGGCGGCAATACCTGTCCAGGCCAGGAGCGTCGGCCGGTCCCCAAGAAAAATAACTCCGGTGAGCACGGAGAGGACCACGGAGGTCACGGCGCTCACAGGCACCACCACGGTCATCGCGCCTCGGCTGAGCCCATGGTTCAGGCACAGCATGGCCGCGGCGCTGCCGACTCCGGACAAGGCTCCCCAGCCCAGGTCCGCGGGGTGGACGCAGGAGGCGGGGACGAGGACAGCGACGATCACGGCAAGCAGCAAGCCGCCCAGTTGGCCGAGCAGGGTGACGGCCGTGAAGGGGGTACGGCGGGACAACAGGCCGCCGGCGAAGTCGACAACGCCGTAGCAAGCGGCCGAGACCAGTGCTAGAAGGGCAGCCATCCGCCCGTGGTTACCCGGATCGCGTGGCGTCACGCGTATGCCACGAACAAGCTGCGGGCTCGGGCAGCGCGGTGTGTGAAACGGCTCGTTAGCCTCGGTGGTATGGGTCCACGAAACCTCCGTCCTACGATGCGGCGGCATGTCGGGGTGGTCGCCTCCTACGACTTCGCGCGTGAGGCGGAGCTGCGCCGCTGGATCCCGCCGGGTGTGACATGCTCGCTGACTTTCACCGAAGAGGTTTGCTACCGGGACAATCTGGAGCTGGTCTCCCGCCTCGGCAGGCCGAATCTGCTGGCAGAGCCGGTCCGGGAGCTGGTTGATTGCGGAGCAGAGGCCGTGGCCTATCTGTGTACCGCGTGCAGCTTCGTCAACGGTGTGGCCGGTGAGCGGGCGTTGCGGGACAAGATGACGAAACACGGTGCGCGGCAGGCGCTGACGACCAGCGGTGCGGTCACTGCCGCCCTCCGTGCCGTCGGTGCCCGCCGGCTCGCCGTTGTGCACCCCTACCAGGAGCCGGTCGATCGTCTGCTGGCCACGTACCTCGAGGCCTCCGGCTTCGACGTTGTCGCGCTCTCGTCACTGAGCCTTGATGCGGTCGAAGATGTCTACACCGTGGACGAGCAGCGGGTGATCGAAACCGTGGTCGGCGGAGATCACTGGGAAGCGGATGCTCTGTTCATCAGCTGCACCGCTCTGCCCACCTACGATGCTCTTCCCCATCTGGAAGAACGACTCGGGAAACCCGTCATCAGCGCAAATCAGGCCACCGCATGGGCGCTGCTGCGTGCTGTGGGTGCACAAGCAAGCCACCCAGGACAGCGGCTCTTGTGAACGGCGCGGGCCGAGCGGGTCGAAGCCGAGCAGTGAACAGGACCGGGTGGGTCCTCCACCGGATGCGGGCAGGAAGGCCGCCGCTGGCAGTGGCGTGGCGGCGGCCGTCGGGCGCGGGACGGGAGCTCCGCCTGGAGGCTCAGGCCGCAGGCGGCATGACTACTTCGCCAGCCTCACTCAGCATGACAAAGAAGCCAGGCCTCATGCCCCCCGAACCTGCCTCTCCTCCGTGCCCCCCCTCCGGCCACTCTGAAGGCCGTCCAGGTCACACGGCTGATCTGTCAGTGGTGCCGAGCGTCCTCTCCCCTGAAGTGCAGCTCGATCACAACTCTCAGCGCAAGTCCTTGAACCGGCCCAGAAAGTCGTGGGCTGGAATGGTCCGTCGCGCAGGCAAAGGAGCATCACGGTAACGGGTACCTGCCAAGGTTCACGGCCTGCCGAGCGCCAAGAAGAAGACCGCGGCCAAGAAGACGGCTAAAGGTCCTGACGCTCCGCCTGCAGCGACTCTCACGGCCCGGCCAGACGCCGTCGGATCACTGGTCTCTTTCAGCGTTACTGGGTGCATGTCCTCCACGCCGGTGTGCGACGACCGTTCTATCTCGGCTGCTGCGTGACTCCGCGGTAGACGTCCCAGTCGGCGTGTCCGCCAGGGCCGAGCACGTCGACCACATCGCCGTACTCGTTGCGGTCGTGCGCAGCGAGTTCACGGCGGGTCACGCAGGCGACGAGTGCGGGGAACAGGGGGCGCAGCGGCTGGCACCAGCGTAGCCATGGTGGTGCGTAGATGTGGGCGGTGCGCGAGGCGATGCCGCGGGCGAGCCAGGTGGCGACCTGGTCGGTCGTGTGGACTTTGCGGGCGAAGCGGGGCTGGTTGTTGCGCAGTGCCTGCAGGACGGGGTGCTCATCGATGTCGGTGACCATGCCGGTGCCGGTCCAGTGCAGATAGGCGATGCCGACGGCGACACCGTCAGGGCGGGTCTCGCCGCGTAGGGCTTGGGCGAAGGACTCGGCGCCGGCCTTCGATGCGCAGTAGGCGCTCATCATGGGTGCGGATCCGAACGCAGCGGTGGAGGCGATCTGCAGGAAGTAGCCGCGGCGCTGGACCAGCTGGGGCAGGAAGGCGCGTGCGGTGTTCGCGGATCCGACGAGGTTGACGTGGATGACCCGGTCCCACAGTTCGGCAGGCGTGCGGTCGAACGGTCCTCCGACGGCGATGCCTGCGTTCGCGACCACCACGCTGGCCGGGCCGAGCTCCTGCTCGACGTGGTGGGCGGCGCGGGCGAGTGCTTCGCGGTCGGTCACGTCAGTTTCCAGGCACAGGCCGGGTTGCGGGAGGCGGGAGGCGACTTCGCGGAGCGTCTCCCCCTCGCGGCCGATGAGAGCGACGCGCATTCCCGCGTCGGCGAGCTGCCGGGCCAGGGCTGCGCCGACGCCGCGCGCGGCGCCCGTGATCACCGCCACGCGTCCCTCCAGCGCGGCATGGCGGCCGGTCGGGCGGGCTGCCGGACGACTGATCGGCACGGAACCTCACTCCTGCGCTGAGTTGGCGTTGGCTGTACCTCCACCATGAACGACCCTGCCGTCGAATGCGCGACGGCGTGAGAGCGCAGCGGTACGCGGTGGTCGTCCAAGCGGGCCTTTACGTCCCGTCGAGCGCGGCCCGGCCCGCGTAGCTCCCCGGGGGGCGGCGGTCGGGTCATCGTCCCGCGCACCTGGGCCGCCGCCCACCGAGTGTGCACGGCCGCCGCGGGGGAATGGACAGACCGTACGGCTGCTGGGTGCCCGGTCGGAACGCGCCCACACCCATAAAGTGTTTTCTGGCATATGCGCACGCGACAGGCTGGCCCACCTGGCCGTATGTGAGGGGATGAGGGCTGATGGACTGGCGTGACTTCGCGGTGCACATGGCGTCGATGGCGCGCGGCTTTCTGGCCCGGGACTCCGTGGACACCACCCTGGACAAGATCACGAATGTTGCCGTCGCTCTCGTCGACGACTGCGATGCGGGCGGCATTTCCGACCCTGCGCAAAGGGCAGGTGACGGCCCTGGCCGCGTCCGGGCTCATGGTCAAGGAGACCGACCGGCTCCAGGAACAACACCGCACCATCGCCCTTGCCCGCACACCGGACGACCGGACCCGGGGGGAGCCGGTCAAAGGGCCTGATCGACGTCAGTGCTGTCGGGGGTGAGGCCGAAGTGTTCTGCCGTGCCGGTGACCGCGAACAACCGGGTGAGCGGAGGCTGCAGCGGGCCACGGACGACGAAGGTGTGCCCGCGGGCCGCAGCGTGACGTTTCAGCTGAAGGAACCAGCCGAGCAATCGAGTAGGGCAATGGGAGACGTTGCGGACGTCGACGATGGTCGTAGCCTTGGTCGGCTCACTACAGCAGGCCGAAGCCTCCTCAAGGACATCACCATCGTCCAGATCCCCGTACAAGGTGATGACCAACAGGCCCTCGGACTGCTCAACATCGGCACGGGCGGCTTCGTACATGGGCTGATCTCTCAACGTCACGGTTGGCGGGCGCTGCACGGCTGAACCCTGTTACGGAGACGAGTTCCCCGACGGGGTCCGGGCTCGGAAACTCTGCCTCCATGCTGCCGCAACAATCCGGCCACCTGCCCCGGAAGCAGACCCCTCTTCGTTATCTGTCCCTACGGATGCGCTTTTGGGACTGGCCTCGAACACACGGGGCAGCGTGGCGGGGGCCGCTCATGGAGGGGGAAGCCACGGACGGTTGCCGGCGGGGATCTTCATCGCCTCGCCCCGGACGGTCTCGCACCGCCACAGGATCCCGCGGTCGCCGTCGTTCTCCAGACTTCGAGAAGTCTCATGACACGTCAGGTCATCGCCGGCAGGGGTTCAGCACCGCCGTACGCGGTTCGGCCCGACACTCGGACAGATATCTGAGTGTCGGGCCGAAGCCGCTCTCTGCGCTTGTGGGCCCAGATCACGTGGGCCTGGCCGTACTGTCCCGGCTGTCAGGACCGAGCGGGGCTGTGAGCATGACCCTGGCTCTCCTCACCGGGCTCCTTGGAACCGATCATCTGGGGACCAGCGAGGCGTTCTACTGGCGGACCGCCGCGATCAGTCCGCCGGGCTGTTCCTCGCGCTGCGGCGGGGTGGTGATCGGGCGGTCGTAGGCGGCAGCGCACTCGCGCAGGGTGTGGCTCTCGGCCT
>NZ_JBEYYU010000090.1:0-26714 GCF_040645755.1 Streptomyces sp. NPDC046716
CGCGGCCACCGACATGCAGGTCATGGTGAAGATGTCCGGCGGCGCCACCGAGGCCAACCAGGACAAGCTCACCAAGGCCCTCGGCGAGAACCCGGTGAGGGACTGGCCAGGGGCGCGGGGAACTGCGCGAGAAGCGGCCACCGGGCCGCGCCCGGGAGACGTCCGCTAACCGTCGGAGTACTTGGCGTCCGCAGCCGGGTCCAGGGACAGGCGGTAACCCCGCTTGACCACGGTCTGGATCAACTTGGGCGCGCCCAGGGCCGACCGGAGACGGGCCATCGCCGTCTCCACGGCGTGCTCGTCGCGCCCGGCACCGGGCAGCGCCCGGAGCAGATCGGCACGGGACACGACCCACCCGGGCCGCCGGGCGAGGGCGCGGAGCAGCGACATGCCGGCCGGCGGCACGGGCCGCAGCTCACCGTCGACCAGCACCGCGTGCCCGCGAATCTCCATCCGGTGCCCGGCTATCGGCAACGTCCGCGCCCGCGAGGGCAGTTCGAGGCAGAGCAGCTGCACCAGCGGCCCGAGCCGGAAGCGCTCCGGCTGCACCGTCTCCACCCCGCGCGCCTGCAGGGGCAGCGCGGTCACCGGCCCCACACAGGCGGGCACGACATCGTGGTGCAGCGCGGACAGCAGCTCGGGCAGCAGACCGCGCTCCTCGGCACGGGTCAGCAGCGAGGCCGCGGCCGGTGCCGAGGTGAACGTCAGCGCGTCGACGCTCCGGGCGATCGTCGCGTCGAGGAGCCGGTCCACGGGCCCTATGTCCTCGGGCGGCATCCACCGGTAGACGGGCACGCCGACCACTTCGGCCCCCGCCTCCCGGAGCGCCTCGACGAACCCGGGCAGCGGCTCGCCGTGCAGCTGGATGGCGACGCGGCGGCCCTCCACCCCTTCGGCGAGGAGCCGTTCGAGTACCTCCGCCATCGACTCCGACGACGGCGACCACTCCTCGGTGAGCCCCGCGGCGCGGATCGCGCCCTTCACCTTGGGCCCCCGCGCGAGGAGTTCGACGCTGCCGAGCCGTGCGAGGAGGGCGTCGCCGAGCCCCCAGCCGTCCGCGGCCTCCACCCAGCCGCGGAAGCCGATCGCGGTCGTCGCCACCACCACGTCGGGCGCGTGGTCCATCAACTGCTTGGTGGCGGCGAGCAGTTCGCTGTCGTCGGCGAGCGGCACGATGCGCAGCGCGGGCGCGTGCAGCACGGCGGCACCGCGCCGCTTCAGCAGCGTCCCCAGTTCGTCGGCCCGGCGCGCGGCGGTCACCCCGACGGTGAAACCCGCGAGCGGTCCGTGGGCCGGTGCCCGGTCGGCCCCGGCGGTCTGCTGTTCGTCGTACATGCTGGTTCTCGTCCCGCTCGACGGTCGTCCCGTACACGCCTGGTCACAGTGTGGCGTCGTCCGAGCCTGCCAACGCTCCGTGACAGACCCGGATCAACATGATTGCGTACGTGTTACGGGAGCGTCCCTCACACTTCGGCGTAGCTGAGCTGCGGCTTCGTCTCCGTGGCGGCCGTCGCACCGGAGCGGGCGGCCGAGCGGCGAAGGTATACGGCCCACGTCACGGCGAAGCACACCGCGTAGAAGACGAGGAACGAGACGAAGGCGCCGGTGCCGGTGCCCGCCGTCTGGAAGGACTGCCGGAAGGCCAGGTTGATGCCGAGGCCGCCGAGTGCGCCGACCGCGCCGATCAGCCCCATCGAGGCACCGGAGAGCCGTCGCCCGTAGGCGGCCGCTTCCTCGCCGGTGAGCCCCTTGCTCTCCGCCTTGGCCTGGAAGATCCCGGGGATCATCTTGTACGTGGATCCGTTGCCGAGCCCGCTGAGCACGAACACCAGGATGAACGCGACGGTGAACAGCGGCAGCGACTTCGCCACCGACGCGAGGGCGACGACGGCCGTGGCGAGGGCCATCGCCGCGAAGTTCCACAGGGTGATGCGGGCGCCGCCGAAGCGGTCCGCGAGCCGGCCGCCGACCGGGCGGATCAGCGAGCCGAGCAGCGGGCCGATGAAGGTGATCGAGGCGGCCTGGAGCGGTGTGCGGCCGAACTGGGTCTGGAGGACCAGGCCGAAGGCGAACGAGTAGCCGATGAACGAGCCGAACGTGCCGATGTAGAGGAACGCCATGATCCAGGTGTGGGTGTCGCGCACGGCCTCCTTGGCGGCGCCGGTGTCGTTCTTGACCGTCGCCAGGTTGTCCATGAACAGCGCCGAGAGGACCGTCGCGACGACGATCAGCGGGATGTAGATGCCGAGCAGCACGCGCGGGCCGCCGCTCGCGCCGATGACGGCGAGCGCGACGAGCTGGATGACGGGCACCCCGATGTTGCCGCCGCCCGCGTTGAGGCCGAGCGCCCAGCCCTTCTTCCTCAGCGGGAAGAAGGAGTTGATGTTCGTCATGGAGGAGGCGAAGTTGCCGCCGCCGACACCGGTGAGCGCCGCGCACACCATGAACGTGCTGTACGAGGTGCCGGGCTCCATCACGGCGAACGCGGCGACCGACGGCACGAGCAGCAGGCTCGCCGAGACGATCGTCCAGTTCCGGCCGCCGAAGACGGCGACGGCGAAGGTGTAGGGCACCCGGGCGAAGGCGCCGACGAGGGTGGCCATCGAGACGAGGAAGAACTTCCCCGCCGGGTCGATGCCGTACTCGGGCCCCATGAACAGGACCATCACCGACCACAGGCTCCAGATGGAGAACCCGATGTGCTCGGAGAGGATGGAGAAGATCAGGTTGCGCCGGGCGATCCTGGCGCCGGTCCGCGCCCAGAACGTCTCGTCCTCGGGATCCCACCGCTCGATCCAGCTCCGGCTTCGGGTCTGCGCCTTGAGGTCCTCAGGGCCGGCCATCTCACGCCTCCAGGTCACGGGGTACGGCTGCTGCGACCGAAGGTAGGCACGGCAAATTTCCGCGTTGTGGCGTGGAGTGACCGCCCGGGAACGTTGCTCTCACCCGGCCGGGCGGTCCGTGGTGAGGCTCGGGGCCGAGCCTGGCCCAGCGCAGCCGGGGCCGCGCCGGGCCGGGAGACCCGTCAGCTCTTCTGCCCGGTGGGCCACAGGGTGGGCGAGCGTTTGGCCGCCAGGTCCTCGACCCAGCCGAACAGGACGATGCAGCACCCGATGAAGCTCCACGTGAAGAGCAGCACCGGCCACGAGCTCTCCAGGAGCCACGAGAAGTGCTGCCACATCACGTCGATGTTCCACAGCTGGTCCCACAGGGTCGCGGCCAGCAGGATGCAGATGTTGTGCCACAGATAGATGGTCACGGCGCGGGAGTTGAGCAGCGTGATCAGCTTGTCGAAGGGGCGCAGCAGCCGCGGCCACTGCTCCCACGACGGGCTGAAGTGCAGGAGCAGCAGCACCGTCGCGAAGGACCACAGCGCCTGGCCGAACGGGATGTCGTCCAGGTCGTGGCCCTCCTTGAAGCCCTGGCCGAACGCGTACCACAGTCCCAGAACGGCGATCGCCGGGGCGACGGACGGGACGATGTAGCGCGGGATCCGCTGGAGGATGCCCTCCCTGTGCGCCATGCCGAGCACCCAACAGGCCCCGAAGGTGCTGAAGTCGGTGATGTTCGAGTCGATGCGCGCGAAGGGGATGGAGACGACGCCGAAGGCGAAGGCGCCGGACAGGACGATCGGCGCGGCGATCGTCGCCCACGGCATCGCGCGTACGGCCTTCAGGAGGAGCGGCGACAGCAGGACGAACCAGAGGTAGGCGCGGATGTACCACAGCGGTCCCGCCAGTTCGGCGGCCCAGTCGTCGCCGATGACCCCGTGGATGCCCTTCAGGCCCTCGGCGAAGGGCGGATCGCCGAACGGAACCACCCAGTAGGCCAGGTGGACCCACCACCAGCCGGGGTGATCATCGCCGTCGGGTCCCCAGCCCTGAAGCAGCATGCCCGTGACGCCTATCGCTCCCAGAAGCCACAGCGGGGGCAACAGTCTGCGCATGCGTCCTCGCACCACCTGGACGGGGGGCCGCTTGAGCGAGCGCGCCATCAGGTTGCCCGCGAGCGCGAACATCACGCCCATGGACGGGAAGACGATGGGCAGCCAGGCCCAGCCCATCAGGTGGTAGAAGACCACCCGGAACAGGGCCAGAGCCCGCAGGAAGTCGAAGTACCGGTCCCGGCCGCCCTTCGGTGCCGTGGCAGCCGCAGGTGCGCCGGCGGGTGCGGGCGCCTCGGCGACGGGGGTGAACGGTGCCGGGACGGGGACGGGGACGGCCGCGTGTCGGGCACGCCCGACGGCGGGCAGGGAATCGGTCACGCTCGGTGCCTTCTGATCTGGTGGGGTCGGCCATGCGAACGGTGCCGGCCGCTCGGGTGGCCGGTGCCGAGTGGGCTGCTCGACGCGCTCGTGGAAGTCGTCGCCGAGGTCGGTGCGGGGAGTGGTCATCGCGGCTGCCTCCGGGCGCCGCCCGCCATCACGGCGGTGGGCTGCGCCGACGGCTGCGCGCCCGGCGCCGAGCCGAGCGCGCCGCTGCGCCGCAGCTTCTGCCACCGCAGGCGGCCACCGGTGAGCGCGGTGATCCAGGACTGGAGCAGCACGACGTACATCAACTGCCGGTAGAGGAGCTGTTGCAGCGGGAGCGAGATGAGATGCGTCATCTTCTCCTTGTCGAGCCGGAAGGCGTACGCCGCGCAGACCGCCTGGATCGCGAGGACGCCCAGCCAGGCGACGACCGTCTTCTCGGTGGGGCCGAACACGACCCCGTACAGCAGGAAGACGTCGATGAGCGGGGCGAGCAGCGGGGCGAGGACCATGAAGAGCGAGACGAGGGGCAGGCCGACGCGGCCGAAGCGGCCGGACGGGCCGCGCTCGATCACCGCGCGGCGGTGCTTCCAGATGGCCTGCATGGTGCCGTACGACCAGCGGTAGCGCTGCGACCACAGCTGCTGGACGGACTCCGGGGCCTCGGTCCACGCGCGGGCCTTCTCCGCGTAGACGACGCGCCAGCCGTCGCGGTGCAGCGCCATGGTGACGTCGGTGTCCTCGGCGAGCGTGTCGTCGCTCATGCCGCCGATCGGTTCGAGCGCCGACCGGCGGAAGGCTCCCACGGCCCCCGGGATCGTCGGCATGCAGCGCAGCAGGTCGTACATGCGGCGGTCGAGGTTGAAGCCCATCACGTACTCGATGTGCTGCCAGGCGCCGATCAGGGTGTCGCGGTTGCCCACCTTGGCGTTGCCCGCGACGGCGCCCACGCGCGGGTCGCCGAACGGCTGGACCAGCTCGCGCACCGTCGCCGGCTCGAAGACGGTGTCGCCGTCCATCATCACGACCAGGTCGTACCGGGCGTTCGCCAGGCCCCTGTTGAGCGCGGCCGGTTTGCCCGCGTTGTGCTGGCGCACCACCCGGACGTTCGGCAGCCGCAGGTTCTCCACGATGCGGGCCGTGCCGTCCGTCGAGCCGTCGTCGATGACGATGATCTCGATGGGGTGCTCACTGAGCATCAGCGAACGCACGGTGTTCTCGATGCACTTGGCCTCGTTGTACGCGGGGACGAGGACCGAGACCGGTTCGGTGACCGGCGGCCCCCAGGCGAAGCCCTTCTTGCGGACGCGCCGCGCGTGGGCGGCGGACAGGATCAGCATCAGGCCGAAGCGGCCCATGACGAGGACGCCGATGACGGCGAGTCCGACGACCAGCACGCCCGTGATGTTCTCCGACGCGTCGACCGCGTAGATCCACGCCTTGCCCTGCCACAGGTCCATGCCGGTGACGGGCGTGTGGGCGCTGGGCATGTCCAGGGCCTCGGTGAGGTTCTGGAACCGGTAGCCCTCGTGCTGGAGGTCGGGCAGGAAGCGGTCGAGCGCGGCGACGGTCTGCGAGCGGTCGCCGCCGGAGTCGTGCATGAGGACGATGGCGCCCTTGCCGCCGTGCGGGGTGGCCCGGCGGATGATCTCGTCGACGCCGGGGCGCTTCCAGTCCTCGCTGTCGGTGTTGTTGACGACCGTGAGGTAGCCGCGCGAGCCGATGTACCGGGCGACCGGCCACGACTTGTCGTCCATGGCGTCGGCGAACGAGGAGTACGGCGGCCGGAAGAGGGAGGTGCGCACGCCCGCCGCGCCCTCCAGCGCCAGCTGGTTCGTGGACAGCTCCCAGTCGATGCGCTTCGCCGACTGGTAGGAGAGGTCGGGGTGGTTGAAGGTGTGCAGGCCGACCTCGTGCCCCTCGGCGACCATGCGCCGCACGAGCTCGGGGTAGCGCGAGGCCATGGTGCCGGTCACGAAGAAGACGGCGTGCGCGTGGTGCTTCTTCAGGACGTCGAGGACCTTCGGGGTCCACTCCGGGTCGGGCCCGTCGTCGAAGGTGAGCACCAGCTTGTGGTCGGCTATGGAACGGCTGGCGTCCTGGCCGCCGCGGGTGTCGATGACCGGGCCGCCGTCGAGGATCTTCTCGGGGACCTTGTCGGTGGCGGCCTCCGGCTGGATGCGGTGGTCGGCCATGATCTCGCTGTGCACGTAGCCGCGCAGCATGAGCATCGCGATCATGGCCACGAGCAGCAGCGAGGGCAGGAGATAGCGCAGCGGGAGCCGGCGTCTGCGGGCGGTGCGGGCGGTGGGGACCCGCCGGGAACGGGAGCGGTCGGACATCTCTACAGGTCGCTCATCTCTACAGGACGCTGCTTTCCGGGGACGCCGGACGGAACGCGGCGGGGACACGGCCGGGGACGGTGCGGGGGGAGGGGGAAGGCTGAGGTATCGCTCCCGCCGGGGCGGGAGGTGCTGCGCGCCGGGGAAGTCAGGCCCTAGGACGCGAGCGACGACCCCGCCGGTTCGGCGCCCTGGAGGGGCACAGGAGTTCTGGTGGCGGTGCGGTACGAGACGGCGTCGGTGCCGCCCGGGTCGCCGTCCGCGGGCGGGTCGTCCGTCGGGGCGGTCGCCGACGGCTGGCCGGCCGGTGTCGACGGGGCGGCGGGCGTCGAGGCCCCGCCCGCCGGGGACTCCGGGTCGGCCGGCTTCGTGGAGGCGCGGCCCGTCGGGTTGCCGGAGCCGGTGGCGCCGGTGCCGGGCACGCCCTGGCCTTCGGTGCTCGCGTCCGCGGAGGACGAGGCGGCGTCGCCGGGCGCTCCCGAGGCGTCGGCCGCGGTGCCGGAGGCGCTCGGGCCCGGGGTGGAGCCCGCGGGCGCGGCGGGTGACGCGGAGCCGGTGGGCGCCTGGGGGGTGGTGTCGACCTGCTCCGCCGACTTCTGGTCCTCGTCGGCGAGGTCCGGCAGCGCGGGCGCGCTCGAACTCCCGGAGAACAGGGTGACGACGATGACGATCGCGTAGACCGCGCAGGCCAGGCCGAGGGCCACGCCGACGCGCCGGAAGGTGCGGCCGCGCCGCCCCGAGTCGTCGACGAACACGGGGACTTCCTTGTCGACGCCGGGCTCGCGGCCCGGTATCGGTATCTCCTCGCCCGGACGCTTGCCCGCGGCGATCATCTCGCCCAGCAGGCGGCCCGCGCCGTCGAGCTGGATCGTCACCTCATGGGGATCATGGGTGTGCCCGGGCAGGGCATCTTCTCGCCAGTTCTCCACCGTACGCACATCCCCCCAGGACATGTCTTCCTCATGTTCACGAGTGGGCGTGCGACGAGCGGGCATCTGTCGCCCCGGACCGAGCCCCCACCCGATCCGGGCGCCCCCCTTATCACACTGCGCCCGCCCGATGAATGTAGCGCACGCCGGTGACAGTCGTGTCCACGTGTCAGTCCCGACTCATCATGATGAGTGCATCTGTGGCCGGTATCCACGCATTCTCGGGCTGCGTGAGCCACGCATTCTTCCGGGCCAGCTCCCTCGCCGCGGCCCGCACCGCCGCGATTCCGGGATGCTTTCGGCCCTTTCGCCAGACCACCGACACGGGCGACAGCGGCACCGGATCGACCAGGGGTCTCAGCACCGACCCGGGCATGGCCGGGAAGTCCACCGCGGCCAGGACCGGATGACGGTACTTCGTCATGATCCGCCGGAATTCCTCCTGCCCGACGGCGAGCGGGGCCGGCGGCGCGACCGCGATGTCCCGGCCGGCGAACAACCGCCGCGCCAGATCGGTCCATTCGGGAGTACGGGGATTGCCCGCACCGGCGTACACGGTCTCCCCCGCGAGCCGGTCCAGCGGGACCGCGTCCAGCGCGGCGAGGGGGTGGTCGTCGGGCAGCACGATCGCCATCGGCTCGTAGCGCAGCGGCTGCTGGGCGAGGCGCTCGCGCACGGCGGGGTCGAGCCCGCCGAACCGCCCGAAGGACACGTCGAGCCGCCCGGCGAGCAGTTCGGCGGCGGCGCCGGTCAGCCCGCTCTCGTAGCGGGCCATCAGCTCGCACTCCGGGGCGAGTTCGCGGGCCCGCCCCAGGACCCGCTCGGTCACGAGCCCGGGGCTGTTGACGTCCACGAGCAGCGGCCGGTACCCGGCGGCGGGCCGGGCGAACGCGGCGAGCAGCTCGTCCTGCGCCTCGACGGCCCGCCGCGCGTACGGCAGCAGCCGCGCCCCCTCGGCGGTGAGCGTCACCTGCCGGGTCGTGCGGCCGAACAGCTCGGCGCCCAGCTCCCGTTCCAGGCGGCGGATGTCGCGGCTGAGCGCCTGCTGGGCGACGTAGAGGCGGGCGGCGGCGCGGGTGAAGTGGAGTTCGTCCGCGACGGCGAGGAAGGCGCGCAGCAGCCGGGGCTCGACCCCGTGCGCGGAGTTCGGCATCCGGCGAACTTACAACACATGTGCGTGAATCGGCACCGAGCAGGTGTTGGACCCCGTACGTGACCTGCGGCGACGCTCTTGTCATGGCTGATACGACGATCACCCGGAGTCCGGAGCGGCGCGGCTATCTCCGTCTGTTCTCGATCCCCGGCGCCCGCGCCTTCACCCTCGGCAATCTCATCGCCCGCTTCCCGCAGGGGATGTTCGGCATCAGCGCGGTCATCATGATCTCCGGGGCCCGCGGTTCGTACGCGCTCGCGGGCGCCGTCACCGCCACGGGCCTGGTCGCCAACGCGGTCGTCGGCCCGTGGACCGCCCGTCTCGTCGACCGCCACGGGCAGGCCAGGATCGCGGTCCCGGCGGCCGCGATATCGGCGTGCGGCTCGCTCGCGCTGCTTCTGTGCGTGCGCTTCGGCGCCCCGGACTGGACGCTGTTCGCCGCCTATCTGGCCTCGGCGACGACGCCGAACACGGGCGGCATGTCCCGGGCCCGCTGGGCACATCTGCTCAAGGGCGATCCGGACGCGCTGCACACCGCGAACTCCTTCGAGCAGGCGGCCGACGAACTCTGCTACATGCTGGGCCCGGTGGTCGCCGCGTTCCTGTGCGGCTCGCTGTTCCCGGAGGCGGGCACGCTGGTCAGCGCCGTGCTCATGGTGACCGGGGTGCTGGTCTTCGCCGCGCAGCGGGCCACCGAGCCCCCGGCCGGCAGACCGACGAGGGCGACCCGGTCGCCGCTGCGCGCGCGGGGCATGCCGCCCCTGCTGATCGCCTTCCTCGCCACGGGCGCGATCTTCGGCTCCCTCGAGGTCGTCACGGTCGCCTTCGCCGACGCGCAGGGCCACAAGGCGTGGGCGGGCGGCGTGCTCGCGCTCCAGGCGGCGGGGTCGTGCGCGGCGGGGCTCGTCTACGGCGCGCTGAAGCCGACGGGTCCGGCCGAGCGCCGCCACCCGCTGTGCGTGGCGGCCATGGCGGTGCTGATGACGCTCCCGCTGCTCGCGGCGGCGCTCACCGGCTCCCTCTACGTCCTGGGCGGCGCGCTGCTCATCGCGGGCATGGCGACGGCGCCGACGATGGTGACGGGCATGACGCTCGTCCAGCGGCGCACGCCCGAGGGCCAGTTGAACGAGGGTATGACCCTCGCGGTGACCGGTCTGCTCGGCGGGATCGCGGCCGGTTCGGCGACCGGCGGCGCCGCGGTGGAACACTGGGGCCCCACCGCGGCGTACGCGGTCCCGGTCACGGCGGCCACGACCGCGCTGCTGCTGTCCGCCTACGGCTACCTGCGCTCCCTGCGGTGATCAGCAGGTGGCGGGCTTGCGCCACGAGCACTCCAGGTCGCCGTCGCGCTCGGCGGCGGGCACGGCGCGGGTGGTCCTGGGCAGCACGGCCGACGCCTCCTTCGCCGTGGACTTCGCGAGCGTCACGACGATGGCGTCCTCCAGCGGCTTCACGGAGTCCGCGAGGTAGTTGTTCTGGACGACGCTGTAGACCAGTTCGCGCCCGTCGGCGTCCTTCACGTACCCCGAGAGGGCCGAGGCGCCGGTGAGCGAGCCGGTCTTCGCGCGGGCGTTGAGCGCGGCGGGCGTGCCGCACATCCGCGAGCGCAGGGTGCCGCCGACGAACCGGTCCGGGTCGCAGGCCACCGGCAGCGCCGCGTACCAGTCGGCGTACCAGGGCTCCCCGCGCACCTTCAGCAGCAGGTCGGCGAGCTGCCGTGCCGCGAAGTTGTCCTTGCGCGACAGGCCGGAGCCGTCGACCTGCCGGATCTTCCCCGCGTCGACGCCCACGCCCTTCAGGTATCCGGCGACGGCGGCGGTCCCGTCGCCCCAGCTCCCGGGCTCGCCCGTCGCCTTGTACCCCATGGCCTTGATCAGCGACTCGGCGTGCATGTTGTTGGACAGCTTCATGAAGGGGACCAGCAGGTCCTTCAGCGGCATGGAGCGGTGTGTGGCGAGCGCCTTCGATCCGGCCGGGGTGGCGCCGCCGAGCTTCGTGGTGCCGCTCACCCTGACCCCGTGCGCGGTGAGCGCGGCGCGGAAGACGGAGGCCGCGTACCCGGTCGGCTCCCAGACGGTGACCCACTCCTTGGCGGTGTCACCGCCCACGGGCACGCTCCCGCTGACGGTGATGGTGTTCGTACCGTGCTGCCGCTCGACGGTGACACCGCCGTCCGCGCCGGCCGCCACGGTCCGCGCCCGCACGTCGAGCCGCACGTACGAGGTCTTCGGCGTGACGCTGACGACGGGCCGGTCCCCCGCCTTCGCCCCGGGCGCGACCTCGACGATCACGGTCCCGGCGTCGTAGTCGGTGTCCGGGGCCACGGTCAGCGCGGAGATCTGGGCGGCGTAGTACGAGGACTCGTCGTCACCGCCCCAGGTGTCGCCGATGCGCTGTCGGTCGAAGCGGGTGTCGTCGGCGACGAGGCGCCCGTCGACCTTCTTCACCCCGGCGGCCGCGACCCGCGCCGCCAGCTCGTCGTAGTCGGCGGCGAGGGTCGTGGGGTCGCCGGTACCGCGCAGGTACAGGTCTCCGCGCAGTTCGCCGCCACGCACGCGCCCGTCGGCGAGGACATCGGTCGAGAAGGTGTAGCCGGGGCCGAGCAGTCCCATGGCCGCGGCCGAGGTGGCCAGCTTGGTGTTGGACGCGGGGGCGAGCCGTCCGGTCGGGTCGTGCTGGTACAGCGTCTCGCCGGTGCGCGCGTCGGCGACGACGACGCTGGCCGCGCCGCCCTCCATCCGCGGGTCGCCGAGGATGGTGTCGATGGCTCCGGTCAGCCCGCTGGGGTCGGAGTCGGCACCGGCGGGCCCGCCCCAGGACAGAGTGGCGGCGGTGACGGCGACGACGGCGGGCAGGGCCCACCGTCGCACCCTCGTACGGAAGTTGGATCTCACGGTTCCGTCAGGTGTGCTCATGCGTCAGGAGCATCCCGGAGGAGGAGGGCTCAGCCAAGACCCCACGAGTGCCCGAGGACGTACGCGGCGCAGAGATTCACATCGAGGATGTAGGCCCCGGCCGTCCCGCACTGCGTGGCCCCGCTCCCCGGGTCGACGGGCTGCCCGTGCCCCATCCCCGTGATGCTGTACGTCTCGACGGCCGTGGCCCCCGAGCCGGTCCTGAAGACCTGGTGCGGATAGCCGGACACGGTGTCGCTGATGTCGGCGGTCTGATCGGCGCCGAGCACGTCGGTCCACTGCTTCATCAGGTCGGTCATGTTGACGGGCTTGACCGTGTAGTCGGCGCTGCCCTGGAGGACGGTGAGCCGGGGCCACGGCCCGGTGTGGCCGGGGCGGGCGGCCCGCACCCGGTCGCCCCACTGCTTCGCGGTCTGGGTGGCGCCCACGTACATGCAGACGTACGGCGATCCGGCGGCCTGCGCGCACCCGTACGGCAGCCCGGCGACGACGCCGCCCGCGGCGAACTTCTCCGGGTACGTCGCCATCATCACCGCGGTCATGGCGCCGCCGGCGCTGAGCCCGGTGACGTACACGCGCGAGGCGTCCGCACCGGCGTCGGCGACCTGCCTGTCGACCATCTGCGCGACCGAGGCGGCCTCGCCCTGGCCGCGGGCGATGTCCCCGGTCTCGAACCAGTTGAAGCAGGAACTGGCGTTGTTGCCGCTGGTCTGCTGCGGCAGCACGACGGAGAAGCCCCACCGGTCGGCGAGCTCGGTCCAGCCGCTGCCGGTGCCGTACCCGGAGGCGTTCTGCGTGCAGCCGTGCAGCGCGACGACGACGGGCCGCCCGCCGGGCAGCCCGTCGGGAACGTAACGGAACATCTTGAGCGCGCCCGGGTTGGACCCGAATCCGGTGACTTCCTGGATGCCCGCGGCGGCGGACGCCCGGGGCGGCGTGGGGAGGAAGAGCGCGAGCAGCAGCGCGGTGAGGAGGGTGACGGCTCTGGCGAGTGCGGTGTCTCTGGTGTGGGGGTTCATGGAGAGGGACCGTAGAACCGGCACGTCCCACCAGACATGTAGCGGGACCACACAACGACGAAGGCCCGACTGTGGGTCACAGTCGGGCCGGCATCGCATGGGATATGAGTGGAGATGGCGGGAATCGAACCCGCGTCCAACGGTGCAGCAGCAGGGCTTCTCCGTGTGCAGTTCGCTTCGATTTTCTCGGCCCCGGTGATCACGCGAACAAGTCGCCGACGGGCCCAGTCACTGTTTGATTTCCCATCGAACCCCGTGACCGGGCTCGATGGTTTAGTTCCCTAGATTATGCCAGGGTCCGGGTCGGGAACACCCCCGGGCTGACACCCTTTTAGGGTCCTTCAGTCGCTGTTATTAGGCAGCGAGGGCGAAGGACTGGGAATCGCTCTTGGAATTGGCGATTATTGGTTGCGACATATGGTTTACGAGATCATTGCCGCTTCCTCGACACGCTTCACCTGCTTCGACATCCGCTGTCGAAACCGATCATCCCCATGTTGTTTTTTCAAGGTGGATCCGAGGATCCGGCGCTCCCGCGTGAGGAGCAGTGCCATCGTACGTGAACAACGCACGACGGTGCCAGCCTATTCCCGGCGGGCGTCAGCGCTCGCGCGCCCGCTGCTTCCGCTTGGCCGCCGCGATCGCCCGGTCCGAGTCCCGCCGGTCCTGCTGCTCACGCAGGGTCTGCCGCTTGTCGTACTCCTTCTTGCCCTTGGCGAGCGCGATCTCGGCCTTGGCACGGCCGTCCTTGAAATAGAGCGCGAGGGTCACGATCGTGTGACCCGACTCCTGGGACTTCGACTCCAGCTTGTCGATCTCCTCGCGGTGCAGGAGCAGCTTGCGCTTGCGGCGCACCGCGTGGTTGGTCCAGGTGCCCTGGCTGTACTCCGGGATGTGGGCGTTGTGCAGCCACGCCTCACCCCCGTCGATCTGGACGAAGGCGTCGGCCAGGGACGTGCGTCCCTGGCGGAGCGACTTGACCTCGGTGCCGGACAGCACGATGCCGGCCTCGTAGGTGTCCATGATCAGGTAGTCGTGCCGCGCCTTCTTGTTCTGCGCGACGATCTTGCGCTTGCCGTCCTTCTGGTCGGACGCCTTCCCCTTGCCCTGCTTGGGCTGGGACTCCTTCGGTACGTACATTGCCTTGGCCATAGTGCTGGCCATTTTCGCACTACGAGGGGGCCCCGAGGCCAGTCAATACTGTCTCCGCCCGTCGTAGGGCGTCCTTGTCGGCGTCCAGATCGGGGGTGATGCCCCTGCCGTCCACCCCGCGGCCCGACGGAGTGCGGTAGTGCCCGACCGTCAGTTCCGCCACCGAGCCGTCGGGCAGCCTGCTCGGCATCTGGACCGAGCCCTTGCCGAAGGTGCGGGTGCCCACGACCACGGCGCGGCCGCGGTCCTGGAGGGCGCCGGTGAGCAGTTCGGCCGCGCTCATCGTGCCGCTGTCGACGAGCACGACCAGCGGTCTGGTGGTGTCGCCGCCGCCCCTGGCGTGCAGGGCGCGCTGGCTGCCGCGGACGTCGTAGGTGGCGACGAGTCCGCCGTCGAGGAAGGCGGAGGCCGCGGTGACCGCCTCGTCGATCAGGCCGCCGGAGTTGCCCCGCAGATCGAGGACGACTCCCCCGCGCGCGGGCGCCGAGCGCACCGCCGTGCGCACCTTCTCACCGGCGCCCTTGGTGAACGCGGTGACCTTGACCAGCGTCGCCCCGCTGCCGAGACGGCCGACGGAGACGGAGTCGGTGGGCAGGTTGGCCCGGCGCAGGGTCTCGCTCCACGCGCGCGTGCCGCGCTGGAGGCCCACATGGACGGAGGTCCCGGCCCGCTCGCCCCGCAGGAGGGTCAGCACCTCGGTGACGGGCCGGCCGGTCACCGTCCTGCCGTTGACGGCCGCGATGCGGTCGCCGTCGCGGATGCCGGCCCGCGCGGCGGGCGACCCGGAGCGCACCTTGGTGACCTGCACCTGACCGTCGACGGTGCGCCGGGCCCACAGGCCGACGCCGGTGTACTCGCCGTCGAGGGCCTGCTCGAACTCCTGGTACTCGCCCTGGGAGTAGACGGCGCCCCAGCGGTCGCCGCTGCGGCTGACGGCCTCCTCGGCGGCCTGCGCGGACTGCTCGGGGGACTTGCCGTCGGACATCGCCTCGTAGGCGGCCTCCGCCGCGTCGTCGGAGGTCTTGCCGTCGGCGGTGCCGGACGACTTCGCGGACCGGGGGGCGACGGCGCTGTCCTGCGGCGCGGACGTCTCGCCGGCCTCTCCGGGCAGGGCCCCGGTCGCGGCGCCGGTGGCGAGGACGCAGCTGAACACCACGGTCAGAGCGGCCCCTCGGCCGATGCGGCGAGCCGCGGACGGTGCGGCTGGTGCGGATGCCGCAGACTTCACCGAGAACCGATCCGGGCCTGACATGTCGGTGAGTCTAGGACAACGCGGGGGGCCGTACGGCTCGTTGAGCCGCGCGGCGCCCCGCGGTACGGGGGACTCTCGTCACACCTTCAGGTACTTGCGCAACGCCACGAATGCGGCCAGGGCGGGCATCAGCACGCTCACGGCGAGGATGAGCGGCAGCTTCGTCAACACGGCGTCCCAGCCGATGAAGTTGATGAGCTGGAGCTTCTCCGAGAGCGCCACGCCGTTGTCGATCACGAAGTACTGGCCGCCCGCCAGGAACAGACAGGCGATACCGCCGCCGATGAGTCCGGCGACCGCGGCCTCCATGATGAACGGCGCCTGGATGTAGAAGCCGGAGGCCCCGACGAGCCGCATGATGCCGGTCTCACGGCGGCGGCTGAACGCGGAGACGCGCACGGTGTTCACGATCAGCAGCAGCGCCACGACGAGCATCACCGCCATCACCGCGCCCGCCGCGTAGTTCAGGTAGCCGAGCAGCTTGAAGAGGTTGTCGAGCACGCCCTTCTGGTCCTGCACGGACTGCACACCGGGCCGGCCGTTGAACGCGGTCGCGATGACCTCGTACTTCTCCGGGTCCTTGAGCTTGATCCGGTACGACTCCTGCAGCTGGTCCGGGGTGAGCGAACTGGCCAGCGGGGAGTCGCCGAACTGCTCCTTGTAGTGCTTGTAGGCCTGGTCCTGGGACTCGTACGCGACCTTGTCGACGACCGTCATCTTCTTCAGGTCGTCCAGAATCTGACTCTTCTGCTCGGCCGTGACCGGACCCTTGGCGCAGTTCGGGTCGGACTCGGAGTCGCCCTTGTTGCACAGGAAGATCGAGACGTTGACCTTGTCGTACCAGTAGCCCTTCATCTGGTTGACCTGATCGCTCATGAGCAGCGAGGCGCCGAACAGGGCGAGCGAGAGGGCCACCGAGATGACGACGGCGAAGGTCATCGTGAGATTGCGCCGCAGACCGACGCCGATCTCCGACAGAACGAATTGGGCACGCATAGCGCTTACTGAGCCTTTCGCAGCTTCACTCGGTACTTCTCAGTGCTGGTAGCCGTAGACGCCGCGTGCCTGGTCGCGGACGAGGCGGCCCTTCTCCAGCTCGATGACGCGCTTGCGCATCTGGTCCACGATGTTCTGGTCGTGGGTGGCCATCACCACGGTGGTGCCCGTGCGGTTGATGCGGTCGAGCAGCTTCATGATGCCGACCGACGTCTGCGGGTCGAGGTTGCCCGTGGGCTCGTCCGCGATCAGCAGCTTGGGGCGGTTGACGAAGGCGCGGGCGATGGCCACGCGCTGCTGCTCACCACCGGACAGCTCGCCCGGCATCCGCTCCTCCTTGCCGCCGAGGCCGACGAGGTCGAGCACCTGGGGCACGGACTTGCGGATCTCGCCGCGGGACTTGCCGATGACCTCCTGCGCGAAGGCGACGTTCTCACCGACCGTCTTGTTGGGCAGGAGCCGGAAGTCCTGGAAGACCGTGCCGAGCTGGCGGCGGATCTGCGGGACCTTCCAGTTGGAGACCCGGCCCAGGTCCTTGCCCAGCACGTGCACCTGGCCGTGGCTGCAGCGCTCCTCACGCAGGATGAGGCGCAGGAACGTCGACTTGCCGGAGCCGGACGAGCCGACCAGGAAGACGAACTCGCCGCGCTCGACCTCCAGGGATACATCCCTCAGAGCGGGTCGGGTCTGCTTCGGGTAGACCTTGGAGACGTTGTCGAATCGGATCACTGGTGCGCCTCGGGGCGTCGGGGGCGTAGGGGGCGGGGCGTCTGCGGACACCCCGTAGGTGAGCGTGACCCTACGCGAATGGGCTCGCGGATATCAGGCGCCGACCCGGGTTGAGTGTTTTGTCCTGGTGCGGGACCCGTTGCGTTGCCGCTTTTGTCCGTCCCGTGCCTGGTCAGCGACGGTCCTGTGAGGGGAACGCGCCGAAATTCCGCGAAGCTGGCACAGTGGAGGGGGGAACGGTTGCGTTTCCCGGAGCGTTGAGCGGAGAGAACCAGTGGGTGACTCGGTGGCCGGCTCCGCCGCGCGGGAGGAGGAGAGGCGCATGACCTACGACAGGTTGGTGTGCGCGAACTGCGCGGCGCCCGTGAGCGAGGGCCGCTGCCCGGTCTGCCGGGCGAACCGTGAGCGGCTCCAGCAGCAGAATCCGCTGTCCGGGCTCAACCCGACGGCGTTGATCGCGCTGGTGGTGGTGCTCGTGGCGGCCGTGGCGCTGCTCGCGCACCAGACCGCCTAGCCGCCTCGGCGGCGACCAGATGTGAGAAGGCCCGGAGCCGATCGGCTCCGGGCCTTCTCGTGGTCCGGGTCAGCCCCGGGTCACGTCACGCTGGTCACACGGCTCACACAGCGGTGTTGCGACCGGCCGCCATGCGCGGCAGCAGGCGGAAGCCCACACCGCCCGCGATCATGGTCGCGGCGCCGATCAGCAGGAACGTGGTGCCGGAGGAACCGGTCTCGGCCAGCTCGCCGTTGTTCGACGATCCGGCCTGCTCCGTGGCGTCGGAGCCGGTGTCCTGGAGGCTGTCCTTGCCCTGGCCCTGCTCGACGGGGTTGTTGTTGCCGTCGGGGTTGGTGTTGTCGCCACCGGTCGACGACGAGCCGCCGTTGTTGCCGGAGCCACCGTTGTTGCCCGAACCGCCGTTGTTGCCCGAGCCACCGTTGTCGCCGGAGCCACCGTTGTCGCCCGAGCCACCGTTGTTGCCCGAACCGCCGTCGGTGGTGCCACCGTCGGTGGTCCCGCCGTCGGTGGTGCCACCGTCCGTGGTCCCGCCGTCGGTGGTGCCACCGTCGGTGGTCCCGCCGTCCGTGGTGCCACCGTCCGTGGTGCCACCGTCGGTGGTGCCGCCGTCCGTGGTCCCGCCGTCGGTGGTGCCACCGTCATCGGTGGACCCGCCGATGGCACCCTCGACCAGGCCGCCGCCGGCGTCGCCGCCGCCGTCGGTGCCACCATCGGTGCCGCCGTCGGTGCCACCGTCGGTCGAACCGCCGTCCTCGCCGCCGCCGAGGCAAATACCGAGGAAGCAACTGTCATCGGCGCCCGTCGTACCATCGGCGGCCGAGGCGGCCCCCGCGGCGGTCAGCGACGCACCGGCGGCGATCACCGCGCCGGCAGCTATCCGCGCGACACGGATCCGCGTCTTCTTGGTCATCTGTCTGCTACCCCCAGTAGCCAATCGTCGATGGAGCAGCGCCAGGGACCGCGTTCCAGGGGCAGCAAGGGCCTCGTCCGACCCGTCCCCCGTACACACGCGTCCCACTGATACGCATGCCGCGCGCCAGCCTGTCCAGTTTTCAGATCAACGTCAAGGCCGTTGCGTACTCAATGTCCCTATCCAGGGGAATTGACCGGCCTACGGACATGTGACTGTGATGTAAAAGGCGGATGGGCCTTCACATTTCCCGCACAAAGAAAGGCAACTGCCGCTCTTCGAGCGGCAGTTGCCTTGTCGATAAAGCCGTGTCGCTTACTTCTCCTGCTGCTTGCGCCAGCGAATGCCGGCCTCAAGGAAACCGTCGATCTCGCCGTCGAGCACCGACTGCGGGTTACCGACCTCGAACTCCGTCCGGAGGTCCTTGACCATCTGGTACGGGTGCAGGACGTACGAACGCATCTGGTTGCCCCAGGAGCTGCCGCCGTCCTTGAGGGCGTCCATCTTGGCCCGCTCCTCCTGACGCTGGCGCTCGAGGAGCTTGGCCTGCAGCACGTTCATCGCCGTGGCCTTGTTCTGGATCTGCGAGCGCTCGTTCTGGCAGGAGACCACGATGCCGGTGGGGATGTGGGTCAGACGGACCGCGGAGTCCGTCGTGTTCACGCCCTGGCCGCCGGGGCCCGAGGAGCGGTAGACGTCGACGCGCAGCTCGGACTCGTCGATGTCGATGTGGTCGGTCTGCTCGACCACCGGGAGCACCTCGACGCCCGCGAAGGACGTCTGGCGGCGGCCCTGGTTGTCGAACGGGGAGATGCGCACCAGGCGGTGCGTGCCCTGCTCGACGGAGAGCGTGCCGTAGGCGTACGGGACCTGGACGGCGAAGGTGGTCGACTTGATGCCGGCCTCTTCCGCGTACGACGTCTCGTAGATCTCGGTCTTGTAGCCGTGGCGCTCCGCCCAGCGCAGGTACATGCGCTGGAGCTGCTCCGCGAAGTCCGCCGCGTCGACGCCGCCGGCCTCCGCGCGGATGTTGACCAGGGCCTCGCGGGAGTCGTACTCGCCGGACAGGAGGGTACGGACCTCCATCTCGTCCAGCGCCTTCTTCACGGACGTCAGCTCGGACTCCGCCTCGGCGCGGGTGTCCGGGTCGTCCTCCTCCTCGGCCATCTCGAAGAGGACCGAGAGGTCGTCGATGCGACCGCGCAGGGACTCCGCCTTGCGCACCTCCGCCTGGAGGTGGCTCAGCTTGCTGGTGATCTTCTGTGCCGCCTCCGGGTCGTCCCACAGGGACGGGGCGGCCGCCTGCTCCTCGAGCACGGCGATATCTGCCCTCAGCTTGTCGAGGTCCAGGACGGCCTCGATCGACTCCATGGTCGAGGAGAGGGACTTCAGCTCTTCGGATACATCGACGACTGCCACATCACCAGCCTAACGTCTGCCGCAAGCGGCTTCCGCCGGGTGCCGGGTGCCCTGGTTTCCTGGGGCTCCTCGGTTGTCGGTCGGCTGCGGGCCGGTGGGGGCTGGTCGCGCAGTCCCCCGCGCCCCCGAAACGAGCTCCGCTCGTCCAGGGCCACCGGCTACGGCGCCGCCGGTGCCGAGTTCTGGTTGTCGGACGGGGGCTGCTCGTCGTCTCCGGAGGAGATGGCCCAGACACCGCCCCCCACCACCGCGGCCAGCACCAGCCCGGCCACTCCGAGAGTGATCCGGCGCCGCCGCGCGGAGTGGCGGTTGCGGGCCGAACCGGGCCGGGGCGCACCCGCGGCCCGGGGAGCCCGCGCCGTGCCGCGCGCACCGCCCGCCAGCTCGTCCGGCGCCGGGACCCTCATCGACGTATGGGTGTCGCGGTTGGAGTCGGCGGAGGCCTTGCCCGGCACCAGCGGCACGGCACCGCGCCGGGGCCGCTCCACCGCCACCGGCTCCTCGGCCGGGGCCTGCGGCTCCTCGGGGTCCTGCTCGGCGTCGGGCTCGTCGACGTCGAGCGGCGCCATCCCGGCCAGGAACGGCTGCAGCTCGCGCAGCCTGGCGGCCATCTCCGAGGCCCGCAGCCGGGAGGCCGGCGCCTTGGCGAGGCACTGGATGAGCAGTTGCCACAGCTCGTCCGGGATGCCGGGGAGCGGGACGACGGTCTCCGTGACGTGGCGGCGCAGGATGGCCCCGGGATGCCCGCCGCCGAAGGGCGTGAAGCCGGCCAGCAGCTCGTACAGGACCGTGGCGAGGGCGTATATGTCGACCGCGGCGCGCGGCGGCAGGCCCTCGACGATCTCGGGGGCGAGATAGTCCGGGGTGCCGATGATCTTCGTCGCCTTGGTGCGGCGCGGGGTGTCGATCAGCTTGGCGATGCCGAAGTCGGTGAGGAGCGCGGGGTGCGCGCCGCCGGGGCCGAGCGGGCCCTGCATGTCGAGCAGGATGTTCTCGGGCTTCACGTCGCGGTGGACGATGCCGGCGGCGTGCGCGGCGGCCAGCGCGTCGGCGACGTCGGCGGCGATGGCGACGGCGGCCTCGGGGGCGAGGCGCCGCTCGCGCTCGAGGCGGGTGCGCAGATCGGTGCCGCGGACGAGGTCCATGACCAGCGCCAGGTCGTTGCCGTCGACGACCAGGTCGTGAACGCCGACCACGCGCGCGTGGTCGAGGCTCAGCAGGGCGGTGCGCTCCTGGACGAAGCGTCCGACGAGTTCCTGGTCGGAGGCGAGGTCCTCGCGCAGCAGTTTGATGGCGACGGGACCGTCGGGTCCCTCGCCCAGCCACACGGTGCCCGCACTGCCGCGACCCAGGATCTGGTGTGCGGTGTACCGGCTGCCGATTTTCCGTGCCAAGACTGCTCCTACCGACGCGTGTTGGCGCCCAAGCTACGCGGCCCGGACGCCAACCAACGCATCAGAGCGGGAAATCACCCGCCGGATGTCGACAAATCTCCAACATCGCAGTTCAGTTGCCGGTTTTGCTCCCCAGATCGCCGATCCAGCCGGTGACCGTCGAGAACCAGTCGGACAGCTGCGCCCAGTAGCCCTTGCCGGTGCCGATCCAGTCCTGGAGCGGGGTGAACTCCCAGACCAGCCAGCTCACCACGAAGAGGATCACGATCATGAACAGGCAGCCCTTGAGGCAGCCGAGACCGGGGATCTTCATCGGGTTGGCGCTGCGCTGGCGCGGCTCGCGCGCGGGCCGCTGCTGCTGGGGCGGCGGCTGCGGCGGCGCGTACTGCTGCGGCTGCTGCCTGGGCTGCTGGGGCTGCTGCGGCTGCGGGGTCGAGCGCGGCGCCTGGCGCTGCTGCCGGGGCGCGTACTGCTGTTGGCGCGGCTGCTGCTGGGGCTGCTGGACCTGGCGCTGCGGACGCCGGCGCAGCGGGTCCTCGTTCGGGTCGAGGTACTGGACCTGCGTCTGCTCGTTGCGGTCGCGGGCCGCGCGCAGCTGGTTCTGCCACGGGTGCGGGTCGTCGGGGTCGCCGGCGCCCGGCGGGTTCTGCGGGACCGGCGGCATGACGGCCGTCGGGTCGGCGGCGCCGTACTGGCCGCCCTGGCCGCCCTGCTGCTGCATGACGCTCGTCGCGGCGTTCGGATCGACCTGGCCGAAACCGGACGCGTTGTTCGGCAGTACCTGCGTCGGGTCGGCGGCGCCCGGGACGTCCGGGACCTGGGCCGGGTCCGGATCGGGCATCAGCAGGACGCCCACGCCCTCGGCGGCGGCGATCTGCGCGCTGTTGGCGTGCACGCCGATGCCCTCGGCGACGGTGCGCAGACCGCGCGCCAGGTTCTCCGCGCTCGGCCGCTCGTCCGGGTTCTTGCGCAGGCAGCGCTCGATGACCGTCCACAGCGGGTCGGGCACGGTGGAGGGGCGGCGGGGCTCGGCGCTGAGGTGCTGGTGGAGCACTTCGAGGGCGGAGCCGCCGGAGAACGGCGGGCGGCCGGTCACCAGCTCGTACAGCAGGATGCCCGCGCCGTAGATGTCGACCGCGCTGGTCTGCGGGCGCCCCTCGGCGGACTCCGGCGCGACGTACGCGGGCGTGCCCACGAACTCGTGCGTGCGGGTCAGGCCCGGGGAGTCCGCCAGGCGCGCGATGCCGAAGTCGGTGAGCATCGGGTGCATCCCGCCGGCGTCCTGTTTGAGCAGCACGTTCGCCGGCTTCAGGTCCCGGTGCACGACGCCGTCGGCGTGGCTCGCGGCCAGCGCGTCGGCGACCTGCGCGGTCAGCAGCGCGGCCGCGACCGGCGAGAACGGGCCGTTCTCGCGCAGATAGCGGTGCAGGTCGGGACCGTCGATCAGGTCCATGACCAGGGCGAGCATCTCGCCCTCGACGACCAGGTCGCGCGTGCGCACGATGTTCGGGTGGGTGAGCCTGAGCAGGACGGAGCGCTCCCTGAGGAAGCGCATCACCACGTCCGCGTCGTTGGCCAGCTCCTCCTTGAGGACCTTGATCGCGACGGTCTCGCCGGGCTGCCCGGCGACGGCCGCCTCGGCGCCCGCGGTCTCGCGCTGGCGGGCCCGCCAGACGGTGCCCGTGGCGCCGCGTCCGAGCGGCTCCTCGAGCAGGTACTTGCTGCCTACCGGCCGCACGTCATGCGCTCCCTGCTTGGCTTGCGAACTGTGTTCCGACCCACTGTAGTGGCGCCGCACGAGGTACAGGCTGTCGATCTTCTTTGACCACTCATACCCGTGTTCGACGGACAGACCTCGTCCGAAAGACGCAAGTCCGGCACTTTCGGTTGCCGATGAGAGACGTGAGCGATCTCAACCAGACGTCCGGCGACGACAGAGCAGGCACTTTTGCGGGCAGAGCCGACCAATCAAGATCACTTACGGGTGGGGGGCGGGCGAAGTGTCAGTGGCAGGTGCGAGGATGCCTCTCAGCACTGGCTGACGTGCCCGTGGCGGCGGGGGAATCTGCGGTGGGGACCGCGGGCGTCCCTGGCCCGGGTGCCCGCGCAGAAGGGACCGCTGACGGCGATGCAGATCCGGCTTACCGTCATGGCCTCCGTCGAGGCCGCAGCATCCCCGCCCTGCGACCTTCTGGTCACAGCGCCCGCGGGCACCGCGCTCGCCGCGGTCCTCTCCGGCCTGGTCGCGGCCGTCGCGGGCGCCGACGCCCCCTCCTCCGTGCTGTACGCGGGCCATGAGCGGCTCGATCCCCAGCGCTGCCTGCTGGGCGAGCCGCCGCTGACCGACGGCGCGGTGCTCTCGCTCGGCGGCCCCACCGACCCCGGCCCCGACCCCGACTCGGCGGCGGCCCAGCTCCACGTGGTGGCGGGGCCGGACGCGGGCGGCGTCCACCTGCTGCACGGCGGCCAGATCCGCATCGGCCGCTCCGCCGACGCCGACGTCTGCCTGGACGACCCGGACGTGTCACGGCTGCACTGCGCGGTGACGCTCACCCCCGACGGCCGGGTCACGGTCGCGGACCTCGGCTCGACGAACGGGACGACGCTGGAGGGCCGCCCCCTCGACGAGCGCCCCGTGCGCCTCTCCCCCGGCACGCTGCTCCGCCTGGGCGAGTCGGCGCTGCGGGTCACGGCGGCGGGCGGCACGGCCCGCACGGCACCGCTGCCGACCGCGCCCGACGGCGAGGGGCAGGTGCGGGTGGCGCTCGGCACGGCGGACACCCGGCGGCCCGCCGCCGACACCCCGCTTCCCTCGTCGTCCCCCTCCCCTTCCCCTTCCTCCCCGGTGGTGCCTTCCGACGAGACCCGGCACACGTACGGGGACGCGTCCTGGGGCGCCGCTGGTGACTCGGCGCCCGGGAGCGCGCAGCCCGTCGTGCCGGGGCAGGGCGGGGCGCCCGACGTGGAGCGGACGCCGACCGGCACACCGCCGCGCGGTACCGAGCTGCCGCGCGGCGGGCGCAGGCGCGGCGGTCTGGGGCGGCTGCTGCGGCGCGGCCCCGGACGCGACGAGCGGTCCGGGCGCGACACCGAGGGCGGCGCGGACTTCGAGGACGCCGAGCACGCGATCCACGAGCCGTACCCGATGCGCGCACCGCAGCAGCCCGGCGTACCCGCTCCCCGCACCGGTGACGGACCCGCGCCCGCGGTGCCCGCCACCGCCGAGACCTGGCCCGACGCCGCCACGCTGCTGCTCACCGCGCTCGGCCCGGGGCCACGCCTGTGGGAGCGCGGTGCCGGACACCCCGAGGCGCTGGCCGTACGGCTCGGCGCCGTCGACCGGCCGGGACCCGGCGGGGCCGGACTGCTCCCCGCGGTGCCGGTGACCGTCGGACTCGCCGAGGCGGGCGCGCTCGGGCTCGCGGGGCCGCGGGCGCGGCTCGCCGGTCTGGCCCGCGCGGTCGTGGCCCAGCTCGCCGCGCTGCACGCCCCGGACCGGCTGGAGATCGTGCTGATCAGCACCGACCGGGCGCGGCCCGAGGCGGAGCGGATCGCCGAGTGGTCCTGGCTCGGCTGGCTGCCGCACGTGCGTCCGGCCCACGGGCAGGACTGCCGGCTGCTGCTCGCGTACGACCGGGAGCAGGCGGCCGCCCGCACCGGTGAGCTGCTGCGCCGCCTCGACGACCATGCCGCGGGCCTGCGCCCGGACGCCGCTTCCGTGGTCGTCGTCGACGGCGACCCGGGGTCGGCGACGCTGCGGGAGGCCACCGTGCGGCTCGCCGCCGAAGGGGCCGCTGCCGGGATCCACGTGGTGTGCCTGGCCGAGACGCCGGCGACGACTCCGGCCTCCCCGGTCGACCGGACCTACGAGGCGGCCTGCGCGCAGAGCCCGGCCTTTCGCGCGTGCGGCGCCGTGGCGCTGCTCAGCGGGGACGTGGCGACCTCGCTGCGGCTGCACCGGGCCGCACAGGGACAGCCCGTCGGGCACGGCACCGTGGCCACGGTGGACGCGGTGTCGCTCGCGTGGGCGGAGCGGTTCGCGCGGGCGCTCGCACCCTTGCGCACGGACGGCACGGGCGCATCGGGCGGCCCGCACGCGCGCGTGTCGGCGCCGCTGCCCCAGGTCGCCCGGCTCCTCGACGAGCTGGGGCTCGCCCGGGCCACCCCGGCGTCGCTGATGGCGCGCTGGGCGGCGGCCTCGGACGACCCGGACTCCCTGGGCGGCCGGGTGGTGGCGGTGCTCGGCGCCGGGCCGCGCGGCCCGGTCGGGGTCGATCTCGCCGCCGACGGTCCGCATCTGCTGGTCGAGGGGCCCGCGGGCAGTGGCCGTACGGAGCTGCTGCGCTCGGTCGCCGCGTCGCTCGCCGCCGCCGAGCGGCCGGACCGGCTCAGCCTCGTCCTCATCGACGGGGAGGGCGGCACCGGTGGACCGGGCGGTACGGCGGACGGGCTGCGGGTCTGCACCGACCTGCCCCACGTCACGACCCATCTGGCGGCCAACGACCCGGTGCGGATGCGGGAGTTCGCCCAGTCGCTGAGCACCGAGCTGAAGCGGCGGGCCGAGTTGATAGGGCGTACGCACTTCACCGAGTGGCACACCCAGCGCACCGTCGCCGGCCGGCTCGTCTCCCAGCGCAGCGCGCCCGCCTCCGGGGCCGGGGCCGGGGCCGACACGGGGGATCTCGACACGCCGCCCAGCTCGACGATGCCCACGATGCGGCTGCGGCCCGGCGCGGCGCGGGAGAAGACGGAGGCGGCGCCTCCGTTGCCGCGGCTCGTGGTGGTCGTCGACGATCTGGACGCGCTGCTGTCGCCGCCGCTCGGGTCGCCGGGGCGGCCCGCCGCGGGGTCCGTGGTGCGGGCGCTCGAGGCCGTGGCGCGGGACGGGGAGCGGCTCGGGGTGCATCTCGTCGCGGCGTTCGCCTCCGGCGGGGCCGAGGGGTGGGTGGCTCGGCCCCGGGTGGTGCTCGATGCCGTGCGGGGCGGGGGGCCCGAGGATCCGGCGCCGGGGCGGGGGCGGTTGTTCGCCGCCGACGGGCGGGATCTGGGGGTGCAGGCCGGGCGGGTCACCGGGCGCATTCCGCGCACGGCCACTCTCCGGCCCACCGTGGTCGTCCTGGACTGGGCCCGCATGGGTGATCCTCCGGACCGTCGTCCGGTCCGTGAGCTGGGCAACGGCCCGACGGACCTGGCGTTGCTCGCCAGCGCCCTGGAGCGCGCCGCCCGCTCCGTCTCCGCCCAAGAGGTCCCGTCCCTCCTGTAACGCCCCCACCCCGACGCCCACCTGATCACACAGTTCCCCGCACCCCGGCGGCTGACTGACCACGCAGTTCCCCGCGCCTCTGGCTTGTTCTTCGCCCGCGGCCCGGCGGCCGCTTCTCGCGCAGTTCCCCGCGCCCCTGGGTCGTACGTCATCCGCGACCCGGCGGCCGCTTCCCGCGCAGTTCCCCGCGCCCCTGGGTCGTACGTCATCCGCGACCCGGCGGCCGCTTCCCGCGCAGTTCCCCGCGCCCCCAGGCCGTCCTTCGACCGCGACCCGGTGGGGCTTCTCGCGCAGTTCCCCGCGCCCCTGGAAGCGAGCTCCGCTCGCCCAGGGGCAGGGGAAGGCTGCGCGCAGCGCATGCCTTCAGGGGCGCGGGGAACTGCGCGACCAGCCCCCACCGAGCGGCACCCGAACGACAACCCCTCAGCGGCGCGGGGACCGGCGCGAGACACCCCACCAACACACAACAGAACTC